>NZ_JAWJWL010000022.1:32416-36922 GCF_034721475.1 Burkholderia alba | reverse complement strand
CCCCGCGCCCCCCCCGGCGGCGCCGCGCGTCCCGACAGGCTGGAAAGGGCGGCGCGCGAGAGGCGCGACAGGCCGCCCCGGGCGCACAGATGTCGCGCCGAAACGTCACCGCGAACGCTTTCGGACGCGCTCGAGATTCGCCTTACATTCCTTAATGCATAATGCAGTCGGTGCGCGATCGCAACGGCGCACGGTGTAGTCCAGATCCACCCGAAACCCTCCGGTTCATTTCCGTCGCCGCACGCCTCGACATGCCGTTCCGCACGCCTTCCTCCGCCGCCCCGACCGCGCGGGCGCCGCTTTCCGGACATTCTGCTCCTTCCGTTCCAGGCCCGCGAGCCGCCGCGCAGGCAGGCTGATCGATGACGCCGTTCGACCGCTTGCTCGCCTTCTTCGGGCGCTATCCGATCCGCTTGCCGCAAAGCCGCGGCGGCCGCATCGCGCTGGCGCTCACGTTCATCTACATCGTGTGGGGTTCGACCTACCTCGCGCTGCACGTCGCGCTCGGCTCGTTTGCGCCGCTCCTGCTGTCCGGACTGCGCAATCTGCTGGCGGGCATCGGGCTGTTCGTGTTCGCGGTGCGGCGCAGGCCGGCGTGGCCGTCGCTGGTCGAGATCCGCAACGCGGCGATCGTCGGCACGATGCTCGTCGCGCTGTCGTCCGGGCTGATCGCGCTCGGCATGCGCACGGTCAGCAGCGGTTCGGCGGCCGTGATGGTCGCCACCGTGCCGCTGTTCGCGACGGTGATCGCGGCGGTGGCGGGGCGGCCGATCTCGAAGGGCGAATGGGCGGCCGTCGCGCTCGGCATGGTCGGCATCGTGGTGCTGAATTCGGGCGGACCGGCATCGGCCGGCTCGACGCTCGGCAGCATCACCGTGCTGGCCGGCGCGCTGTTCTGGGCGGGCGGCGCGCATCTGGCCGCGCGCCTCAAGCTGCCGTCCGACCTGTTCCTGTCGACCGCGCTGCAGATCGGGCTCGGCGGACTGGCGTCGACGCTCGTCGCGTGGTTCCTCGGCGAGCGCATCGAGCAGATCGCGTTCCTGCCGGCCGTCGCGTTCCTCTATCTGATGATCGCCGGTACGATGGTCGCGTATGTGGCCTACGGCTACCTGATCCGCCATACCAGCCCGATCATCGCGAGCAGCTGCATGTACGTGAATCCCGTCGTCGCCGTGGCGCTCGGCGCGTTGCTGCTCGGCGAGCCGGTGACCATGGCGACCGTCGTCGCGACTGTCGCGATTCTCGGCAGCGTCGGGCTGTCGTTCGTGTTCGACCCGGCGCGCAAGCAAGTGTCGTAGCCGCGTGCGCCGCTCCCGGGCGCGGTAAAAACAAGGCCCGTTCGCCGGTTCGGCGAACGGGCCTTGTGCATCATGCGGCCGGATATCGTACTCGGCGCCCCTGGCTGCCGGCGCCGGCCTCTAGGCCGTCGTTGCGCGGCCGCGGGAATGGCAGAGCGCGGCGAGCAGCGAGAACGCGACGCCGACCGCGCAGACCCCGGTCCAGCCCGCGACGCGCCACGCCATCACGCCGGCCGACGATCCGAGCGCGCCGCCGATGAAATAGCAGACCATGTAGACGGTATTCACGCGGCTGCGCGCGTCGGGCTTCAGCGCATAGATTCGGGACTGGTTGGAGATTTGCGCGGCCTGCACGCCGACGTCGAGCACGATCACGCCGATCACGAGCCCGGCGATGCTGGCTCCCGAGAACGCGAAGATCACGAACGACAACCCGACCAGCGCGATCGCGAGCGTGATGATCGCGCGCGGGCCGCGCTTGTCGGCGAACCGGCCGGCGTAGGGCGCGGCCAGCGCGCCGGCCGCGCCGACGACGCCGAACAGGCCCGCCACCTGCGGGCCGAAGTGGAACGGCGCGCCCGCGAGCAGCAGGGTGAGGGCCGGCCAGAATGCGCTGAACGCCGCGAAGATCGCGGCGCCCGTCAGCGAGGCCTCGCGCAATCCGCGCAATTCGACCGCGAGGTGCCACAGCGACGCGAGCAGCTTGCCGTAGGGCAGCGACGATGTCGGCGTGCTGCGCGGCAGCCGCGCGACGACGACCGCGGCGAGCACCATCAGCGCGGCGACCGACGCGCCGAACACCGCGCGCCAGCCGAAATACTCGGCGACGAAGCCGGCCGCGGTGCGCGCGAGCAGGATGCCGAGCAGCAGGCCGCTCATCACGGTGCCGACCGCTTGTCCGCGCTCGTGCGGCGGCGCGATTTCGGCGGCGAACGGCACGGCCTGCTGTGCGATGGTCGCCAGGATGCCGATCGCGAGACTCGCCAGCGCGAGCACCGACAGCGTCGGCGCGGCGGCGGCGACGATCAGCGCGATCGACAGGCCCGCGATCTGCAGCAGGATCAGCAGGCGCCGGTCGAAGCGGTCGCCGAGCGGCGCGAGCAGCAGCATGCCCGCCGCGTAGCCGAGCTGGGTTGCGGTCGGCACCGCGCCGATCCACGACGCGCCGGCCGGGAACGACGCGCGGAAGCTGTCGAGCAGCGGCTGGTTGTAGTAGATGTTCGCGACCGAGACGCCGGCGATGGTCGCGAGCAGGAGCAGCAGGCCGCGCGAATAGTGATGCGAGGCGGCGGCGGGGGAGTCTGAGGCGGAGGAAGCGGGCATGGCAGTGTCGGACGGAGTCGCGGCGCGCGGGCCGCACCGGTGCCCGCGTCGAGCGGGGCGGCGTGCGGCGAAACGCCAAGGCTGCCGATCATACCGGACAGACCGGAAGTCTGCCGGCGCCACGGTGCGCCGGCGGATTGGCGGGGCGGCCGGTTGCGCCGGGCGCGAGGGGGCGACTCGATGGCGCGGACCGGCGTTGCCGGAGATCCGCGATTTGTCGGACTCGCTGGAGGCGGCGGAGGCGGCCGAGTCGCCGAAACACCGAGATCCCCGAAAGGCACGACCTACAGCCCCCCATCCGACGCCATCCCCGGCACCGTTGATCCGCGCGTTCGCCGCCGCTAGTCGATCAGCGCGCCCGTCGGCTCGAAGAACGGATGCGGCCCGTCGCCCGCGTCGACATAGACGTGATGCGTGGTCAGCCCCGCTTCCGGCGTATAGCGGTGCATGGCGAACGCGGGCGCTTCCATCGTGAACGACGACGGCGCATCGCCGCGCAGGTCGAACGTGACCTGATGCGCGGGGGCGGGCACCGCCGCCGCGATGGTGCCGCCGAAGCGCGTGAACATCGCGCGGTGCACGTGCCCGCACAGCACGCGCTCGACGTTCGGATGGCCGCGCAGCAGCGCATCGAGCTTGCCGGCCGCCGCCGGATCGAGCCGCATCGCATCCATGTGTTCGATACCCGACGCGAACGGCGGATGATGCAGCGCGACCACGACCGGCCGGCCGCGCGCCGCGTCGAGCTGCTCCGCGAGCCATGCGAGCCGCGCGTCGCACAGCGTGCCGCCGCTCGTGCCGGGGATCTGCGAATCCAGCGCGATGATCCGCAGCGGCCCGAGATCGAGCGCGTACTGGACGAATTCGCCGTGCTGCAGTTCGTCGCGCTCGCCGAACGCGCGCCGCAACGCCGCGCGTTCGTCGTGGTTGCCGACCAGCAGGTAGTACGGAATCTCGAGCGGCGCGAGCAGCGCCTTCAAGTGCCGGTATTCGTCGTCGTGGCCGAAATCGGTCAGGTCGCCGGTGACGAGCACGGCGTCGGGGCGCGGGTCGAGGGCGTTGAGCCGCGCGACGCAGCGCGCGAAATGCGCGGCGGTGTCGACGCGCTGATACGCGAGCGAGCCGGGGCGCTTGATGTGAAGATCGCTGATGTGGGCGAGCAGCATCGTCATTCCTTGTAGGGGCGCGTCAGGCGAGCGTGATCAGGCCCTCGGGGGCGATCGTCAGGCCGACGGGCGTGCCGGCGGCGAGTTCGATGCGGCCGGGGACGTCGATGACGAGCGCATCGGGCGCGGCGTGTTCGATTGTAAGGCGGGTGCGCTCGCCGAGGAATGCGCAGCCGGCCACCGCGCCGCGCAGCGCGGCGCGCGCCGGATCCGCGAGCTGCGCGTCCTCGGGGCGGAAGAACAGCTCGTCGGCGGGGCGCTCGGCGGGTACGGCGCCGCCCGTCGTCACCAGCGCGCCGTCGCGCCACTCGCCCGCGAGCCGGTTCAGCGTGCCGATGAACTGGGCGACCGCGCGGTTCGCCGGCCGGTAGTAGATGTCGCGCGGCGTGCCGATCTGCTCGATCCGGCCCGCGCCCATCACGACGATCCGGTCGCCCAGCTCCATCGCCTCGGCCTGGTCGTGCGTCACGTAGACGGTCGTGACGCCCAGCTCGCGGAGCAGCGCGTTCATCTCGCGGCGCAGCGTGTCGCGCAGCTTCGCGTCGAGCGCCGTCAGCGGTTCGTCGAGCAGCAGCACGCGCGGCCGCACGGCGAGCGCGCGGGCCAGCGCGACACGCTGCCGCTGGCCGCCCGACAACTGATCGATCGGTTTGTCGGCATGCGCTTCGAGCCGCATCATCGCCAGCAGTTCGTCGACCCGGCCGCGTTGCGCGGCCGGG
>NZ_JAWJWL010000022.1:0-32302 GCF_034721475.1 Burkholderia alba | reverse complement strand
GCGGGCCCCCACGACGGATCCGGAGCCCGTAGCCGACGTTGCCGCGCACCGACAGGTTCGGAAACAGCGCGTAGTTCTGGAACACCATGCCGACCTGGCGTCGTTCGATCGGCAGCACGGTGACGTCGTCGTCGCCGAAGGCGATCGCACCGCCGGGGTCGGGCGTTTCGAGCCCGGCGATCAGGCGCAGCGTGGTGGTCTTGCCGCAGCCGGAGGGGCCGAGCAGCACCAGGGTTTCGCCGGCGCGGATCGACAGGTCGAGCGGTTCGAGCACGCGCGCGCCGCGGAAGGTTTTTGCGCAGCGGGTGAGCGCGATGGGGACGGAATCGAGTTTCATGGGCGGACGGAAGCGAAATGGCGGGATCAGGCGGCGGGCTTGCGCCGCTTGCCTTGCCGCGCGCCGGACGGATCGACGCCGAGCCACTGCATCGCGACGAGGAGCGGCAGGGTCATCAGCAGGAACAGGATCGTGTACGCGCTGCCGACCTCGAGCCGCATCGAAGCGTAGGTATCGGCGAGGCCGACCGGCAGCGTCTTGGTGTCGGGCGTGTGCAGCATCCAGGTCAGGTTGAATTCGCCGATCGACAGCGTGAGCACGGCCAGCGCGCCCGCGACGATGCCGGGCCGCAGGTTCGGCAGCACGATCGTCGCGAAGCGCGTGGCGAACGATGCGCCGAGGCTCGCCGCGCCTTCCTCGAGCGTGCGCAGATCGGCGCTCGCCGCGACGGCCGCGACCGAGCGGACCATGAACGGCAGCGTGAACACCACGTGGCCGGCGACGATGAACCACGCGCTCATGCGAAACGCGCTGAAACCGCCGTAGACGACCAGCAGCGCGAGCGCCGACGCCAGGCCGGGCAGCGCGACGGGCAGCACGAGGATTTCCTCGATCGCGCGCGCGGCGCGGCTGCGGCTGCGTGCGAGCGCATACCCGGCGGGCACGCCGACCGCCAAGGTGATCGCGAGCGTCGCGAAGGCGATGATCAGCGACAGGAACACGGAGTCGTGATACTGCGTCCAGACCTGCGCGAGCCAGCGCAGCGTGAGGCCGCTCGACAGGCCGCGAAAATAGTTGACGGTGAGGCCGGCGAGCACCGACATCACGACGGGCACGATCAGGAACGCGCACAGCAGCAGCGTGATGCTCCACTGCGCGGCGGCGAGCCACGCGCCGGATGCGCCGAGCGTACGGCGGAGGGCGGCGCGCGGCGCGGGCCGGGAGGGCGCGGCGGTGTCGGGATCGGTGGCGGTACGCATCTTGACGTGAATCTCTCAGGCGGCCGCGACCGCGGTCTGGCCGGTGACGTGGCGGGCGATGCCGAGCACCGCCCAGGTGACGAGACCGAGCACGATCGACAGCCCGGCCGCGGTCGCGATGTTCGCGTTCAGCGTGAACTCCGTGTAGATCGTCATCGGCAGCACGTTCAGGTCGGTCGCGAGCGTGAACGCGGTGCCGAACGCGCCCATCGCGGTCGCGAAGCAGATCGCGCCGGCCGCGATCAGGCCCGGCGCGAGCGCGGGCAGTACGATGTCGCGCAGGATCCGCCACGGCGACGCGCCGAGCGAACGTGCGGCTTCCTCCAGCGAGGCGTCGAGCTTCGAGGCCGCGGCGATCACCGTGACGACCACGCGCGGAATCGAGAAATACAGATAGCCGACGAACAGGCCCGCGACCGAATACGCGAACACCCACTTGTCGCCGGTCAGCTTCGCCGACAGCATGCCGATCAGGCCCTGGCGGCCCGCCAGCATGATGACCATGAAGCCGACCACGACCCCCGGAAACGCGAGCGGGAACGTGAGCAGCGCGATCAGCAGCCGCTTGCCCGCGAATTCGCGGCGCGCGAGCAGCAGGCCGGAGATCGTCGACAGCGCGAGCGTCGCCAGCGTGACGGCCGCGGACAGCGCGACCGTCGAGCCGAGGCTCTTCATGTAGCGCGCGTTCGCCAGCAGCGCGACATAGGTATCGACGAATGCGCCGCTCGCCGATACCTGGACAAGCGAGACCATCGGCAGCAGCCAGAACGCGGCGAATACCGCGAGCGCGGGCGCGACGAGCGCGATGCGCCAGCGCAGCGGGAAAGTGAGGTCGGTCATGGGCGGGGCGTGCGACGGCAGTGCGTTACTGCATGGTCTGCAGGTACTGCAAGCCGAACGCTTGCTGGCCGGCCGCCATCTTGCCGAAGTCGACCGTCTTCGCGCGCGCGTACTCGCTCGCGGGCAGGAACTTCGCCGCGATCTCGGGGCTCACGACCTGTGCGCGCACCGGGCGCAGATACGCGTTCGCCCATAGCTTCTGGCCTTCGTCCGACAGCACGAAGTCGAGCACCTTCCTGCCGTTCGCGTCATGCGGCGCGCCCTTGACGAGACTCATCACGTACGGCACCTCGATCGTGCCTTCCTTCGGGATCACGAACTCGACGTTCGCATGATCCTTGTACTTCGCGCGATACGCGTCGAAGTCGTAGTCGAGCAGGATCGGGATCTCGCCCGACAGCACGCGCGCGTAAGCGGTCTGCTTCGGCACGATCGGCTGGTTCGCCTTCAGCTTGCGGAACCAGTCGAGACCGGGCTTGAAATTGTCGAGGCTGCCGCCGAGCGCCTGGTTCACGGCCACCGCGCCCGCGTAGCCGACGAACGCGCTCGACGGATCGAGGTAGCCGACCATGCCCTTGTATTCGGGCTTCAGCAGATCCGCCCACGAGCGCGGCACCGGGCGGCCGTCGAGCGCGTCCTTGTTGACGAAGAAGCCGAGCGTGCCGGAGTGGATCGTGAACCAGTAGCCTTGCGGGTCCTTGAGGTTCGCGGGGATGTCGTTCCAGTGCGCGGGCTTGTACGGTGCGATCACGCCCTTGTCCTTCGCTTGATACGCCGACGAGACGCCGAGGTACACGACGTCCGCGACCGGGCTTTTCTGTTCGGCGATCAGCTGCGCGATCGACTGGCCGGAGTTCTTGTTGTCGAACGGCACGCGAATGCCGGTCTTGTCCTTGATCGCGGCGATCTGCGCGGCCCAGTCCGCCCATTCGGGCGGGCAGTTGTAGCAGATCGCGGTTTCGTCGGCGTGGGCGGCGGACGGGGCGAGCGAGAACAGCGCGGCCGCGCAGGCGAGCGGCGCGGCGAAGGCGCGCACGGTCGCGGCGAGCGACAGGCGCGGGAACAGCGTGAGGCTACGGTTCACAACAGGTCTCCTGTGACGGGCAGGGTGGGGCATGAGGGGTCAGGCGGGACGCAGGTGGCGCGCGCTGGCGATCGCCGCGACGGTCGCGCCTTCGCGCAGCGCATGCGGCAGCGTCAGCGCGGGCTGCGCATGGCTCACGCCGCCGATGCGCTCGGCGAGGCGTTGCCACGCGGCCTGGCCGATCTCGCGGTTGGGCGTCGCGACGCTCGCGAGCGGCGGAGCGAGCAGTTCGCCGACGGCAAGGCCGTCGAAGCCGAGCACCGAGATGTCGTCCGGCACCGAGAAGCGCGCGCGTCGCAGGCCGCGCATCACGACCATCGCCAGCAGGTCGTTGCTGCAGAACAGCGCGGTCGGGTGGGACGCGTGCATCGTCAGGTGGGCGAGCACGGCGGCCGGCAGTTCGGGCGCGTTGAAATCGATTTCGACGGGGGGCAGCGGCGCGAGGCCGCTGTCGCGCAGCGCCTGCGCGTAGCCGAGATGGCGCTGCCGCGCGCGATCCGACGCGGCGAGCGAACCGGCCAGCATCAGCACGCGCCGGTGGCCGTGCGCGATGAGCATGCGCACGCCGTCGTACGCGGCGCGGCGGTTGTCGACCGCGACCGACGGGCGGTGCGGCGTGTCGTTGTGCATCAGCATGTAGAGCGGGCCGTCGCGGTCGAGTTCGTCGAGAAGCGGGTGCGCGTCGGCGTCGGCCACGGTCAGGATCAGCCCTTCGACGCGCTGCGCGCGCAGCGTCTCGATCGCGTGGCGCTCGCGCGCCGCGTCGTATTCGGTCGTCATCACGATCAGCTTGAAGCCCGCCTGCGACGCGCGCTCGTCGATGCCCTGCAGGCATTCGGCGAATACGGGGTTCGCGAGCGTCGGCAGTACGACGCCGATCAGCTGCGTGCGGTCGCTACGCAACTGTCGTCCGAGCGGATTGGGGCGGAACCGCAGCGCCTCGATCGCGGCGCGAATCGCGGCCAGCGCGGCAGGGCTGACGGTGTGCGGCGCGTTGATCGCGCGCGAGACCGTGGCGATCGAGAAGCCGGCGAGTGCGGCGACATCCTTGATGGTCGGCGTCATGGGAGCGTCCTGGCGGAGCGATGTAAACGTTTTCGTCGACGCGGATTATCGGGAATGTTTATGAAGCTGCGATGACGGGTGCGCTACGGAAAGCGGGTTGCGGGGCCGGACCAATGGTAGAATTCCGTCCGCCCTTGCCGGGGTGATGAAATTGGTAAACATAGCGGACTTAAATGATTGAGTGCCCGGTTGGAAACGGCCGGTGCAGAACCCTTCAAATTCGGTGAAACCCCTGGTGCGCGATGCGCCGAGGCAACGCCGAGCCAAGCCTCGGAACGTTCGGAAGAGCGGTGTCGAGGAAGGTGTAGAGACTAGACGGGGGGCGCCTAAGGTCGGGCGTGGAGCACAGCGTGCTGCATGCGGACGATGGCGAAGGCATAGTCCAGCGCACGAACGGTGCCGTGAGCGGCGCCGGTTTCGAAAGAATCAGTGTGATGAAAATCCGCCGCCTTAACAGGCTTGCCGGTTCAAGTCCGGTCCCCGGCACCACTACGCATCAACACAAACATTCTCGATCAGTTGAATCCTGTAGAAACAACGGGTTAGCCGATCGATACTGTTGATCCGTACAGGTTGTTTTCCCCGCATTATGGGGAGGGTTGTAGAGTGGATTCCCCATCCGCAACGCGCGACTCTCCCCACAATGGCATCGACCACCCCACACAAAGACGGCTTCCGCTTGCAGGTCTACGTCGGCGGCGTCCGCGATTCGAAGGTGCTGCGGACACGCCGCGAGGCAAACGCTTGGGGCGCTGCGCGCGAGGCCGAACTGAAGCGCCCGCGTGACATGCCGGTCGCCGACCGTCACACACTGGGCGAGGCGCTCAACGAATACTCGACGCGCGTGTCGACGAAGAAGGGCGGCACGAAGTGGGAACAGAACCGCATCGCCTCATTTATCAAGCAGTTCCCCGAATATGCCGAGCGGCCGCTGTCTCAGGCTGACACGCCGATGTGGGCCGAGTGGAGAGACCGGCGACTGGCCGGCTATGTCGCGCCAGACGGCACGAAGGTGCGTGGCATCACGAACGGCTCTGTGCTGCGCGAGATCAACCTCTACCGGAACGTCTACACGATTGCGCGAAAGGAATGGAAGTGGGCCGACGCGAACCCGTTCAGCGATCTCGGTATCCCGCCGGACAACGCAGTGCGTACGGCTACAACTCGACCTTTGCCAATGACGCGAACGTCGGCGGCTATCCGCGCGGTGCGCTGCTGCTGCGATCGGATCAAAGCGGCCTGTGGCTCAACCAGACTGACAACAATGCGACGAACCCAGATACGGGCGGCGGCTGGGTCGCCGCGTTCATGAGTGGCGCGGTGGACAATCGCGAAACCTTGCAATGAGTTTGGCGGTTGCGAGCGCGACCGCGACATTGACGGCGGACGAAATTGTCATCGGAACCGCCTTGGGAGCACAGAAGTATGTGCTCGGTGCGTTTAATCAGACGATCAACCTTGCGGCGACTGGCCCTGGCGGCATGGTGTCGGTAGCGCACCAGCGTCTGGTTTCGTCGCGCTGTATGCCTTCTTCAACCCGACGACGGGGGCGCGTACGCTGATCGGGTCGAATGCAACCAGTGCTGTCGCGCCGAATGTATACGGTGGTTCCAACGCACCGTCTGGCTATTCAGCCAGCGCGCTTGTGAGTGTTTGGGGTACGAATTCGAGTGGGCAATTCGTGACCGGATCTCAAAATGATCGATTGGTTTCGACCGGCGCGAACTTGGTGCTGAATAGCAGCACCCAGCAATCGACGCTGACCGCGCTGTCGATCAGTGGTGCGGTGCCGAGAAATGCACGGACCGTTTCTGGCATCCTGACTGCATCGTCGTCGACAACGTCGTCACTTCAGTTGATCGTTTCGGGATTGTCCGGCATCGGACAGAAGGGGCTTAGCGGCACGGCGATCAGCCAGGGAACCTCATACGAGCGTGCGCCCATCATGACAACGCAGACCATCTACTACGTCGCGACGGCCCCCACTGGAACGCCTACATTCCTCATCTACCTGACCGGCTACGAGTTCTGACACCATGATCTACGTACAATTCTCGGATTCAACCGATTCGGAAATCGTCTCTTATTTTTGCTGTCCGCAGGATCCGGCTGAGCATCCAAATCAAGGCGAGGTGGATGCGACCGATTCTCGGTGGGATGCTTTCTATAATAAGCAGTCCGCCCAAGTTCAGCCCTATTTGCCGGTTCCCGTTAGTGCATGATTTTTCTGTTCGGCCGCCATCGACAAAGACATGTTTTTCTGAGTCGAGGGCGACATAAATCTAATCTCCACGACGCGGAATGTTATGCTCGATAGTGAGACTGAAGCAAGGATTACGATAAGCCCTACGATCCAATATTCTATTGCGCTGAGTGCTGCGACATCAGTGAAATGTCCAACAGCGCGATAGACGAGATACAGTACCCAGCTATGGAGTAGATAGAAACTATAGCTGATTGATCCAACAAATCTGGCCGCGCGAAGCGTAAGCAATCCGAATATGGTATTGCCAGATGCTATAGCAAGGAACGGCACAAAAAGGATCGCGGCGCCGGTCACCGTGTAGGGTTGAGGCGTGACTCGAATCGCAACGACAACCGTTGCGATCATCGGTATCGCGAACCACGCTTGGGAAGCAATTGATCGAATAAATCTGATACGCACCATCGCGGAAGCCGCCGCGCCAGCGACAAATAGCCATTCGACCGGAGGATATGCGTATAGAAAGATACAGGCGCATATTATCAACGCGGCAAGTAACCGAAATTTGCTTCGCATGAACACTGCAAGCAATGGGAGTGAGATATAGAACTTCCATTCATATACCAGAGTCCAAAAAACACCGTTTACAATATACGTGCGATCAAAGTCATTGATGTCGGGATTTCCGGGGGCGGTGAATAGAATCCATGATGAAATTTGTTTTGCTAAAACTATTGGCTCGACATTCAGCTTAAAATGTGTGAGCGCTATAACGGTAACTACGACAAGCGAGCTTGCGACCAAATACATTGGGACTAATCTGCGCACGCGTGATCGAAGAAATTTTATGGCATCGAATGCAGTATTGTTATAAGCAATCCTGTTCCAGAACAGAAATGCGGTAATCATAAAGAAAAATGCAACGCCACCCGATCCGAGGAATGTCGCCAAAGATGATGGTGTAGCTTGCCACTTTCCAGTTGCATAGAACTGGTGATTCACCACAAGGTGAGAAAACGAGACAGCTAGGGCAAGGAACCCGCGCAACCCGTCAATGGCGTGATGTCTTGATCTCGATGCTTCGACTGCCAAAAACTCCCGATAGAACGTCGAGCGCGTCGAGATGAGTGTCGCGCACAGCATAGTGATCACAAGGATTGCGCCGATCGGCAGGCTAAGGGACAGGGTCGTCAGTTCCATGCAGGATCCTCGTGAGAAGCCGGCATTATATGCGCTGCCCAGCCGCATAGGGGCAGGCACCGGGCGCTGCCGGGGATAGGCTCCCTATCCGGGGGGGCACGCACTACGACATATCGGCCTTTTAATCGATAAATAAACATAAACATTTGACCGATAATTGTCTGGTCTGATTTTTAATTAACGGCCTCCGTTAAATGAACGATCAAAATAACCAGCAAAATAACCCCGGTTCTTGGCTTGTAAGCGCCAAAACGATTGTTAGCACGGTCGCGGGGTTGGTGTCTATTTTGGCCGCTCTGGTAGGGGTTTCAGCCTGGTGCATCGGACTGTATTCCGGACTCTCGAACTGCGTCACGGTTCTCGAACAGAGCAACCAAGCGATGCGCGACGACCTGAAGGACATCAAGGGCATGGTCTCGCAGCTCGTTCTCGGCGCAGCCGGCAACCGGCCCGACACGAAACGGTGGACGCGATGATGAAATGGAAAATCACGATGGCCGACAACTGGCGCACGCTGCACCGTCATCGTGAGCGGCGCGCTCGCGGTCGTAACGGCCGCCGGTCCGGCGATCGTTGAGGCGTGGAACTCTATGCCAGCCGACCTGAAGGAACTGCTTCCGCAGGGCGTGCAGCGGTATGCGGCATTCGTCGCGTTCGCGTTGATCCTCGTCGTGCGCTACACCGCGGTGCGGCGCGTGGTGCCGTCGGACGCGGCCGCCGCGCAGGGAAACGGCGATGGCGCTCAGTGATCTCTTCCGCTCGATCGCTCGATCGCTCGGCTGTTCGGCGTGAATCCGGCTCCGGTCGTTGATGTGCCGGCACCCTCGATCGAGTCGATGCAAATAAACATTGCGGTTTCCGGTGCATCACTGCCGGTCGCGTCTGACACGGGTTGCGCGACTGGTGGAACGGAAATCGTGCCGGCTGTACCGCAAAACGCTCCACCCGATACGGCCGATGACGCTTGGCTCGCGCTCTGCCGCGCGCTGTCGCAGCATTTCGAGAACTGCTACCTGACCGCCTATCCCGATTCGGCGTCGCCGCTCGGGAAGGCGCTGCAAGCGCGTGGCCTCTGGTACAGGGTGCTCGGCGGCGGACCGATCCCGAGCGATCCGGTGCTGCGCGCGCTGAGCGGCGCGCCGTGGACGTGCGGGTGGGGATCGACAGGGTCGGACGTACGCGAGGGAACCGTCTGGACGCAGGCGACGGCCGACGCGCGCCACGACGTGAACCTGCGCGCTGCGGCCGCGCTCTCCAGCATCGTGAACAACGTAGGGCCCGGCCGCGCGCGGTGCGCCGGCGATCCGGGCCGCGACGGCATCATCACGTTCGCCAGCGGCCAGCCGTCGACACTGCTTCGGCACCTGAACATTGGTGACATGACCGGCGCAGCCGACCAGTTCCCCGTCTGGAACAAGGGCGGCGGCGTCGTACTGCCCGGCCTCGTGCGCCGGCGCGCGGCCGAGCGCGATCTATTCCTTACCGGCCACTGGAGCGAAGCATGACAACGATCCTCATCACCCTGCTCGGCAAGTTCTGGCCGGTTCTCGTCGGCGCGCTCGGCGTGGCAGGCGGCATGCTGTTCGGCTGGATCAAGACGAAGAGCGCCGCGACGAGTGTCGCACAGGCCGGACAGCAGACCGCGCAAGCGCAGGCTGCTGCCGCGCAGGCGCGCGAGCAGGTCGCACAGTCCGCGAATGCGGAAGCCCAGGCGAATGCCGGCGCGGCCGCCGCAAAGGAGAGAAACGATGCAGATACGAACGTTGGTGCTCTGCCTGCTGGCGGTGCTGAACAACAGTTGCGCAACGACTGGCAGCGCGACTAAGCCGGCCGCGGCGCCGTGCGAGCCGCAGATCGTCACGAAGACGCGGATCGTCGACACGGCGTGCGACTGGGCGCGTCCGATCTACGTCAGCAAGACCGATGTGCTGAGCGACGACACCGCGCGCCAGATCCTCGCGCACAACACGGCCGGGGCAAAGAACTGCGGCGGGAAACCGAGCGGAAAATAGCCGAACCCGCGCGCGATCATATGATCCGCGCGCGCCGCATTTCTTCCGATTCGATTCCGGCCAGAAATTTTCCAAGTGCTACGCATTCATTACGCACGACGCGCTATAACCCTTGCAGTTACTGGGGAGTCGTTTTCCGGTCCCCGGCACCATTTGCTGTCTTCAGGCGGCGTCAAAACATCCCGAAACCCGCATCGGCGACCGAGCCGGCGCGGTTTTTTTTGCGCTGCGCGCGGCCGCGCCGCCGCACGTCAATGCATCTGCCAGTTCGTCACCCTGACGATCGCGGCATCGACATTCTTGAGGCTCGTCTTGCCCTCCTGCATCAGCGTGCTCCACTCTTGCACGCGATGGGTGCCGTTCGGCGGCTGATTGTAGTCGTTCGTGTCGACCACCTTCGTGCGCTCGGCGTAGAACTTCGTCATGAACGTCTTCTCGTCCACGCTGTTGCCCGAACGGGCCAGCAACCCCTGCAGCGAGTTCCTGTCGCCCGTCGCGCCTTGATTGAGGGCGGTGTCGGCGAAGGAGCCGATGGTCAGCGCCGAGCCGAAGCCGCGCTGCCGGGCCTGCTCCACGCTGTATCCGATGTAGACGTTGTAGAACGTGCGCCACATGGCCTCGCGCCAGTTCGCATCGCTTTGCAATTTCTCGATCTTCCCGCAGAACACCTTGCCGCTGTCGGTGATCTTCAGGATGGATCCCGACATGCTGCCGTGCGCACCGATTCGCGTCAGGCCGCCCTGAATGCTCGGGTTCGCCGCACCGCTGACGGCGTCGTACTCCTTGAACAGGGCCGGCGCGTCGGGGCCCGTATCGTTCGGGCCGCCCGTCGTCGCGCCGAAAATACCGATGGTGTAGCCGCGATCGTCGGTCAGTTTCTCGCAATAGCCGTAGTACTTCGTCCAGTCGAGCGAGTCCTGCTCCGGCTTGTTGATCAGCTTCATGATGTTGTCCCATTGCTCGCCGTCGAGCCCGGTCTTCGACTTCAGAAACTGAAGCGTGGCCGGCGAGAAATTGGCATCGTGGTCGAGCTGCCGGGCATCGATTCCGAGCGCGGCACAAGCCGCGCCCGCAACCCACGGCTGGCCGCTGCCGTCGAGACCGCTATTGGACGACGGGGCATTGCCCTGGGTCCGGTACGCGGCCGTGTAGTTCGTCCCCTTGTCGCTGACGACGTTGCCGGACTGATAGATGCTGTTGCCCGACCAAGGCGTGTCGCAGGTCTCCGCCTGTGCCGGTTGCCCCGCATTGCCCGGCACGGCGGGCTGCGCGCGGACGCCCCAGGACGACGCGAGCATTCCGGAAAAGGCGATGGAAAGGGAAATGACTTTCAGCGTTTGAATCGACGTTTTTTTCATCTTGAACGCTCCATGGTGAGTGTCTTCTTTGGACAAACGACAAACGGTGCCGCCTCGCGATCGAAGCGATTCGCGATTTTCAAAGTGGACAGCATGGCCGCACGCGATCCTTGCGCGCCATGATGTCGATGCCGGGGGACGCCAATATCAATGCACGGCGGGTGGTGCGGGCAGCATTCCGGGGCAAGTGGATCCGCTTGCGGTCCGGAGGCGCTGCCGGGGTGAAGGCGTTCGTCTAGCGATGGGTCAAGGCAAGCGCATAGAATTTCACGACGGTGCCCGGAACCGTCAGCGGCGGGCCCGAGGTGGCGGTCTGATCGTAATTGCCGGCCTTGAAGTAGAACGTTTCTCCGTCGAAGCTGGGATCCATCGTAAAGGATCGACTGGCGCCGTTGATCTTCACGCCTATCGTCGTTCCGCTCAGACTCAGGTCGTAGCTGAACGGTTTTCCCGGCGGAACGTTCGCCAGCCGATAGGTTTTCGATTTCCCACCCTGGTTCGTTTCCTCGAGCAGAAGCTGCGCAATCCCTCCCGACGTCACTTGCAGCTCGCACAGTGGTTTGCTTGGACCGGCGCCCTGGAAAATCTGTCCGATGGTGGTGTGGTCGGGTACCTGGACCACGGAGACGGTCGCGCTGAGCGTGTTCGTTCCGTTCGTCGGCCATGTCGCGTTTTCACGCAGCTCCGTTCGCGGATGTTGAGATCCCGAGGTAGTCCACCCACGTTCGGGATCCATCATGACCATCGCGCCATCCGATTGGTCAGTATAGAAGTAGTCCCGATTCGTGTAGCCGGCCTTGAGGCTATCTCCGTCCACGGTGTCGACGCTGCCCGACGCACCGGTGGGCAACTGCAGCGTGAAGGGCGCAAGGTTGAAATTGAAACCGGGGGGATTCCCGGGGGTCAAGGCCGGCAGAGCCGCATCGGAGATCCGCTCGATCGGCTTCATGGAGGCGGCGGACGCTACATCCGCCGGATTGTCGCCGCCGCATGCCGAAAGCGCGCATCCCAGCAACGCGCCGACAAGGACGTTCATCATCGAAGCGCTCATGATTCCCTCTCTTATTTTTCTGCATGGGGGATGGCGGATGGGCAATGTGTTCTCATTTTCGGCCACGTGAAATACCGGCATTTCGTTTTTCGAAATGCGGCTTCGAATGCGGCCGTTGCTCGATGCCATCCGACGATCTTCCCGGCGGATGATCCCACTAAAAGTCCGGAAGGGAAATCAATTTGTTTAGAGGGTCTTGATGGCGGTCTTGCGATGGCCGTTGCAGGCTTTGGATGGATCGTTTCCCGTATTTGCCGGGCATCGTTTCGATTGAGCGAGACAATCCGGAAGTTAATCCGGGCGGCTGTGCGGGTCGTTATTCTCGTGAGAATAATCGACCATTCTGGTTGAGCGGGTGCTTGTCGAACGGGAAGTACAACCCCTGCAGCCGCGGCCGATGGTGATACACGAGAGGGTCGTTGTTGTTCGGGAAATCCTCGGAGCGTTCGGGAGAATGGTGTCGAGGAAGGCGTAGAGACCAGACGGGGGCAGCCGAGGTTGGGTGTCGCACAGCGTGCGGCATACGGACGATGCCGACAGCATGGTTCAGCGCACGAACGGTGCCGAGCGTAGCGTCGGTTTCGAACGAAGAAGTGCGATGAAAATTTGCCGACGGGCCTGTCATTAATTTCGTGTTCGAGGCATATCATGACGCCAATGAGACGTTGCGCTCGCCCGGCTTCATGTTCGTTCTATGCAACCTCACGTACTCACCTGCACACACCCATCGACCACCGCCACCCGCCCACCGCCCGCCGACACGGCCACCGTCGCATGCCGGAACGGATGTTCGGGGGCATCGGTCGGCCGCCACGCATGGCGTCGCAGCAACGCCCCATAGCCGCCGCGAATCACGAACCCTCCGCACTTCTGCGCATACGCGTCGCGCCGCATCCGGTAGGCGAGCGGGAGGTAGAACCAGGGCAGCCGCGGCAGATCGTGATGCACGAGATGGTAGTTGTTGTTCAGATACAGCAGGCGCATCGCGAACCCCGCTTCGTTGATCGCGATACGCGCTTTCGGATGGAGGACCGCGCGATGCTCGTACAGCGAGCGGATGGTCGAAAGCGACAGGGCGGGCCACGTCACCGCGAGCAGGTAATACCACCACGGTATCCCGATCCAGCGCTGCAGCCAGGCCAGCAGCGCGACGATGCAGATGCCGTGCGCGGCCCACATCGGCAACGCTCGCAGATCGCCCCGCGCGAAGCGCGAAGCGGCGTGCGCGAACATCGCGGCAACGCTCGCCGGCGGCCCGATCACCATCCGCCCGACGAAGGTCTTGCGCGCGATCCACAGCGCCCGCCGCCAGCGAGGCAGCGACGCCCAGCTGCCGCGCGGCACGTAGTTGGTTTCGGGGTCGACGCCCGGCACCGTCAGGTCCTCGTCCCGATGGTGTTCCAAATGCGTATCGCGATACAGCGCATACGGATACCAGATCGCGAGCGGCGGATAGCCGAGCAGCCTGTTGATCCGCTCGGAGCGCGTCGGATGGCCGTGCAGCAGTTCGTGCTGGAGCGACAGGTGCCATGCGCACAGCACGCTCAGCGCCGGCGTGGCGGCGATGAGCGGCAAGCGCTCGGCGCGCACGAGCAGCAGCACGGCGAGCCAGCCGCCGTAGATGACGGCGATCAGCAGCCAGGTCGGCCACTCGGTCCGTGCGGCAAAGCGGGTATCGAGCGCGCGAATCGCGTTCGCGTGGTCTACGTCGAAATATTCGGCCATGGCGCGGGCGGGACGCGGGCGGCGGCGCGGCCGCCCGCGTCCGACATTATTGGACGAAGCCCCTCGCTTTCAGGTAGCTCGATGCGACGGCCGCGGCCGGCTCGCCATTCAGCTGGATGCGGCTGTTGAGCGTCTGCAGCGTCTTCAGATCGAGACCGGCGAATACCGGCTTCAGGTAGTCGGCGATCTCGGGATGCGCTTTCAGCACGGCTTCCCGCACGACCGGCGCGGGCGCGTAGACTGGCTGCACGTTCTTGTCGTCCTCCAGCACGACGAGGCCGGCCGATGCGATGCCGCCGTCGGTGCCGTACACCATCGCCGCATTCACGCCGTCGGTCTGGTTCGCGGCCGCCTTGATCGTGGCGGCGGTATCGCCGCCCGACAGCGCCAGCAACTGGTCCTGCCGCAGCCGGAAGCCGTAGGTTTTCTCGAACGAGGGCAGCGCCGACGCACTGTTGACGAACTCCGCCGACGCGGCGAGCTTCACCTTGCCGCCGCCGCTCACCCATTTGCCGAAATCGCTGAAGCGCTTGAGCCCGTTCGCTTTCGCGACGGCGCCGAGTACCGCCACGCCCCACGTATTGTTCGCGGGAGCGGGCGTCAGCCAGACCAGGCGGTTCGCGGCGTAGTCGAGCCGCTTCGCCGTCTCGTAGCCCTGCGCCGCATTCTTCCATACGGGATCGTCCGCCTTGTTGAAGAAGAATGCCGCGTTGCCGGTGTATTCCGGATAGATGTCGACCTCGCCGGTCGTCAGCGCCCGGCGCACGATCGGCGTGGTGCCGAGCCCGATCCGGTCGGTGACCGCGAGGCCGTGCGACTTCAGCACCTGCGCGATCAGTTGGCCGAGCAGGTTGCCTTCGGTGTCGATCTTGGAGGCGACGGTGATCGCGGGTGCCGCATGTGCCGCGGCCGAGGCGGCGACGGCAAACGTGACGACGCCGGCCAGACGGAGCGATCGGAGGATATTCATCGGTAGCGCAAACTCCTGCTGGATGCGTGACAGTGCAGACGATAGCGGTGCTGTCCGCGTTGAAAGTGACGGAATGCGCACTTTAGCGAATTCGCGCCGGCCGGCCAATCAACGGATTGGCATTTGCTTATCGCGTCCGCGCGTTTCGGCGGCCGGCACGACGGCGCGCGCCGGCCTGGAAAAATGGAAATCCAATCCTCGATTCGTTCGTTGGCGAGCGGCGCCGCCGCCGTTATAGTCGCGTATTCGCCCGACGCGGCGCCCGTTTCCCTCCCGATACTTCGCTCTCCGCAATGAAGAAAATCCTGCTCTCGCTGCCGCTCGCCGCTGCCCTGAACGCCCACGCGCAAAGCAGCGTCACGCTGTACGGCATCGTCGAGGACGGCTTCGATTTCGTCAGCAATGTGCAAGGTTCGCATCTTGCCCAGCTTGCGTCGGGCGTGACGGCCGGTAGCCGCTGGGGCGTGCGCGGCAGCGAGGATCTCGGCGGCGGACTCTCGGCGATCTTCCGCCTCGAAAGCGGCTTCGACATCAACTCGGGGCGGCTCGGCAGCGGCCTCGCGTTCTCGCGCAATGCCTACGTCGGGCTGAGCGACACCCGGCTCGGCACGCTGACGCTCGGCCGCCAGTGGGATTCGATCGTCGACTACGTCGAGCCGTTCACGCTGAACGGCAACATCGGCGGCTACTACTTCGCGCATCCGAACGACATGGACAATACCGACAACGGTTTCCCGATCGCGAACGCGGTGAAGTACCGGAGCCCGACGATCGCGGGCTTCACGTTCGGCGGTCTCTATTCGTTGGGCGGTATCGCCGGCCAGTTCTCGAACAACGCGGTGTTCAGCGCGGGGGCCAGCTATGCGGCCGGCCCGATCGGCGCGGGGATCGGCTATCTGCGCATCAACAACCCCGGCGTATCGACGCAGGGCTACCAGAACTACCCGGGGTTCACGAACGCGATCTACGGCGATTACCTGAATGCGGCGCGCGCGCAGAAAGTGTTCGGCGTCGGCGCGTCGTATCAGGTGCTGCCCGCCGTCAAGCTGCTCGTCGATTTCACGAACACGATCTTCCAGCAGGGCAGCGCCGGGCACGACGCGACGTTCCAGAACTACGAACTGTCGACCATCGTCACGCCGCGCCCGGCGTGGACGCTGTCGGCGGGCTATACGTACACGACGGGCCGGGATCACGCGACCGACGCCGCGCCGAAATACAGCCAGTTCAACCTGAGCGTCGAGTACGCGCTGTCGAAGCGCACCAGCGTCTATGCGATGGGCGCGTATCAGAAGGCGGCGGGCGATGCGCCGGTCGCGCAGATCGCCGGCTTCAATCCGTCGTCGGACCAGAAGCAGGCGGTCGGTCGCGTCGGCGTGCGCCACGTGTTCTGACGGCGGGAGGCGCGACGCATGAGCGGCTGGGTGGCCGGACTGCCGATGTACAACGTGACGCCGCGGCACGCCGCGCTGTGGCGCGCGCTGCTGGCCGACGTGCTGGATTCGTTCGCGCGCGCGGGCGGTCCCGGCGACGTCACGGTGCTCGACGAGCCGTTCGGCGACCTGCTGCCGCTATGGCGTCGCGGCGACCTGCTGCTGTCGCAAACCTGCGGCTATCCGTACCGGATGCTGGGGATCGGCGACGTCGCACGGCTGATCGCGACCCCGGTGTTCGATGTGCAGGGCTGCGAAGGAGCGGCGTATTCCAGCACGATCGTCGTATCGGCGCGCGCGCACGCGGCGGGTGCGACGACGCTCGCCGCGTGCCGCGGCCTGCGCGCCGGATACAACGGCGACGATTCGCACAGCGGCATGAATGCATTCCGGCACGCCGTCGCCCCGCATGCGCTCAACGGCCGCTTCTTCGCGTCGGCGACGGCGTTCGGCTCGCATTTGAACGTGCTGAGCGCGCTGGCGGCGGGGCAGGCGGATTGCGCGGCGGTCGATTGCGTGACGCTCGCCTATGTGCGCGACGGGCTGCCGGATCTGCTGCGCGACATCCGAGTGATCGGGGCAACGGCGCGCGCGCCGGGATTGCCGCTGATCGCGTCGGGTGCGCTCGGCGATACCTCGGCCGCCGCGCTGCGCCACGCGCTCGATGTCGCGCTCGCCGCCGATTCCGGACGGGCCCGCACGCTTCGGCTGCTCGGCTTCGAGACGCTTGCGCCGGACGACTACGCGGCTATCGGACGCTTCGCCGACGAAGCCGCGGCGCTGGGATATCCGGTGCTGCGTTGAACGGACGCCCGCGGCACGAGGCTGTTCGCCTCGCGTCGATCCCGAGGGCGCGGTGCCGGAGCTGTCCGGTGCAACGCGGCCGCGACGGGGCGTTCACGCGGATCCCCGCATCTGATAATCTCCGCGGCACGGCGCGCCCACGGCGCGCGCATCGACCACGCGGACACCGCGCCGCCTGACGAGACCGTGCATCCTGTCAAGCATCGCCTTGCAGCTTGCCTCTGGCTCAATCGTTGCAGCGTCAAGATGGAAACCACGTTGTCTGCACCGCGTCGCGTCGCGTTCGGAAGAATCGCGCCGTGCATCGCCGTTCAGGATCTCGACCGGAGCCTCGGGTTTTATTGCGGGGTGCCGGGATTCCGCAAGGTCGTCGAGAACGGCAATCCCGTCGGCTTCGTCATTCTGAGAAAAGATGAAGCCGAAGTGCATCTGTCGTACGACAAACGCCACCGCGCATCGACCCATCACGTCGCTCAGCTGATGGTCGACGATGCCGCCGCGCTGCACCAACGCAGCATGGCGAGCGGCGTTCGCATCATCAAGTCGGTCCGGGACGCGGACTTCGGTCTCGGATGCTTCGTGATGGCGGATCCCGACGGAAACCGCATCGATGTCGGCCAACCGTTTCCGCAGGCCGGGGACGGTGCCTGAGCGGATGTCCTCGAGTGCGTTCGCCTGAACGGGCGCCGCCGAGGGCGCGGCGTCCGCGAGTCCGTTTGCTGTGCCGAGGGATTCGCGGACGTCGGTCCGTATCGAAGCGATTCGGGACGATGGGCTCACGTGTCGGATCCCTCCGGCAGGCCGATGCCCGGTAGCGGCAGCGCGGCTGAAGGGGCGGCGGTCACCGCGCGCCGACCGATCGAGATCTCCGGCCCCCCCTGCGCGAAGGCCGCCTGAATGTGTCTCTACCCGATCCGACATCCCATGTGTCGACGCATTCGAGCCGGTGTATTCTTGCTGCTCACCGCGCGCGCATGCCGATTCCGTGCGAAGCGCGCTTCGTCCATCGTCACGAACTGGACACATCGTTTTTTTGCCGGCGGGGTGCCGTGCCTGCGAGCGGCCTGGGGCAAAGACGCGCGAACCGGAGACACCCATGAGCGACAAGCAAGACGCGGCACCGGACAGCACGGCGGCGCGCGTGGCCCTGTGGCGCGCGCTGCACGTCGAGGCGGATGCGCCGCCGCATGTGCTGGAAGACGACGTCGGTCTCAAGCTGTTGGCCCCGGGTCCGGACTGGCGCAGCCGCGGGGACATGGATCCGCAGTTCACGCGGCCCTTTCGCGCATCGATCGTGGCGCGCGCCCGCTTCATCGAGGATCTCGTCGCCGAGCAGGCCGGCCGCGGACTGGCGCAATACGTGATCCTCGGCGCGGGCCTGGACAGCTTCGCGCAGCGGCGGCCGGAGATTGCCTCCCGGCTCAAGGTGTTCGAGGTCGACCAGCCGGGCACCCAGGCATGGAAGCGCCGGCGCCTGATCGAGCTGGGTTACGGCGTGCCGGACTGGCTGCGCTTCGTGCCGGTCGATTTCGAGGCGGGCGAGGGCTGGCGGGATGCGCTCGCGAAGGCGGGCTTCGACGGCGGCACGCCGGCGATCGTGGTGTCGACGGGCGTCAGCATGTACCTGACGAGAGAGGCGAACGCGGCCAAGCTGCGCGAGGTCGCAACGCTGGCGCCGGGGTCGACGCTCGCGATGACGTTTCTGCTTCCGCTGGAACTGGCGGATCCCGAGGTGCGCCCCGGGCTCGAGATGGCGGAGAAGGGCGCAAGAGCCAGCGGCACGCCTTTTCTCAGCTTCTTCACGCCGCCGGAGATCCTGGCGCTCGCGCGCGAAGCGGGCTTCGGCGCTGCGCGGCACGTTTCGGCGGAGGATCTCACCCGGCGGTATTTCGCGCACAGGGCCGACGGCCTGCGGCCGCCCAGCAATGCGGAGGAATTGCTGGTGGCGAGTACCTAGCGTTTCACCACGATCCGTTCGCCCCACGCAGACAGGAACCCCAGCCATGACGATTGCGGACGACCTCGGCCGGCTCATACGGACCCACGACGACGAACCGGACGCAGCCGCCGATGAGCTTCGGACGTTGGCGGAAAAGGCGTTGCCGGCCGATCAACTCGGCCGTTTCTCGTGGCTGGTCGCTCACGTGATCGGCGAGCGGTGCAATCGCTGGCCGGAGGCTTGCGAACTGATCGCCAAGGCAACTTCCGGCCACGCATCGCCGGCGATGCCGGTCTTGCTCAACGCGGCGGTCTGCGCGCATCTCGCGGGCGATCTTCTCGCGGGGCTGGCGTGGGAGCGCCGCATGGCGCAGCAGGGTATGCGGGCCGAGCAAGCGGCGGTCGCCGTGCGGGCGGCAGCCTTGAGCTTCATGCTGACGCGAGCGAGTGCGCCGGCCGTTGCGGCCGGTTTGCGGACGGTGATCGACAGCATCGAACGATGGGACGACGCGAGCGCGGCCGATGCGCTGGCCGGCGCCAGTCTCAACAACGTCGTATCCGCGCTGATCGAACAGGACGACGAGATCGTCGGTCTGGCGGAGGTCCGGGGTGCGATGGTCGAGGGCGCCGCCGTCGCGCGCAAGCGCTGGCAGCGGGCGGGAACCTGGGTCAACCGGGAGCGGGCCGATTATCTCTGTGCGCTCGTGTTCAATCGCGTGGGAGACCACGCGAAGGCCCTCGACGCGGCTGAACGCGGTCGGCAACTGATCGAGTCCAGCGGCAGCGAGGACGTCGACCGCGCGTTCCTGCTGCTCGAATCCGCCCAGGCGCTGTACGGCCTGTCGCGCCACGCGGAGGGTGCCGAACACCTGAGCCAGGCGGAGAATCTGGCGCAGGCATGGGACGACGTCTCGCTGAAACAGTGGTTCGACGGCAAAGCGCGTCCGGTTCGCCATCTCGCGGGCTCGAGGTGAACCCGGGTTGGCGAAAGACGGCGGCATCCCGGCGAACAGCGGAGCGCTGAACGCCTCTCTCGACGTCTCCCTCACGTTACGATTTCGGTCGACTGATACGCGATGTTTTGCCATCGGCCTTCGTGTCTGGCCCAGATCGACAGGAAGCGCGCCTGATAATCGAATCGCTCCGCGCCGTTGCGTCCCGAAGCGCGCCAGCGGCCGATCGCGACGATGGTATGGCCATATGAACGAACCTCGAGCTGATCGACGGCCGCACGGTTCCAGTGACGCGTGCCGCCCCGGTAGGACGCGAGCGTGTCGGCTTTCGTTTCGACGGCGCCGCCGGGCTGAACGATGACGTAGTCGGGGTGGCGCAGCCGGTCGATCACGTCGAGCCCGCGATCGAGGTTCAGATGGGCGGCGGCGAGCGTATGCTCGGCCTGCTCGACGGTACGCAGATCGTCGTCGGCGGGGAAGGCGGACATGGCGTGGTTCCTGTTCATGGGCCGCGGACGGCGACGGTGCGGGCACGGTCGCACGATCGGTATTCGGCCGTCGGCGATCGATCGCATCGTGGGTTTCCACGGCGATGTCATGACCGGGGAGGGTTGCCGCGGCCGCGTGCGTTGTGCGACCGACCGCTCGCGGCGCAGCCGGTGTTCGGTTCGCGCCGGCGATCATGCCGGCTCGGGGCGGCGGGCGATGCGCGCCCGCACCTCGGGCGATGCCAGGCACGTCGCGACCGCCTCGTAACCCGGCGTGCCTGGATAAGGGGCGACGCGCATGGGCGGACTGTGATTGGCCGGACACAGGATGATGGCCTCATCGGGGCCGACTGCCCTCAGGTCGAGGATGGCCGACGAGCGCGTCATCAGGAAGACGGGGCGATCTCCGGCCGTCGCGCACCGGCGAAGCGAGGCGATCAGCGCCTGCTGGGTGGGCCGGTCGAGATTCTGCTCGATCATGTCCACGACGAGGCCCGCCGGGCCTTCCGCTTCCAGCCCCGCGAGCAGGGCGATCAGCGCATCGGATGCGCTCGCGCCAACGTCGACGAGCCGTTGCAACGCCCGGTCGACGCGCGATCGCAGCGTCGCATCGGATCGCAGCCGCGCTTTCGCCGCCGCGCCGCCGCCTTCCAGCCGTTCCAGGCCCAGGAAGGCCGCACCGGGCAATGCCTCGGCCAGCCGCAGGGCCAGCCGCGTCTTGCCGCTGCCCAGCGAGCCGATGATGAAGTTCAGCGGGCGGATGTCATGCAACGCGAACCACTCTCCGCCCCAGGGCCAGGGCAGCGCGAACGCGACACCGTTTCCGGACGTGCGCTCGAGCAGGTCCGCCAGTTCTCCGCCGGCGGGCATCCGGCCTCGGGCGAGATCGGCACGGAGGCTTCGCACCTTGTCCAGTTTCCCGACGGTCCCGCGAATCGCGTCGTCCAGCACCGCTTCGTGGGCCGCCAGCGCCGCGACCTCGGCCGCGCGAACCATGTGGCCGGGGCCGTACGCCCGGTATCCCGCGGCGGTTCGGCCCGGCACGACCAGCCCGTGCTGCTCGTACAGCCTCAGGGCCTTGATCGACACGCCGAGCCGTTTTGCCGCTTCTGACGCGTTCAGGCCGGGGGCGGGAATCGTCATCGCTCACCTCTTGATCGTTGATACACGGGAACCAGCATGAGGGCGGCCCCAGGGGCCGAGTCAACGGTTGCTGCCTGGCGCGCCCGTCGCCGTGTCGAGATCGTCGCGGCGTGAAATGTCCTCGCGACCGGATCGCCGCGTGCGCGACCCGCCCGCGGCGCCCGAGCGGGGGCGGCACGAGCGTCGCGCCGGGCCCCGGGCGGAGGGCGCGAAACGGGGCGCCCGGGTCGAGCCCGCGCCCGCAGGCGCGACGGCTCGAACGGGACGCCCCGCGCCGATGCCCCGTGCTTGCCGTCGACGTCAGCGCGGCCGGTTCGCCGCGCGTTCGGCTTCGGCGCGCAGGCGCGCTTCCTGAGCCTGCAGTTCGGGCGTGAGTGCGGCGCCGAAATCGGCGACCTCGTACAGGGGCCGAATTTCGATATCGGAGTCGCTCTCCATCGGGTTGGGGCAGCGTTTGACCCATTCGACGGCCTCTTCCATCGACGCGACCTGCCACAGCCAGAACCCGGCGACGAGTTCCTTGACTTCCGCGAACGGCCCGTCGGTCACGGTCCGCCCGCTGCCCGAGAATCGCACCCGCTTGCCTGCGGCGCTCGGGCGCAAGCCTTCTCCCGCGAGCAGCACGCCTGCCTTGGCGAGCGCTTCGTTGAATTTGCCCATGGCGGCGAGCAATTCCGCGCCGGGCATCTCGCCGGCTTCCGACTGGCTTGTCGCTTTCACCATCACCATTACGCGCATCGTCATGCTCCTGGAACGAAAGGTTGAAGCCGCGCGACACCGTGGTCGATGCCGGAATGCTCGGCGGCTCTGATGCTACGACGAATCGGAACGGCTGAAATCGACATTGCGGCGCGCGCCGTGCGCCGCCTGCGCGGTCTTGCCCGACGGACCAGGCGCGGGGCGGCCCGGCAGCGGAGCCCCGGCAGCCGTTCTGTCCCCGCGCTGGACACGTGCCGGAGATGCTGGCAGGATTCAAGGCACTTCAGCCGACTCCACCGATTCGCCGCCACCTGCAAGCCGATGAAAATTCAAGCCGCCAACGCGCCCGTTCATTCGATGTGCCTGTTCCTGGAAGGATCTTCCCCCGGGCGCTGAGGGCTTTTTTGCTTCTAGAAAGGGACGCCGCGGGCGTCCCTTTTTCTTTTCCGGAGCCGCAATGACGCATCGATACATCACCACCCCCATTTACTACGTGAACGACCGTCCGCATCTGGGCCATGCGTACGCCAGCATCCATGCCGACGTGATGGCCCGATACCTGCGGGCGGCGGGCCATCGCGTGCTGCTGCTGACGGGCGCGGACGAGCACGGCGAGAAGATCGCCAAGGCCGCGATGCAGGCCGGCGAGGATCCCCGGGCGTTTGCCGAGCGGCACGCGCAGGCGTTTCAGGACACCTGGCGGCGTCTGTCCGTCGAGCCGGATCGCTTCGTTCGCACAACCGCGCCCGAACACGCGCGCGTCGTCGCGGAATGCCTGACGCGGTTGTTCGATGCCGGGGAGATCTATCTGGCCGATTACGAAGGGCTCTACTCGGTCGGCCAGGAGCGCTTCGTCACGGAAAAGGAACTCGTGGACGGCAAGCTGCCGGAGGACAAGGAGCCGCCGGTGCCGCGCCGGGAGCCCAATTATTTTTTCCGGATGGAAGCGCATCGCGACTGGATCCGCCGGTTGCTGCTGGACACGCCGGACCTGATACAGCCCGCGCAGTACCGCAACGAAATACTGAAGCTGCTCGAGGCGCCGATCGGCGACCTGAGCATCTCACGGCCGGCGGATCGGCTCGCGTGGGGCATTCCGATCCCGTGGGATCCCGGGCATGTGACCTACGTCTGGTTCGATGCGCTGCTGAGCTATGTCTCGCCGCTGGGGTATCCGGACGAGCCGGCTTTCCCGGCGTTCTGGCCGTCGGTGCGCCATATCATCGGCAAGGACATCCTGCGCACGCATACGCTGTTCTGGCTGAGCATGACCCGTGCGCTGGGCATCGCGCCATACCGGCGTCTCCACGTTTCCGGGCATCTGCTGGGCGCCGACGGGCGGAAGATGAGCAAGTCGCTCGGCAACGGCGTCGATCCGCTGACGGCGGCCGATACGTACGGCATCGACGCGTTGCGCTATACCCTCATCCGGGAGGTGAGTTTCGGCTTCGACGGGATCATCAGCGATGCCGTCATCGAGCAGCGCCTGAATCGCGATCTGGCCGACGATCTCGGCAACCTCGCTTCGCGCACGTTGTCGATGGTGGTGAAGTATCGCGGTGGGCGCGTACCCGCGCCGCAAGCGCATGGCGAGAGCGAGAGGGCAATCGTCGCGCGATCGGCGGCGCTGCCTGCCGTCGTCCTCGCGCTCGTCGACGAGATGAAGATCGGCCGGGCGGCGGAGCAGGTGATGGAATTCGTGACGCTGCTCAACGGTTATGTCGCGAGCAGCGCACCGTGGGTTCTGGCGAAGGACCCCGGCTCGGCTGGCCGGCTGGACACGGTCCTTTACACGCTGATCGAGGCGCTTTACAGCGTGTCCAATCTGCTGTTTCCGATCATGCCGGGCAAGATGCACGCGTTGCAGACGCTGCTCGGCGTTTCCGGCGCCCCCGGCTGGGCGGTGCCGTGGGGCGAGGGTGTCGGACCGGGGAGCCGGGTCGACGAGGGCATCCTGTTTCCGAAGCGATCGGACGGCGCGCGCGCCCGGGTGCATGGGAGCGAATAGACGGGCGGTGGCCGTGCGCGACACGCATCGGCACGCGCGTGGCCATTCGAAGCGGCCGATGCGCGAGGCGTCGCGCTCGCCGGTTCGGAGAATCCGGGCCGCGTGGATTTCCCGCGCGAGCCCGGATGTCATCCCGGCATCCGAATGCATGCCGTCTCGCGCGATGCGCCGCGATCTCTTCCGCCGATGCGCTTTCGCGCGCTACCGTTTCAACGGAACGGACCTCAGGCGGAAAGCTCGCATGTGCGTGTTTTCCGCCTTCTCATCGACGTACTCAAGCACGCTCTTGCGTCGGGCGCGTGCTCCAGAGGATGCACCACAGCAGCAGAACCTGAACGACCAGCCGCAGCAGAAGCAGGCTCGGCGCAAAGGTCGGAAACAGCGCCGGGTGCTGCCACATGTAGACGTTGGCCGGCGTGACGCACAGGGTGAGGAGCGCCAGCCCGTACCCGGCGAGCTGGCGGGTCGGTCTGAGCAGGATGCCGATCGCCCCCAGCAGTTCGAACACCGCGCTGATGTAGACCGCCGCATACGGATGAGGAATAGAGGGCGGCACGATGCTCACGAAGAACGGGGTCATGACGAAGTGGCCGATGCCTCCGGAGAAGAACCAGACGAACACGACGAACAGCCCGATTTTCTTCGGCATGCTGAGGGCGGCGGTATCGGTCGCGGCAGTGGAAGGGGCGTGCATCCAGTCGCTCCATGAAGGGATAGGCCGCCGTGATCGGGCGGGTGAGGGCGGCAGGTGCCCGGCGTCAGGCAAGGGCGCCGGATTCGCTTGCCCGCCCGCGAATGACGGGAACAGGGGCGGGGATCGCGCCGTATTCGCGGATCCTAGCCCGCGACCTGCGTTTAATACACGCTTGTAGGGAAAGTAGTCTAGAAAGGGGCGTCGACGCGCGCCGCGACACGTTCGCGTCCGTCAGTCGTACTCCGCCACCTCGACGAGATTGCCGTCCGGGTCGCGAAAGTAGATCGAGCGCATCGGTCCGCGCGCGCCGCGGCGCGCAACGGGGCCCGTCTCGATCTCGACGCCTCGTGCGTTCAGGTGCGCTACCACCTCGTCCAGCGGGACGGCGGCGATCAGGCAGAAATCGCCCGATCCGAAGGTCGGCGCGCGCGCCTTGGTGGGCGTGTCGGTGCTGGGATCCTGGAGATTGATCTTCTGATCGCCGAAGCACAGCGCATGGCGCGGCTGCCCCTCCGGCCCCCGGAAGAACTCGCGCTCGAGGCCGAGGTTCTGTGCATAGAACTGCGCGGCGGCTTCGATGTCGCTGACCGTCAGCACGAGGTGATCGATGCGCTCGACGAGTGGCTTCATGGTGTCGCTCCCGGGGAGTGGGTCCGTTTGGAAACCGGTGTCTGAGAAGGGCGTCTCGCCGCGTCGATCGACAATCGGCGCGATGCACCTGCGGATTCTACAAAGTATGCGACGGGGCCGGTGTGCGCGTCATGCGGTCCGCTTGAGCGGACCACACCGGGACCCGGCGCGGCGCGGGAGCGGGCGTTCGATTCCGCGAGCGATTTCATGGGGCCGCTTTCGGGACACGGTGCCGGGGGGCGCACCGGCATTGCCCACCCTCCGGCCTGACCGGGAGCGATCCCGCGAAGACCGATCCGCGCGCATCGCCGCCGTCGGCGAGCGTCCGCCCATGCTCCCGCCAAGCCGGCCGCCTGCGGGGCGGCGCCCGTGAAGACTACGCTTCGCTCAAGGTCGCATCCCTGTCGCGAAACGCCAGGTATCGATCACCGGTGCAGCGCCAGCGCATCGACCGCTTTCGCGAGATAGTCGACGAACGACGCGATGCGCGACGAAATCGCGGTATTGCGGTAGTAGACGGCGTTGATCGGCTGGCGGCTGTCCTGGGTCTGGCGGACGAACAGCGGCACGAGCCGGCCCGCGTCGCGATCCTCGCGCGTCATGAAATCCGCCATGCACGCGATGCCCGTGCCCTGCAGCGCGAGCTGCCGCAGCGTCTCGCCGCTCGACGCCGCGAGGGTCGGGGTGATCCGGTACGGCTCGTTGTCCGGCCCGAGCAGCGGCCACACGTTCAGCGATTCCGGCTGGTTGAAGCCGAGCAGCGTGTGCCGCGCCAGATCCTCGACCTTGCGCGGCTGGCCGTGCGCCTCGATATAGCTCGGGCTTGCCAGCAGCCGCAACCGGCTGGCGCCGATCGGCCGGCTGTGCAGCGTCGAATCCTTCAGGCGTCCGATGCGGATCGCGACGTCCGTGCGCCGTTCGAGCAGATCGATGATGCCCTCGTTGCTGTTGAGTTCCAGCTCGACCTGCGGGAACCGTTCGCGATAGCCGGCCACGAGCGGCACGATCACGTGCAGCATGTACGGCGTCGCGGCATCGATGCGCAGGCGTCCGGACGGCCGTTCGCGGCGCGCGGCCATCTGCTCCTCCGCGGTCTCGACCGATTCGATGATCGCGCGCGCGTTCTGCAGGAATGCGTGGCCTTCGTCGGTCAGTTCGAGGCGGCGCGTCGTGCGCCGGAGCAGCGTGGTGTTCAGCTTCGCCTCCAGCCGCCCGAGTGCCCGGCTGGTGGCCGAAATGGTCTGGCCGAGCTGTTCGGCCGCGGCCGTGATCGAACCGGAATCGACCACCACGGCAAAGGTATGCAGTTCGTCGAGGGTGACTTTCATATTTGATTTGAATTCAAAAGTATTTCCTTTTTATACTACTTTTTGTGCAAAAGTAAAGCGCGCACACTGCGTCAAGCCGTCGATGCGCCCGGACCTGCCGGACGCCGCCGCGCGGCGATACACGCAACGAGCGCGACGGGCCGGCCGATTCCGGGCCGCCGCGCGCAACCGGATACCCACCATGACTGACTCCGTTCATCCGTGCGCACCGGCGGCCGGCTCTTCCTCGCTGCCGCTGCTCGCGCTGGCGGTCGGCGCGTTCGGCATCGGCATGACGGAGTTTTCTCCGATGGGGCTGCTGCCGGTGATCGCCGGCGGCGTTCACGTGTCGATTCCGACCGCCGGCATGCTGATCAGCGCCTACGCGATCGGCGTGATGGTCGGCGCGCCGCTGATGACGCTCGCGCTGTCGCGCTGGTCGCGGCGTTCCGCACTGATCGTGCTGATGAGCATCTTCACGCTCGGCAACCTGCTGTCCGCGATCGCGCCGGACTACACGACGCTGCTGCTGGCACGCCTCGTCACGAGCCTGAATCACGGCGCGTTCTTCGGGCTGGGTTCGGTGGTCGCCGCGAGCGTGGTGCCGAAGCACAAGCAGGCGAGCGCGGTGGCGACGATGTTCATGGGGCTCACGATCGCCAACGTCGGCGGCGTGCCGGCCGCCACCTGGCTCGGCCAGACGATCGGCTGGCGGATGTCGTTCGTCGCGACCGCCGGGCTCGGCGTGCTCGCGATGGCCAGCCTGTGGCTCGCGCTGCCGAAGGGCGAGGCCGGCCGGGCGCCGAACCTGCGCGCCGAGCTGGCGGTGCTGACGCGCCCGGTCGTGCTGGCGGCACTCGCGACCACGGTGCTGGGCGCGGGCGCGATGTTCACGCTCTACACCTATATCGCGCCGACCCTCACGCAACTGACGGGCGCGTCGCCGGGCTTCGTGACGGCGATGCTGGTCCTGATCGGGATCGGCTTCTCGATCGGCAACATCGCGGGCGGACGCTTCGCCGACCGCTCGCTCGACGGCAGCCTGATCGCGTTCCTGGCGCTGCTGATCGCCGTGATGCTGGCTTTCCCTGCGCTGGCCGCGACGCCGGCGGGCGCGGCGGCGGGCCTGCTCGTCTGGGGCGTGGCGACGTTCGCGGTGGTGCCGCCGCTGCAGATGCGCGTGATGCGGGCCGCCGTCGAGGCGCCCGGCCTCGCGTCGTCGGTGAATGTCGGCGCGTTCAATCTCGGCAACGCGCTCGGCGCGGCGGCGGGCGCGTGGGTGATCGCGAACGGGTTCGGCTATGCGGCCGTGCCGCTGATGGGCGCACTGATCGCCGCCGCGGGGCTCGCGCTCGCGCTGGTGCAGGTTGCGCGCCGCCGGCGGACCGTCGAAGCGGCCTGCTGAGCGCGGAGGCGGGGTGCGTCGGACGGACATCGCGTAGTTCGCCGGATGCCCGTCGCCGGATGCCCGTCGCCCCCTTCCCGCCATCGCGCGGGCCGCGGCGGGCGGTCGACACGCAGCGGCCCGCGTTGACAACTTTTTCTGGAGCACACGACATGACACTTCGCATCCCCGCGTTCGGACTCGGTACGTTCCGCCTGAAAGGGCAAGTGGTCGTCGATTCGGTTCGCAACGGCCTTGAACTCGGCTATCGCAGTATCGATACCGCGCAGATCTACGGCAACGAAGCCGAAGTGGGGCAGGCCGTGGCGGCCTCCGGCATCGCGCGCGGCGACCTGTTCCTGACGACCAAGATCTGGGTCGATCACTTCGCGCGCGACCGGCTGGTGCCGAGTCTGGAGCGTAGCCTGGAGCACCTGCGTACCGATCACGTCGACCTGACCCTGATCCACTGGCCGGCGCCGGGCCAAGGCGTGCCGCTCGAGGAATTCATGGCCGCGCTCGCGGACGCCCACGCACGTGGGCTGACGCGGCAGATCGGCATTTCGAATTTCAACATCGCGCTGACGAAACAGGCGATCGCGGCCGTCGGCAAGGAGGCGATCGCGACCAACCAGATCGAACTGAGCCCGTACCTGCAGAATCGCAAGCTGGTCGAATTCCTGCGGGCGGAGGACATCCACGTCACGTCGTATATGACGCTCGCGTACGGGAAGGTGCTCGGCGATCCGGTCATCGGCGCGATCGCGGCGCGGCACGCGGCGACGCCGGCGCAGGTCGCGCTCGCGTGGGCGTTGCAGCTCGGCTATTCGGTGATTCCGTCGTCGACCCGGCGCGACAACCTGGCGAGCAACCTGCTCGCGCAGCAATTGCGCCTGTCCGACGAGGACATGGCGCAGATCGCGGCGCTCGAACGCAACGGCCGCGCGGTCAGCCCGGACGGCCTCGCGCCGCAATGGGACTGAACGGGGTGCGCCGGGCGACGCCTCTGCGGGTTCAGCTTGTCCAGGCCGAGCCGCGAATCACGCGGCAGAAGTTGCCGGGCGCGAACGCCGGATCGCGATCCGCGATGACGTCGGCCTTCACGTTGCCGAACGTCGTGTCGGGCTTGTGCTTGATCCCGTCGTAGAACGCCTGGAGGATGTCCTCCTTGAAACGGTCGCCGCGCGGATGCGCGTCTACGATCGCATTGCGTTCGGCGTCGCCGTACTCGGAATAGGTCAGCCCCAGCACATCCATCTCGACGCCCGCCGTGACGAGCGCGACGACCGGATGCATGTGCTGCGGGATGCCGGGCGTCGTATGCAGCGCGATCGCGGTCCATACCGTGTCGATGTCCTGCTGGTCGATACCGTGGCGCTGCAGGAAGGCGCGCGCCGCGTTCGCGCCGTCGACCTCGAAGCGCTCGCATGCGCTGCTGTGCCGGTGCGTGAGCCCCATGTCGTGAAACATGCAGCCGCAGTACAGCAGTTCGGGGTCGAACGTCAGGCCGCGCCGCTTGCCGGCCAGCGCGCCGAAGTAGAACACCCGGCTCGAATGATGGAACAGCAGGGGTGAAGCGGTATCCCGGACGAGATCGGTGATCTCGCGGGCGAGTCGGCTGTCGGGAATCCTCACGCCGTCGATATCCAGGCTCATGATCCAGTCTCCGAAGAAGCAGGTCTTCATTCTCATGCCGCCCGGGTCTGTCCTCAATAGACGTGATACGTCATATACTGCCATTTCGCGCAAATCTCCGACATCCATCCGGCGAGGTGAAACATGGCCCGATCCATCGCGATCCTGGCATTGCCCGGGGTCCAGCTGCTCGACGTTTCCGGGCCGCTCGACGTGTTCGCGCAGGCGAACCTCGAGGCGGGGCGGGCCGCTTACGCGCTGAGCGTCATTGCTTGCGAACGGGGGCCGATCTGCAGTTCGTCGGGTGCGCGGCTCATGCCGGACCGGGTGGCGGGCGAATCGGACGAACGTTTCGACACGCTGCTGATCGCCGGCGCGCCGCATGCCGAGCGGCTTGCGTTGCCGCTCGCGGTGCTCGACTGGATTCGCGCAACGGCGCGCCGGTCGCGGCGTTACGGCTCGGTGTGCACGGGGGCCTTCGTGCTGGCCGCGACAGGGCTGTTGGACGGCCGCCGGGCGACCACGCACTGGGCGTCGGCCGAGGCGCTGGCGGCGCGCTATCCGGGCGTGACGGTCGAGGCGGACGCGCTGCACGTGCGCGACGGCAAGCTGCATACGGCGGCCGGCGTCACGGCGGGACTCGATTTGGCGCTGGCGCTGGTCGAGGCGGATCTCGGGCGCGAGATCGCGATGCGGGTGGCCGCGCACCTGGTGATGTTCTTCAAGCGGCCGGGCGGCCAGTTGCAGTTCAGCCGGAAAGGCGAGGCCCGGCCGGCGGGCCGTTCGGTGCTGCAGGAAGTGCAGCGCTGGGTGGTTGCGCACCCGGGGTTGCCGCACTCCGTCGAAGCGCTGGCCGAGCGTGCCGGACTCAGCGCGCGCCATTTCGCGCGGCTGTTCCGCGCCGAGTTGGGCGTCACGCCGGCGGCGTGGGTGGAGCTCGCGCGCGTGACGGCTGCGCGGGAGTTGCTGGAGCGCGGCGGCGGCGCCCCGAAGCAGGTTGCCGCGAAGTGCGGCTTCGCGAATGCGGATACGCTGCGCCGCGCGTTCGTCAGGCACGTCGGCGTGACGCCGGCGGAGTATCGCCGGCGCTTTGGCGGGTGACCGGCGTGGGGCGGTCGTCGCGAGGCAGTGGGCCGCCGGCCAGAAAGCACGCCGTTGGGGCGTTCGGGAAAGCACGTCAACTGGCGAGAAGCCGCGAACTTTGGTTCGCCGTACGCGGGAAAGGATCGGGTTCCGGCTGTTGCTTTTTTAGCGTGCAACAGACATTCCTTAGACAGCACCACCGGATGAGTAGTCAAGGACTCAGCGCGTTCCCGGAAATTGACCATTCGTGCTCGGTGGGCACAGGTTCGCGACTACGCTCCCCCCGTTGTGAAAGCCACCGATAGACCGGTTCGTTCTTTGAACAAGGATGTCTCATCAATCGCAAGATCGTGACTTCATCCGTTACCCGAGAAGTTTAAAGGGGGCTGGGAATGGATACGGTGTGCCGAATGCGAGCGACGGATGCTGGAGAGCGTATCGATGGGCCGACGCCGAGGCGGCTGGAAGCCTTCGCGCGATTGCCACGGTTGTTCTTCCCAACGCCACCTGCGAAATAGTCGAAGCGTCGAGAGGGTCGACGATCTGGCGATCGTACAGGGCGGAAGGAACCGATCGCTTTCCATTTGAACGGGGAGACGCAACCGGGTGGAGCATCTTGATTCGGGTGCCGAGAAAAGGGAACCTGCCGTCGAGGAGACGGCAGATCGAGATGCCAAGGGCCGATTTATGCGAAGCCAAATCGGGAAGCTCCGATGTCGAGGCGCTCCCCGACACCACGGTAGGCAAATCGGAACCTAATATCCGTTAAATATTGTCAAATTTATTGCATGAGGTGCCGATTTTCAGTTTTTGTCGACGGTTTTGTTATCCTCACATGAGAAAACATGGCGGCCCGGTCAATGCATAGGCGGTTCGTTCATGTTCAATTCAGTCAACAACACTGAGAGAACAGCGGTGGCGATCAGCGAAACACTACGCAGCTTCGCGTTGGGGGCGGTCGACTGGAACAATCGACCGGTCGCTCTGAATTTCGGCAAGGCGCAGCGCGCAGTCGGTCATCTGCTGGCACTACAGCACGCCCGTATTCACGAAGGGCTGATGACGGGTATCGACGGGCATCTGACCTGCGTATCGGCCCGCCATGACCTTGCGCCTCAATTGCTCCTGGGTTTGCCTGTTTCGGTGCGGCTCGTCACGGACCGTGGCCAGGTGCATACCGTCAACGCGATTATCAAGGATGTGCAGATCGGATCGTCGGACGGCGAACTGACTGTTTATCAGTTGTCCATCAGCGATGCGTTGTCGCTGATGGACAAGCGGACCAACTCCCGCGTGTTCCGCACGAAATCCGTCGTCGATATTCTGAATGTGATGCTC
>NZ_JAWJWL010000021.1:0-147055 GCF_034721475.1 Burkholderia alba | reverse complement strand
TGGCCTCCAACGCCCTTTTCCACTGGCCTCAGATTACCAACTGCACCCAAAGCTTCCACGGTTTCCCGCGATGAACCAAAAAAATGCCGGTCCGGGACAACGGCCATGACTCCGTCATTCCGGACCGGCAGGCACGAAGACATCGGGAAACGATGTGCCGCTGCGTCGTGCCGCTCAAAAGGCGCGGTTCATTCGCACCGCGCTCGCCTCATCCCGCGTCGTCCCGTCAGAATTTCCACAAGATGTTGCCGAGAATCGCGTTATCGCGCACGCCGCTGCCGTACTGGCCGCTCAGCGTGAGCCCGAGCGTCAGGCGCTTCGTGATGCTCGCGTCGACGCCCACTTCCACCACCGCGCTCTCGCGCGCGATCGGCACGCCCGCCACCTGGAACGACGTGCCGCCGTCCGCGAAGGTGAAGGTCGACGTCGGCCGCACGCTGCCGAACGCGTGACGCCAGCCGACCATTCCGCGCGCGGTGAAGGTGCCGCTCGCGAGCACGCCTAGCTGCGTCGCCGCGCGCAGGCCGAGGGTCGAGAAGCCGATGTTGCTGGTGTCGCCGTCGCTCTTCAGCGCGGCCGCGCCGCCGCTCTCGCTATAGCCGTCGGTATGCAGCCTCACGTAGGCCAGGCCGGCGAACGGTTCGAGCGCGACCCGGCCGAGCGGAATCGCATAGCCCACCTCGCCGAACACCTGCGCGGAATTCGCGTTGTAGCCCGCCGAGTTGTGGTCGGAGAAGCCCGTGAAGCTCGGATAGCGGTCGCTGTTCACGCGGTACCAGGTGTACGACGCGCCGCCGCGCACGCCCACGGCGCCGTATTGCGCGCCGCCGTACAACGACAGGTAGTAGCTGTCGACCGACGCGGACGAGCTTTCGCTGTTGTCGATCGAGCTGTGCGTGACGCCGCCCGCGAGACCCGCGCGCCACTTGTCGTTCAACGCCATGTCCGTACCCGCGATGAAGCCCGTCATGCTGCGGTTGACCGTCGATGCGTTGCCGTCGCTATCGAGCCGGCTGCGGCCGCCGAACGCCTGGCCCCACACCACCGGCTGGTAGGGCGTGCCGCCGTAGCAGCCTTCGCGCGAGCCGAGCTTGCGCTCGGGCGGCGCGTTCGGATCGGTCGCGCCGGCGGTGTGGTCGCCGCACAGCGCCGCGCCGCCCGACGACAGCGCCGCGAGCGGACCCGATCCCGGCGCGAGGCCCTGCCGGACCCGGTCGGTCACCGCGTCGCGGACATAGCGGCTGTCCGACAGCAGCATGCTCTTCATGCTCGCCTGCAATTCGCCGTCGAGCACCCCGTAGGCGGCGCGCGCGGTGGGCGCATCGGTGGTCAGCACCGCGTCGTAGACCGGGTTGCCCGAACCGAGCGCGCCGATCGCCGTGGCCACGGCCCGCTGGTTCGGCGTCGTCGCGACATCCGGGAGCGCCGTGCCGTTCGTGGTGAGCTGCAGGTACACGTGGTCCGGATCGTAGTGCAGCGTCGGCGTGAGGAACGCGAAGTTCGAATTCACCTGGCTGAACGCGCCCTGCACGCCCGACGTCGCGGTGAGGATCGTGTAGGTCGTGCTCGGCTGGTATTTGCCCTGGTTCGCGAGCACCTGCACGGTGCCGCCGTTCAACGTCGCCGCGCCCGTCGACGAAACGCTGCCGCTCTGCTGCTGCGGATTCGCCGCGACCTGCAGCGTCGAGCCCGGCTGGAACGTCACGTTGCCGGCCACGTTCAGCGCCGCGCCCGGCTGCGGCGCCGAAGCCGTCGCGCCGTTCGCCACCACCAGTCCGCCGATCGTGCCGGTGCCGGTGACGGTCGCGCCGCTTTGCACTGTGACGGTCGAATTGCCGAGCGAGCCGTTGACGGCGAGCGTGCCCGCGTTGACCGTCGTGGGGCCGCTCAGCGTGCTGGTGCCCGTGAGCGTCAGCTGCCCGGTGCCCGCCTGCATCAGCGAGCCGCTGCCGGAGATCGCGCCGCCGAACGACACGTTGTCCGCACGGTTGAAGACCAGCGCGCCGCTGTCCGCGACGTTGCCCGCAAGGCTGCCCGACGTGCCGCCGTTGCCGATCTGCAGCGTGCCCGCACCGATCGTCGTGCCGCCCGAGTAGTTGCTCGCGCCCGTGAGGGTCAGCGTGCCGGCGCCGCTCTTCGTCAGCGAACCGCCGCCCGTCAGCGTGCCGCCGTAGCTGCCGCCGCCCGCCACCGCCAGGCTGCCCGTGCCGGTGTCGATCGTGCCGTTCGCCGCGCCGTTCAGCGCCCCCAGCGACAGGTTCGTGCCGCCGAGCGCCAGGCTGCCGCCGTTCAGCGTCAGACCGCCACCGCCGAGCGCGCCGCTGTTGCCGAGCACGAGCGAGCCGCCGTTGACGACGGTGCCGCCCTGGTACGTATTGCTGTTGTTCAGCGTCAGCGCGCTCTGGCCGTTCTTCACGAGGCCGCCCGATCCCGACACGACGCCCGACAGCGTCAGGTTCTGAGTGCCGCCGATCGTCGCGTTCGCGTTCAGCGCGAGCGGGTTCGACAGCGTCACGGCGGTAGTCGTGTCGATCGTGCTCGGCGCATTGACCGTCACCGCGCCGGTGCCGAGCGCGCCGTTGCTGCCGAGCGCGAGCGTCCCGCCGCCGAGGGTCGTGCCGCCGCTGAAGGTGTTGTTGCCGGTGAGCGTCTGCGAGCCGGTGCCGTTCTTGACGAGGCCGCCCGTGCCGCTGATGGTGCCGCCGAACGACGTATTCGCCGACCCGCCGAGCGTCAGCGTGCTGCCGCCGAGGCCGACCGTGGTACCCGCGACGCCCGCGAGGCCGCCGATGGTCTGCGCGCCCGCGCCCGCGCCGAGCGCGAAGCCCGTGCCGCTCGTCGCGAGGTTGACGGTGGTCGCGCTCGACAGGCTGCCGCCCGTGCCGATGATGAGATTGCCGGCGTTGATCGTCGTGCTCCCGCCGTAGGTATTCGCGCCGGTCAGCGTTTCCGTGCCGCTGCCCTGCTTCGTGATGCCGCCCGTGCCGCTGATCGCGCCGCCGAAGGTCTGGTTCGTGCCGTCGCCGAACGTCAGGCCGTTGCCGCCCAGCGTCACGGAGGAACCCGCCGCGCCGCTCAACGCGCCGATCGTCTGGTTCGCGCCCGCGCCGCTCAGATCCAGCGTCGTACCCAGGCCCGTCAGACTGACCGCGCCCGTTGCCGCGAGGCTGCCGCCCGCGCCGATCGCCAGCGTGCCGCCCGCGACCGTCGTGCCGCCCGTATAAGTGCTCGCCCCCGTCAGCGTCTCGGTGCCCGCGCCCGTCTTCGTCACGCCGCCGGTGCCGCCGATCGTGCCGCCGAAGGTTCCGCTGCCGCCGCCGCTGCCCAGCGTCAGGCCGTTCGCCCCCAGCGTGAGCGTGCTGCCGGCCACGCCGCTCAATGCGCCGATCGTCTGATTCGCACCCGACCCGCTGAGGTCCAGCGTCGCACTCGCGCCGCTCAGATTCACCGCGCCGTTCGCGGCCAGGNCTGCCGCCGCCGCTGCCCAGCGTCAGGCCGTTCGCCCCCAGCGTGAGCGTGCTGCCGGCCACGCCGCTCAATGCGCCGATCGTCTGATTCGCACCCGACCCGCTGAGGTCCAGCGTCGCACTCGCGCCGCTCAGATTCACCGCGCCGTTCGCGGCCAGGCTGCCGCCCAGGCCCAGCGCCAACGTGCCGCCCGCGACCGTCGTCCCGCCCGTATAGGTGTTCGCGCCCGTCAGCGTCTCGGTGCCCGCCCCCGTCTTCGTGACGCCGCCCGTGCCGCCGATCACGCCGCCGAACGTCCCACTGCCGCCACCGCTGCCCAGCGTCAGGCCGTTCGCGCCCAGCGCCACGGTGCTGCCGAACACGCCGTTCAGCGCGCCGATCGTCTGGTTCGCACCCGCGCCGCTGAGGTCCAGCGCCGTGCCGAGGTTCGCCAGATTCACCGCGCCCGTTGCCGCGAGGCTGCCGCCCGCGCCGATCGCCAGCGTCCCGCCCGCGACCGTCGTCCCGCCCGTGTAGGTGCTCGCCCCCGTCAGCGTCTCGGTGCCCAGGCCGGCCTTCGTCACGCTGCCCGTGCCCGCGATCGTGCCGCCGAAGGTCTGGTTCGTGCTGTCGCCGAACGTCAGGCCGTTGCCGCCCAGCGCCACGCTACTGCCGGCCACGCCGCTCAGCGCCCCGATCGTCTGGTTCGCGCCCGCCGCGCTGATGTCCAGCGTCGCGCCCGCCCCCGTCAGGCCGACCGCGCCCGTCGCGGCCAGACTGCCGCCCAGGCCCAGCGCCAACGTGCCGCCCGCGACCGTCGTCCCGCCCGTATAGGTGTTCGCGCCCGTCAGCGTCTCGGTGCCCGTGCCCGTCTTCGTCACGCCGCCCGTGCCGCTGATCCCGCCGCCGAACGTCCCGCTCCCCCCGCCGTTGCCCAGCGTCAGGCCGTTCGCGCCCAGCGTGACGCTGCTGCCCGTGACGCCGCTCAGCGCGCCGATCGTCTGGTTCGCGCCGGAGCCGCTGAGATCCAGCGTCGCGCCCGCGCCCGTCAGGCCGACCGCGCCGGTCGCGGCCAGACTGCCGCCCGCGCCCAGCGCCAGCGTGCCGCCCGCGACCGTCGTCCCGCCCGTGTAGGTGTTCGCGCCCGTCAGCGTCTCGGTGCCCGCGCCCGTCTTCGTGAGGCCGCCCGTGCCCGCGATCGTGCCGCCGAAGGTTCCGCTGCCGCCGCCGTTGCCCAGCGTCAAACCGCTTGCGCCCAGCGCCACGCTGCTGCCGGCCACGCCGTTCAACGCACCGATCGTCTGGTTGCTGCCGGCGCTGATATCCAGCGTCGTGCCCGTGTTCGCCAGATTGACCGCGCCCGTCGCGGCCAGACTGCCGCCCGCGCCGATCGCCAGCGTGCCGCCCGCGATCGTCGTGCCGCCCGTGTAGGTGCTCGCACCCGTCAGCGTTTCGGTGCCACTGCCCTGCTTCGTGACACCGCCCGTACCGGTGATCGCGCCGCCGAAGGTCTGGTTCGTGCTGTCGCCGAATGTCAGGCCGTTGCCGCCCAGCGCCACGCTGCTGCCCGCCACACCGCTCAGCGCCCCGATCGTCTGGTTCGCGCCCGCCGCGCTGATGTCCAGCGTCGCGCCCGCCCCCGTCAGGCCGACCGCGCCCGTCGCGGCCAGACTGCCGCCCAGGCCCAGCGCCAACGTGCCGCCCGCGACCGTCGTCCCGCCCGTATAGGTGTTCGCGCCCGTCAGCGTCTCGGTGCCCGTGCCCGTCTTCGTCACGCCGCCCGTGCCGCTGATCCCGCCGCCGAACGTCCCGCTCCCCCCGCCGTTGCCCAGCGTCAAGCCGTTCGCGCCCAGCGCCACGCTGCTGCCCGCCACGCCGTTCAACGCGCCGATCGTCTGGTTCGCGCCGGAGGCGCTGATGTCCAGCGTCGCGCCCGCGCCGGCCAGATTCACCGCGCCCGTTCCGGCCAGGCTGCCGCCCGCGCCCAACGCCAGCGTGCCCGAGTTCACCGTCGTGCCGCCGGTATAGGTGTTCGCGGCGTTGAGCGTCGTCGTGCCCGCGCCGTTCTTGGCCAGACCGCCCGCGCCCGAGATCACGCCGTTCAGCCCGAGGTTGTTGCTGCCGCCGAGCGTGAGCGTCGCGCCGTTGTTGATGCCGATGTTGTTGCCGAGAGAAAGGCTCGCGGTACTGTCGAGCGTCGCGGAGCCGCCCACCGTCAGCGCACCCGTGCCCAGCGACGCGCTGTTGCCGACCACCAGGCTGCCGCTGTTCAGGTTGGTCCCGCCGGTATAGGTATTCGGGCCGGTCACGGTCAGCGTGCCCGTGCCGCTCTGGGTCAACGCGCCGCTGCCGCTGATCGCGCCCGACAGCGTGAGGCCCGCGGCGCCTCCGACGGCCAGTCCGCCCGCGCCGAGCGTCACGTTGTTGCCCAGGTTCAGGCCCGGCACGGCGCCCTGGATCGCGCCGCCGTTGCTCGTGATGGTGCCGGTGCCGAGCGATGCGTTGTTGTCGATGATCGCGGTGCCGCCGTTCAGCGTCGCATCCTGCACGCTCGATGCGCCGCTCACGGTCCAGGTGCCGCTGCCGACCTGCATATGCTGGAAGTTGATGTACTGGCTGTTCGAGATCGCCCCGGTCGCGGGGCCGCCCGCGTTCTGCTGGAGCACCAGCGTGTTGTCGCCGCCCTGGCCGCCGTCCACGGTGCCGGTGGCCGCGAAGCCGACCGTGATCGCCCCGATCCCCAGATTCAGCGACAGCCCCGTGCCCCCCGCCGCGTTCACCGACGACCCGGTGGCCGCCGTGAACGTGTTGTTGCTGTTCGCGCCCATCGACACGCTGCCGTTGATGGTGCCTGAATTGGTGAAGGTATTGCCCACGCCGGGCGTGCCCGACGCCTGGAACCCGACCCGGCCGTCGATCGTGCCGCTGTTGTTGAAATTGACCTGGGCGCCGCCGTACGCCGCCACGACGGGCGCATCCGCGCCGAGCAGCGTCGCGCCGATGAGCCCGTTCGAACTGATGGTGCCGGTGTTGGTGAGGTTCGAGACGCCGCCGGTGCCGTTCTGCACGCCGAGCGCCATGCCGGTGACGCCGCTCAGGCTGACGCCGGTCGAACCTTTCATCGTGCCGTTGTTGGTGACGGTGGTCGTGCTGGCGGTCGCATTGCCGATGAGCGTGCCGCTCGACAGTACGCCGAGCCCCGTGCCGAGCGCCGACGGATCGATCGTGCCGTTATTGGTCAGTGTGGTGCCGCTGCCGGACAGCGACAGCGCCGTGCCGCCGACGCCGAGCAGTACCCCGAGGCTGGCGCCGGAATTGACCGTGACGTTCAGGTTGTTGGAACTGTTCGAATAGCTCGGTGCAAGCGGATTCGCGATGCCGGAGCAGGAGACGTTGCTGCCTGCCGCGCTGCAGGTCGCATGCGCGGGAATGATGCCCGCGCCCACCAGCGCGCAAAACACGCCCACCGCAGGTACGAATTTCGGAATTTCGTGATCTTTTTCTCGGCGAATACGACCCATCTTTTCACCTCTTTATTTGATTTGTAAGGCAAATGGATGCAGCGCTTTAATTTGATACGGATACATTGAATATTGCGACGCATCATGCGCGACGGCGCAATGCCACGCCACGCACGGTTTCTTACGACTAGCCGCACCCCTGCCGGGTTTTCGCAGCATAAAAAAAAGTCAAATCTTCGGTTAACGCGATGAAACGGCGGTAAAGCGAGACGTCAAGAAGGCATTTCCAGAAACCCCTGAACAACAAGCCTGGATTGAATTAATTATTGCTTTATAAAGGGCTGACAAAAGGCTATATCAAAGTTCGTCAATTTGCAAAAAGAAACCGATTCCCGCTTCTTAAAATAATTACAATTATATAATTGATGCACCAATGAATAAGTTGTTTCCGACACAATGCGCCACGCTGGCGCTCGATGAGAAACAGTGCGGCGGATCGAACCCGCGCCGCGGCAATCGGGGCGCAAGAATCGGGGTGTCGAGGCCGGTCGGAGCGGTCAGGATGACGACTCGTTCCACGAGGCCTGCCATGTCATCCCACGCCAGTTCCGACGCATCGCCCCTTCGCCTGCCCGCCGCGTTCCGGCGGCTCGCGTGGTCGAATCTCGTTGCCCAGTCCGCCGAACAGATCAGTCTGGCAGCCGCGCCGCTCGTCGCCGTGTTCGCCCTGCGCGCATCCGCTACCGATACCGGCCTGCTGCAGACCGCCCAGACCCTGCCGTTCCTGCTGCTGTCGATTCCGCTCGGCGTATGGGCCGACCGGCGCGGCCGCCGCGCGCTGATGGCGGGCGCGGAAGGCCTGCGGGCACTCGCGATGCTCGGCGTGGTCGCGCTGCTGCAGCTGCACGCCCTGTCGCTGCCGGGGCTCGCGCTGCTCGGCGGACTCGCGGCGACGGGCACGGTCGCCTATAGCGTCGCCGCGCCCGCGCTGGTGGCGACGCTGGTGCCGCGCGATGCGCTGTCGACCGCGAACGGCCGGATCGAGCTGGCCAGGAGCGCGGCCTACTCGGCCGGCCCGGCGCTGGGCGGCCTGCTGGTCGGATGGGTCGGTGCGGGCTGCGCGTATGCGTGCGCGGCGGCGCTGTCCGCGCTTGCGGCGAGCCTGCTCGCGGGGCTGCGCGAGCCGCCCCGCCCCCCCGGCGCGCGGCGCCGCTTCCTGCTCGAACTGGGCGACGGCGCGCGCTTCGTGCTGCGCGACACGCTGCTGCGGCCGATGCTCGCCACCGCGGTGTTCTTCAATCTCGGTTTCTTCACGCTTCAGGCGATCTACGTGCCGTATGCGGCGCATCGGCTCGGCCTGTCGGCGACGGCGGTCGGAATCACGCTCGGGGCCTACGGCGCCGGGATGGTGTGCGGCGCGCTGGCGGCGCCGTCGATCGCGCGGCGGCTGCGCTTCGGCCGCGTGCTGACGATCGGGCCGTGCTGCGGGCTGCTCGCGTCGCTGGCGATGGCCTCGACCCTCGCGCTGCCGTCGTTCTGGCTCGCGGCCGCCAGCTTCTTCCTGTTCGGCGCGGGACCGATCCTCTGGACCGTCAGTTCGACCACGCTGCGCCAGGCGATCACGCCGGCCGGCATGATGGCGCGCGTGTCGGCCATCAACAGTACGTCGACCTACGGCGCGCGGCCGCTCGGCGCGCTGCTGGGCGCGTGCGTCAGCGCGCATTGGGGCATGAGCGCCTGTCTCGTCGCGGCCGCCGCGAGCTTCGCGGCGCAGGCGGCGATCATCGTGCTGTCGCCGGCGGTGCGGCTCGCGCGCATCCCGCATCCGGGCGCACCGCCGGCGGTGCGGCGCTAGGATCCGCTCGCGCCGATACAGGCTCGCGCCGTCTTCCGAGAAGCCCCGACGCAACGCATGCGGCGAGCGAATGCTCGGCGTATTCGCGCGGCGGGCGGCCCTTCCGGCCGCGGCCCGATGAGAACCGTGCCGACGCCCGGGGAGCGAGCGTCATTGGCATAGGGACGCGCTAGCCTTCACGCGCCCGTGCCAGCAGCAGATCCCGTTCGCGCGCGTTGCGGGTCAGGTCGGCGGCCCGGCGGAATTCGGCCTGCGCCTCCGCGCGCCGGCCCAGCTTCGCGAGCAGATCGCCGCGCACGCTCGGCAGCCAGTGATAGCGCGCGAGCGCCGGATCGGCATTCAGCGCGTCGACGATTTCGAGCGCCGCCGCCGGACCGAACGCCATGCCGACCGCGACCGCCCGGTTCAGCTCGACCACCGGCGACGGCACCACCTGCGCCAGCGCATCGTAGAGCGCGACGATCTGCACCCAGTCCGTCTCGTCAGCCGTGCGCGCCCGCGCGTGGCACGCCGCGAGCGCCGCCTGCAGCGCGTAGGGTCCGCGCGCGCCGCCCAGCGCCTCCGAGCGGTCGAGCGCCGCCAGCCCGCGCCTGATCAGCAGCGGATCCCAGCGCGTCCGGTCCTGATCAAGCAGCAGCACCGGCCGGCCTTGCGGATCGGTGCGCGCCTGCATTCGCGACGCCTGGATCTCCATCAGCGAGACCAGCCCGTGCACGTCGCTTTCGTCCGGCGCGAGGCCGGCCAGCACGCGGCCGAGCCGCAGCGCCTCGTCGCACAGCGCGGGCCGCATCCAGTCGTCGCCCGCCGTTGCCGCATAGCCTTCGTTGAAGATCAGGTAGATCACCTCCAGCACCGACGCGAGCCGCGTCGCGCGCTCCTGTGCCCGCGGCACCTCGAACGGCACTTTCGCGGCGGACAGCGTGCGCTTCGCGCGCACGATGCGCTGCGCGACGGTCGGCTCCGGCGTCAGGAACGCCCGCGCGATCTCGTCGGTTGTCAGCCCGCCGAGCAGGCGCAGCGTGAGCGCCACCCGCGCGTCGGTCGACAGCACGGGATGGCAGGCGGTAAACATCAGCCGCAGCAGATCGTCGCCGATGTCGTCGTCGCGCGCCGCATCGAGCGCGTCGACGAAATCGGGCACGACGTGGGATTCCAGCGCGTCGAGATCCAGCCCGTGCTGCGCCTGCTTGCGGGCGTGCAGCGCATCCTGGCGCAGCCGGTCGAGCGCGCGGCGCTTCGCGGTCGTCATCAGCCACGCTCCGGGGTTGTCGGGCACGCCCTCGCGCGGCCAGTGCTCGAGCGCGGACACCAGCGCATCCTGCGCCAGTTCCTCGGCCACGCCCACGTCGCGCACGAGCCGCGCGACGTGGGCGATGATCCTGGCGGATTCGATCCGCCATACGGCTTCGATGGCACGATGGGTTGCAGCTTCAGTCACGTCGGTTCCCGGCAGGCGCGGCGCGCGCGCGATTGCGAAGGCGATGGGGCCGCGCGGATACGCGGCCGCCATCGGCATCGTAGTCCCGCGGCGCGCGTGGCGCCATCCCGTTCGCGGCCGGCCTCACGGCGCACCCGGCGCGTCGGGATCGAGATGGAACAATGCCCATTGATGGCCGTCGGGATCCTCGAAACCATGCTCGTACATGTAGCCGTGATCGCGGACCGCGCCCGCCGCGCGGCCGCCCGCCTCGACCGCCTTCGCGACCAGCGCGTCCACTTCGGCGCGGCTCCCCGCCGACAGCGCGAGGATCGCTTCGCGGGCCGCGCGCGGATCGCCGGCCGGCCGCGTCGCGAAATCCTCGAAGAGATCCTTCACCAGCAGCATGACGAAGATGTGCGCTCCGATCACGAGGCAAGCGGCCTGCTCGCTGGTGAAACGCGGCTCGAACGCATAGCCGAGCCGGGTGAAGAATGCCTTCGAGCGATCGAGATCGGCCACCGGTAAATTGACGTAGATCTGCTTGTGCACGATGTGCTCCTCGTTGCCGCGCGGGCTCAGTGTGCTTGCGCGAGCGCTTTCAAATTGCCGAGACCGGCTTCGAAATCCCCGCCGACCATCTTGTCCATGCTGAAGAACACCTGCACCAGCCTCCCCAGGTACGGCGACTGCCCATGCATCGCCCACGTGACGACCGTCGCGTCGCCATCCGGCCGCAACGTGAATTCGGCCACGTTGTGCGCCTCGAACGGCTTCAGGAAATCGAGCTTCATCGTCACCTGCGACGGCTGATCGAAGCCGGTGATCTCCATGCGGCCGCTGCCGATCCGGTCGCTCGTCCACGCATAGCTCGCGCCGTTGCCGACCGTCACCGCGCCGTACTGTCCGCTGAGCGCCGGGTCCTTGCGCGCGAACGGATTCCACGTATTGAAGCGGCGCAGATCGACGATGTACGGAAAGATCTGCTCGGGCGTCGCCCGGATCCGCACGCTGCGTTCGACGCGGAACGAATCGGGCCGCGCGGCCGCGTAGAGCAGCAGCACCGCCACGGCCGCCGCGACGGCAATCGAAAGCGTCTTGATCATGATGAAGTCCTTGGCGCCGCGCCACCGTCGACGGCAAGCGCGGCCATGTCATCGGCGCGTCAGTGCCGATCGTCGTCGCGCGTGCTGCACGGTTCGGCGGCGTCATCGGGCCCGGCGTCATCGAAGGTGAACAGCTGGCGCACCTCGATCTCGCCGTCGGCGAGCGCGCCGAACGGCGACGGAAAGCGGCGCGTCCATTCGAGCGCCTCTTCGCGCGAACGCACCTGGATCAGCGTGTAGCCCGCGATCAGCTCCTTCGTCTCGGCGAACGGGCCGTCGATCACCGTGCGCTTGCCGCCCGCATAGCGGACCCGCCAGCCGGCCGACGACGGCCGCAGGCCCGTGGCGTCGAGCAGCACGCCGGCCTTCGCCAGTGCGTCATGGTAAGCCTCCATCGCGGCCATCAGGGCGTCGTCCGGCTTCGCGCCGGACTCGCTGAAGGCCGTCGCCTTGACCATGATCATGAATCGCATCGCCGTTCCTTGAGGGTTGAGGAAGCGCGCCGTTTTCCGGCTTCCTGTCCCTACGACGGGCGATGCCGCCCCGGTTCGACATCCGGCGGCACGATTCAGGGAAAACACCTAGCTTGTTTGGCGTGGATCGCGCGCTGGCGGATCAGCGCGGCCGGCGGTTCACGCCAGCGCGCAACGACGGCCGGCGCCGCGATCCGGTCCGGCGGCGCGCATCTTTTTTGAGGGGGGCAATCACAGGAACCCGTTCCCGGCGTGAACAGGCTCCGGCTGAATCGGCGGCCGCGCGGCGGGCGCCGAGCGTCAAAGAAAACAGGGGCCGATTTCGCGAACTTCGACGGTGCACCACTCGGCGGCCGGGCAGGCCTTGGCGATCGCGATCGCCTCACCCTCCGTCGCGACATCGAGCAGGAAAAAGCCGCCGATCATTTCCTTCGCTTCCGCGAACGGGCCGTCGATCAGGCGGGTCTCGCCGTTGCGCACCTGCACGCGCGTCGCCTTGTCGACCGCCACCAGCGATTCGACCGCGCGCAGCACGCCGCGCGACTGCAGGTCGCCCGCGTAGCGAACCATCCGCTCATACAGCGCCTGTCCTTCTTCGAGCGTTCGTTCGGCGCGCTGGCCCGGGGGTTCGACGATCAAGAGCAGATAGGACATGGACGTCTCCGTAGGAATGAGGCAACAGGCACGATGCCGGAACGGCGCCGGCACGCGGGCGCCGTCCGCCCCGCCATTTTGAGCCGGGAACCCGGCCGTGGTCCATCCCGGCCGGAAAACCCTGCCGGAACGAGGGATGACGCGACGGCGTCCGCGCCGTCATGCGCGACGCGAACGACAGCGTCAACCGGGATCGCGCGGAGTCGTCGGCAAGCCGGCGACGGACGGGCCGCCGCCGTGCGCGCCCGGCGATGCGGACAGCGCCGCGCATCGGACCGCGGCTTCGGCCGCGCGCCGGCTCGCCCCGGCCCGACGCCGCGCGCCGACCCACGCGAACGCGGCGCCGGCCGCGAGCCCCGCCACGTGGCCCTGCGCGATCACCGGCCCGCCGAGCCAGTCGGCCTCCGCGCGCGGCGTACCCGCGACGAGCTGCCAACCGACGCGCACGAACAGGGCGAGCAGCACCAGGCCCGCCAGGCGCTCGCGGCGCGCATGCGGCAGCAGCGCCATCACCGCGAGCCCGTAGATCACGCCCGACAGCCCCACGTACCGCGATACCTCCGGCGCGCCGATCCACAGCAACAGGCCGCACCCCGCGGCAAGCGCGCCGATCGTCACGAACGGGCGGCACCGTCCCGCCAACAGGCACGCGCACAGCGCGAGGCACGCGACGTTCACGATGCAGTGCGCCCAGCCCAGATGCACGAAATGCGCGGTCGCGATCCGCCAGATCTCGCCGCCCGCGATCGCGCGCCGGTCGTAGGCCAGCGCATCGCGCACCGGCGCGGGCAGGCATTGCAACGCGACGAGCAGCGCGGCGACGGCAAGCCAGCCCGCGTAGCGGCGCGCGAGCAGCGGAACGACACGGTAAGGCGGCGAGCCGGACAAGAACGGCACGGAAGAAGACCTCGAAGAAACAAGCTCAACGCAACGGCGCAGAAGAACATGGCCTGATTACATATGCATGTCTATTTCTTACATATCACTGTCATCATGGCTGCCTAGGCTTTCAGGATTCCCACCTATCGGATCTTCTCATGCGCACTTTGCTGCGGCGGTTCGCCGCCTTGTCATTCCTCGTCGCCGGGCCGGCCTGCGCGGCCGCGGCGCCCGTCAGCGCCGGCTGCGGCGGCAGCGCGACGCTGCTGGCCGACATCCAGGGCAGCGGCGCGACGTCGCCGCTCGCCGGCCAGTCCGTTTCGGTCGAAGCGGTGGTCACCGCCGATTTCGGCGGCGCCGACGGATTCGGCGGCTTCTTCATCCAGCAGGCCGACGCGCAGCGTCAAAACCGGCCCGGCGTATCGGAAGGCCTGTTCGTGTACGCGCCGAAAGCCCGCGCGAACGCCGGCGACCTGGTCCACCTGACCGGCAAGGTCGAGGAGAAATTCGGACAGACCCAGCTCACGCTGTCCGGCGCGATCGCGGTGTGCGCGAGCGGCCAGACCGTCACGCCCGCGACGCTCACGCTGCCCGTCGCCGATCTCGCCGCGTTCGGCGCGTATGAAGGCATGCTGGTGCGGGTGCCGCAGAAGCTGACCGTCAGCGAGGTGTACGAACTCGGCCGCTATGGCAGCGTGCTGCTGAGCAACGGCCGCCTGCAGAATCCGACCAACGTCGTCGCGCCCGCGCAAGCGAAGGCGCAGACCGACGCGAACGCGCGCAACCGGTTGATCCTCGACGACGGCTCGAACAAATCCAATCCCGCCTACGTGCCCTACCCCGCGCCGGGCTTCAGCGCCGCCAATACGCTGCGGGCGGGCTATACCGTCAGCAACGTCGAAGGGGTGATGGAGATGCGCTACAACGCGTGGCGGCTGCAGCCGGTGCCGGGCGCGGCCGTGCCCGCGTTCGACGCATCCGCCAACCCGCGCACCGCGGCGCCGGCGCGGCACCCGCAGGCCGATGTGCGCGTGGCGTCGTTCAACGTGCTCAATTACTTCAACGGCGACGGCAAGGGGGGCGGCTTCAGCGATCCGAACAATCGCGGCGCGAGTTCCGCGAAGGAATTCGCGCGGCAGGAAACCAAGATCGTCAGCGCGCTGAAGGCGCTGGATGCCGACGTGATCGGCCTGATGGAGATCGCCAACAACGGCTACGGCGACCTGAGCGCGGTGCGCCAGCTCGCGTCGAAGCTGGGCGACGGCTGGCGCGTGGTCGACCCGGGCCTGCCGAAGCTCGGCGGCGACGCGATCGCGGTCGCGATGCTCTACAACAGCCGGTCGGTCGAGCCGGTCGGCCGCGCCGCGACGCTCGAGATCGACAACAAGAACCGCCAGCCGCTCGCGCAGACCTTCCGGCGCATCGGCGGCGCGCGCAACGTGACCGTCGCGGTCAATCACCTGAAATCGAAGAACTGCCCGGACGCCGCCGGCGACGATCTCGACCAGGGCGACGGCCAGGGCTGCTGGAACGCGACCCGGGTGCGCGCGGCGGGCAAGGTCGCCGACTGGCTCGCCGGCAGCCCGACCGGCGCGGCCGCCGAAGGCGTGCTGCTGATCGGCGATCTGAACAGCTATGCGAAGGAAGATCCGGTCCGGCTGCTCGAAACGCGCGGCTACGTGAACCTCGTCTCCCGCTTCGTCGGCGGCGACGCGTACAGCTACGTGTACAACGGCGAAGCCGGCTACATCGACCACGCGCTCGCGTCGCCCACGCTCGCGTCGCGCGTGAAAGCCACGAGCGAATGGCACATCAACGCCGACGAACCGGTCTCGCTGCAATACACGTTCAGCTACAAGAGCGCCGAGCAGAAGGAAACCTACTACGCGCCGGATGCGTATCGCTCGTCCGACCACGACCCGGTTCTGATCGACCTCGCGCTCGCCGACGCGAACACCGCCGTCATCGGCAGCGGCACGGGCGGCGGCGGCTCACCGGCAACGGGCGGCGGCGCGGCCGACCCGTGGTTCATGCTGCTGCTCGGCGCGGGCGCGGCGGCGGTGCTCGCGCGCCGGATGCGCAAGCGCTGACGCGCGCGCCTGACGGCCGCGCGCCGCCGTCAGGCGCGCGGCAGCACCAGCGAGAACGTACTGCCTTCGTTCTCGGTGCTGTCGACGATCAGGTCTCCGCCGTGCGATTCGGCGACGAGGCGCGCCACGTAGAGGCCGATCCCGCTGCCGCTCTTCTTCGTCGAGTAGTGCAGGCGAAAGATGTCGTCGAGCATGTCGGGCGGCATCCCCTTGCCGGTATCGGCGATCTCGACGGTCGCGATCGCGTCGGTCAGCGCGGTCGTCACCGTCAGCGTGCCGCCTTCCGGCATCGCCTCGATCGCGTTGTTGAGGATGTTGAGCACCGCCTGCTTCAGCCGGTCCGGATAGCCGTTGACCCAGATCGCATCGCTGCCGAGCCGGCTCAGCGGCTTCACGCCGCGCGACTCCGCATACGGATAGACGAGCTTCGTCACCTGCTCGACCAGCAGCACCAGATCGAACGACGTCTGCTGGCTCACGGGCGGCTGGGTTTCCTCGATCAGCTCGTTCAGGAGTCCGTTCAGCCGCTTCAGTTCGCTGACGATCACCTCCACGTGCTCGCGCGCCTGCACCGGATCGCCCGCGTCCTCCGTCAGCGCCGCCTGCAGCAGATGGCAGTTCAGCGCCAGCGCGTTGAGCGGCGCGCGGATCTCGTGCGTCGCCGACGCGAAGCGCTTGACCAGATTGCGCATCTGCGACGCCTGCACCAGGTCGGCCTCGAGGATGTCGCCCGCATGCTTGGCCTTCAGCAGCACCAGGAAGCCGTTGCCGTCGTCCTCGTCGAGGCGGTATGCCTCCAGCCGCAGCGCGACCGGCTGGCCGTCGTGCCGGCCGACCAGTTGCGCGCGCAACGGCATGCCGCCGCTTTCCATGTCGAGCAGGCGCGCGCGCAGATCGTCCTGCAGGCAGGCGGCCCACGCCGCGCCGGCCGACGGCTCGGACGCCGCGCCGATCAGGTCGAGCGCGGCCGGATTCGCGAATTCGACGTCCGCATGCTCGTCGAGCAGCATCGCGCCGACGTTGAGCACCTGGCTCAGCGCGGAAAAACGGCCGCGGATCGAGCGGCTCGGGTTGCGCCACAGCGCGGTGGATTCTCGTTTGCCGTTCATTCCCGTTGATCCATGTCGAAGCTCTTGAGCTTGTTGTACAGGGTCTTCACGCTGATCCCGAGCATCGACGCGGCCCGGGTCCGCACGCCGTCCGCCGCCACCATCGCCGCCTCGATCAGCTGCCGCTCGGCATCCGCGAGCGGCGTGCCGGCGGGAATCAGCGCGGCGTTCGCCGGCGCGGCCTGCTCGGGATCGTACGCTTGCCTGGCGGCGCCGGCCGCATCGAATTCGATCGCCTCGATCACGTCGTCCGCCAGGATGTACGCGCGCTGGACGATATTGCGCAGCTCGCGCACATTGCCCGGCCACGCATGCGTCGAAAGCTTCGCGAGCGCCGCCGCCGAGAACCGCTTCGAGGTGCGCTCCGTTTCGTTCAGCACGTCGAGGAAGCGCTGCGCGAGCAGCGCGATGTCTTCGCCGCGCGCGCGCAGCGGCGGCAGCATCACAGGGAACGTGTTGAGCCGGTGATACAGGTCGAGGCGCAGCACGTTGTCGCGCACCGCGTGCTCCGGCTCGCGGTTGGTCGCCGAGATCAGCCGGAAATCCGCGTCCAGCGCGTCCTTGCCCCCGACGCGATGGAAGCTGCGCGTCTCGAGAATGCGCAACAGCTTCACCTGCTGATCGGCTGGCATCTCGGTGATTTCGTCGAGGAACAGCGTGCCGCCCGCCGCCTGTTCGAACAGCCCCGCATGCGCGTGCGTCGCGCCCGTGAACGCGCCGCGCTCGTGGCCGAACAGCGCGCTCTCGATCAGGTTCGCCGCGATCGCGCCGCAGTTGAGCGCGACGAACGGCCCCTTCGCGCGGCGGCTCAATTGATGCACGGTACGCGCGGCCACTTCCTTGCCGGTGCCGCTCTCGCCGCTGATGAATACGTTCGCCTCGGTCGGCGCGACGCGGCCGATATGGTCGTAGACCTTCTGCATCGCCGCCGAGCGGCCGATCATGTCGCCGAAGCGGCCCATGTCGCGCAGCGTGCGGCGCAGCGTCTCGACTTCCGCGTGCAGATCGCCCGGGCGCGGCACGCGGGCCAGCAGGTTGCGCAGCCGCATGACGTCCACCGGCTTGGCGAGGTAATCCCACACGCCGAGCCTCAGGCTCTCGATCGCGGTCTCGAGCGTCGCGTTGCCGGTCATCACGACCACCGGCACCGCCCGGCCCGGCGCGAACTCCGGCAGTTCGGGCAACAGGTCGAGGCCGAGCCCGTCGGGCAGGTTCACGTCGACCAGCACGATGTCGGGCACGGCTTTCTTCAGGCACGCGCGGGCCTGCGCGAGATCGGCGGCTTCGTCGGTCGAGAAGCCGTCTTTCTGCGCGATGCGCGTGAGGGCGCGCAAACTGTTGGGATCGTCTTCGATGATGAGGGCGTGGGGCATGGGCGGCGCGTGGGCAATCTCGTCGTTCATCAATGGGCGGCAGCCAATCCGGCGCTGCCGGGCGCAGAAACAACGGAAAAGCACGAGTAATGCCAGCCGCGTTGCCGTGAAGGTAGCACGGCAACGCGGCGCCCGCATCCGCGCGGACGGCGGCCGCGCACGGCCTCCCGCGGCGTGCCGGGCCGGTCGTCCGGACACGCGCGCATCCGGCCGACCCTTGGCGAATTTACCGGCACGAATGCGCGCCACCCCGGCAAAATTTTCCAGCGCATCCCCCGGCAAACATTTCCTAACGTTTTGTTTCACCTCCCGCCAGGCCTTGTCCCGCAAGGCTTTCGGCGCATCTCGCCGGGCACTGGCACGGCGCTTGCGAAACTCGGGGCGGGAAAGCGAATCACACCACCGCAGTGGTTCGCTTCATCGACACATCCTGTCATCCAATTCACTACTGGGAGAACGACCATCATGGCGCTTACCGACAATGTCGAACACAAGCTGGACCGCGGCCTCTCCGAAGTCCGCCGCACCGGCCGCCGGGTTGCGCGCAGCACGCGCTCCGCGGCTCGCGACCTGCATGCGGATGTCAAGGACGACATGCGCTCGCTGGTCGATGAAATCGAGGATCTGCTGAAGGACAAGGACGACGTCGACGTCGCGGCGCTGCGCAAACGCCTGCAGGGCCGCCTCGAAGAGGCCCGCGGCACGCTCGAGGACGCGACGGAAAGCGCGTCGTACCGGCTGCGCGAATCGGCCGAACGGGTCTCGCAGGTCGTGCGCGAAAATCCTTGGCAAACCGCCGGCGTCGTCGCCGGTCTCGCCTTTGTCGCGGGCCTGCTGCTGGCCCGCCGTTAAACCCGAGTTGACGCTTTCGTTCAACGCCTACCCTACAACGATGGAGAAAAAACCATGCGTAAAGCCCTTGTGATGAAAGCCGCGGCAGCGGTCGTGCTCGGCAGCCTCGCCCTCGCGGGCTGCACCACCACGCCCGACAAGCCGGCGACCGCGTCGACCGACGCCTCCACGCGTCAGTCGATCAACGCGAGCGTCGATGCGACGCTGTCGCGCCTCTACTCGACGGTGCCGGGCGCGCGCGAGCTGGTCGGCAAGTCGCGCGGCGTGCTCGTGTTCCCGAGCGTGCTGCAAGCCGGGTTCATCGTCGGCGCGCAATCGGGCAACGGCGCGCTGCGCGTCGGCGGCAGCACCGTCGGCTACTACAACACGTCGTCGCTGTCGGTCGGCCTGCAGGCGGGCGCGCAGTCGAAGGCGGTCATCTTCCTGTTCATGACCCAGGACGCGCTCGACAAATTCCGCGGCTCGGACGGCTGGTCGGCCGGCGGCGACGCCTCGGTGGCGCTCGTGAAGATGGGCGCGAACGGCGCGATCGACACGACCACCGCGACGGCCCCCGTCGACGTGATCGTGCTGACCAACGCCGGCCTGATGGGCGACCTGTCCGTCAACGGCACCAAGGTCACGCGCCTGAAGATCTGACGGCACGCGGCGCGATGCGCCGCATCCGATGCTGTACCCGGTTCGCCGCGGCTCCCATGCCGCGGCGTTTCTCATGGCGGCGGGATACCGCGACGCGCATCTATCAACCGACAGGTGTTGCAGGCATACTCCGGGCATCGCGCGGAGATGCGCCCCGGCCGGACGGACGCCTCTCCGATTCACTTTCCTCTCCTGAGCACATTATGGATAGCGGAAACGATCACCAAAAATTCTTCCATCTTCTGCTGTTCGTCGTCACCGTCGGGCTGTGCTGGATCCTGCTGCCGTTCTTCGGCGCGATCTTCTGGGGCACCATCCTGGCGATCCTGTTCCAGCCGGTGCAGCGCTGGCTGGCCGCCCGCTTCGGCAAGCGCCGCAATCTCGCCGCGCTGGTCACGCTGCTGCTCATCGTCCTGATCGTGATCCTGCCGCTCGTGTTCGTGATGGGCACGCTGGTGCAGGAAATCGCCTATGCGTACCAGCAGATCAAGACGATCCAGCCGAATCTCACGCAGTACTTCCAGGAAGGCGTGCACGCGCTGCCCCACTCGGTCCAGCGCCTCCTGGGCAACTTCGGGCTGACCGACATCCCGAGCATCCAGAAGAAGCTGACCGACGGCGCCGCGGCGATCAGCCAGTTCGTCGCCGCCCAGGCGTTCAGCATCGGGCAGAACACGTTCCAGTTCGTCGTGAGCTTCGGCGTGATGCTGTATCTGGTGTTCTTTCTGCTGCGCGACGGCGGCGAGATCGGCCGCCGGGTGCGCCGCGCGCTGCCGCTCGACGAGGATCACAAGCAGCACCTGCTGACCAAGTTCACGACCGTCGTGCGCGCGACCGTGAAGGGCAACATCGCGGTCGCGGCCGTGCAGGGCGCGCTGGGCGGGCTGATTTTCTGGATCCTCGGCATCCAGGGCGTGATCCTGTGGGCGTCGCTGATGGCGTTCCTGTCGCTGCTGCCCGCGATCGGCGCGGGGCTGGTCTGGGTGCCGGCCGCGCTCTACTTCCTGATGGCGGGCGAGATCTGGAAATGCGTGATCCTGGTCGCGTTCTGCGTCGGCGTGATCGGCCTCGTCGACAATCTGCTGCGCCCGATCCTGGTCGGCAAGGACACGAAGATGCCCGACTGGGTGGTGCTGATCTCGACGCTCGGCGGCATGGCGCTGTTCGGCATCAACGGCTTCGTGATCGGGCCGCTCGTCGCCGCGCTGTTCATGGCGAGCTGGGACATCTTCTCGCGCACCGAGCAGGCCGACGAGCAGTAAAGGCGGAACACGCGCCCCGCAGTTGAAAAAACCCGGCGCATCAGGCCGGGTTTTTTCATGGGCGGCGCGAGATGCCGTTCACTCGAAGCTGAAGCGCAAGTCCTTGATGATCGACGCCTTGCCCCAGTTGAAGGTGCAGACTCGGCCGGTCTCGACGTTGACCGTCTCCGCGCCCTTGCCCTGCGTCTCGCTGACGGGCATGCAGCCGCCCGCGATCGTGACGGTCGGCGTGCCTTGTTTCGACAGCGGGAATTCGACCGACGCGTCCTCCGGCACCGTATGCGTGAGCGACACCTTCTCGATGTAGTCGTCGGGCAGCATCAGCACCGGCGCGTTATCGACCCACAGCGTGTAGTAGTCGTGCTTGAACGGCGTCTGTTCGATGCAGATCTTGGACGTGTGCGCGCCGATCGTCTGCGACTGGCACAGCGGCGCGGCGGCACACACCGAACCGGCGGCCAGCAGCGACACGAACGTGGCGCGGCGGATGGCGGAAAGAAGGTTCATGGCTTCACTCTGTCAGGCATGTCGGGGAGGATTGGTTCACGGCTGTTTTCTGCTTCGACGGACATCGCTCGCTGCATTCGGCCACGTTCAGCGAGCGCCTATCTTACAAAGTATCGCCGCCGAAAAGAAGAGGCCCGCCCCCTCCGGATCGGAGGCCCGGCGGGCCGGACACGCGGTGCGGCGGGAGGCGGGCGGGGGGGGGGGCCCCGCCCCCCCCCCGGGGGGGGGGGGGGGCGGCGGGGGGGGGGGCCCCGCCCCCCCCCCGGGGGGGGGGGGGGGCGGCGGGGGGGGGGGCCCCGCCCCCCCCCCGGGGGGGGGGGGGGGCGGCGGGGGGGGGGGCCCCGCCCCCCCCCCGGGGGGGGGGCGGGGGGTGGCGCCCGCGCCCCCCTCCCGGCTACCTCGCCTCGTCGCTCAGAACGTCGTGCGCATCCCCACCATCACGCTGCGCCCGCCCTGCGGCGCGATGTTGCGCACCACCGAACTCGCGTAGCGGATCTCCTGGTTGGTCAGGTTGTCGCCGCGCAGATAGGCGAGCCAGTGCGTCGGCCCCATCCGGAACTTGTACGTCAGGACCAGACCGAGCGACGTGTAGCCGTCGGTCGACAGATCGTTCTCGGGGACGCGGTGCTGCGCCCACGCGTGCGTGACCTGCGCGCGCGCGCCGAACGGGCCGTAGCCGTAGTCGGCGGCGAGCGTCGCGCGCAGCGGCGCGATGCGCGGCAGCGGCTCGCCCGTCTGCGCGTTGCGCGCGTGCGTGTAGTCGGCGGTCAGTTCGAGATCGAGCCGGTGCGCGCCCTTCTCGTAGACGCGCCACTTGCCGTCCAGCTCGACGCCGTAGAACTCCGCGCGCACGCCGCGATAGATCGCTTCGTTCAACGCATCGTCGGTGCCCGGCGCGACCACGTCGCCGTCGTCGTCGACCCGGCGTCCCGTGTTGTACTCGGTCAGGTAGTTCGTGAAGCGGCTGTAGAACACGCCGACGCTGCCTCGGTTCGGCCCGCTCGCGTAGCGCAGCGACAGGTCGGTCGAGACCGCCTTCTCCTTCTGCGCGTCGGGATTGCCGATCAGGTACTGGCCCGTCGCGTCGTGCGGTCCGTTCGCGTACAGCTCGTAGAAGGTCGGCGCGCGCTCGGTATACGACACGTTGCCCGCCAGCGACCACACCGGCGTGAGCTTGTACAGCGCGCCCGCCGACACGCTGCCCGCGTTGAAGTCGCGCGTCTTCGCGCCCGCGAAGCGCGCGTTGCCGGCCGGCGTCGGATCGAGTTTCACATGCTCGATGCGGCCGCCGAGGCTGAATTTCAGCGCATCGGTGGCCTGCCACTCTTCCAGGCCGAACAGCGCGACATTAGTGGTTTGCGAGGTCGGCACGAGCGCTTCCTCGCCGAGCGCCGAGAACGTGTTCTGGCTGACCTGCACGCCGATCGCGCCCTCCAGCGGTCCGATCCGCCGATGCCGCGCCTCGATACGCGCCTCGTAGCCGTGATTGCGGAACGTCGTGCCGGTTTCGCCGTTGTCGATCTCCTTGTGCTCGTAGTCGGTGTACGCGAAGTCGAATTTCAGCTGCGAGAACGGCCCGCTCAGGTTGCGCACCTCGGACGCGAAGGCCACCCGCTCCTGGCGCATCCGCAGGCGCACGTCGCTTTCCGCGACCGAACCGTAGTTCGACTCGAAGCCGTTGTACGACAGGCCCGCGTAGCCGTCGGCCCACGTGTACGACCCGCCGACCGAGCCGCCGTGCCAGCGGCCGTCGCTGTTCGGGATGTTGCCGTACGGCTCGCTCGCGTCCGGGCCGTCGAGCGCGCGCTGGCGCTCCGAATGCGCGTACCCCGGAATGCGCAGCTTGCTGGTCTCGCGATCGAAGACATCCGCGTGGAACGCGAAGCGGCCGTTGCCGCCCTCGACCATCGCGGCGCCCGCGCGCGCGTTGTTCGCGCCGCCGTAGCTCGCGTCGAGCGCGCCGCTCACGCCCTGCAGCGCCTCGCGGGGAATGCGGTTGTCGATCGTGTTCACGACGCCGCCGACCGCGTTGCCGCCGTACAGCAGCGCGGCCGGGCCGCGCACGATCTCGACGCGTTCGATCGACAGCGGATCCTGCGGCACCGCGTGATCGTAGGACAGCGACGACGCGTCATAGGCCGCCACGCCGTTCTGCAACAGCCTGATCCGGTCGCCGTCCATCCCGCGGATGATCGGCCGGCCCACCATCGGGCCATAGGTGGTCGTCGATACGCCCGGCAACCCGTTCAGCGTTTCGCCGAGCGAATCGGCGCGGCGCAGCGTCAACGCGTCGCCGGACAGCGACGCGGTCGGTGCGATCAGGTCGGTATCGCCCAGCGGATTGGCCGTCACGAACACCGGCGCGAGCGTGCCGCCCGGGACCGTCGACGCGCCGGCGCCGGGCGGCGGGCTGGCCGTCTGGCCGTACGCGAGGCTCGCCATCAGCATCAGCGAAAAAGGGGGCAGCTTGCGAAGCGAAGCTAGATCGGGACGAGGGTGGTCGCGCATCACAATGTGTGGTCGGTGAATGATTGGGTGAACGGCAGAGCGGGCAGCGGCGCGGCCGGACCGGCAGTCCGGACACAGAAACGATATAACGTATCGACACCATGACGCATGGCGCCCCCTCTGATCGAAGCCGTTGCCGCCTTGCCGGCAGGGAAGCCGGAGCCAAACCGGCGAGCAACGCACGATCAGATATGTTATATCATTTCAAATCCTGTCACCATTCCCTTACGATCCTCATCCATCCCGAGGAGAACAGTCAGCCAATCGTGAATCGGCTTGCGGATCGGGCAGCACTACCGCTCGCGATGCCGCCCGGCGGCCGAAAGGGAAAGTCCGCCGCCGGCGACGCATCGTGATACTGTCGGGCGCTCCAAGCTTTGACGAACGCCTTTCAGAACCGCGCATGCCATCCGTCCGAACCATTCTTCCCCTGGCGCTCCTGACCGCCATCGGCCTGCTGGCCACCGATCTGTATCTCCCCGCCGTCCCGTCGCTGCCCGCGCAACTGGGCGGTTCGATCGCGAGCGCGCAGGCGACGCTCGCCGCGTTCTCGGCCGCGCTGGCCGTCTCGCAACTCGTCTGGGGCGCCGCCGCCGATCATTTCGGCAGTCGCCGGACCCTTATCTTCGCGATGCTGCTGCAAATCGCGGCGGGCGTCGTGTGCGCGCTGGCGCCGTCGATGGGCACGCTGATCGCGGCGCGCGTCGCGCAAGGTTTCGGCGTGGGCGCGGCGATGGTCGTCGTTCCCACGCTGATCCGGCAGAATTTCGACGACAGCCGCGCGGTGCGCGCGCTCGCGTGGCTCGGCATCCTCGAAAGCGTCGTGCCGGGGCTCGCCCCGGTCGCGGGCGCGGCGCTGCTGCTGGTCGCCGACTGGCGCGCGACGTTCTGGATCATCGCGATCCTGTCCGTGATCGTCATGCCGCAGGTGCTGCGCTCGATTCCGGCCAAAGCGCCGGCCGTGCCCCACGATGCGCCGGCCGGCAGCTATCGCCGCCTGCTGTGCTCGCCGGCCTACCTCGGCTATGCGATGGGACATGCGCTGTGTTTCGCCGCGCTGCTCGCGTTCGTCGCGAGCGCGCCGCAGATGGTCGAGCTTTGGCTCGGCGAGGGACCGTCGACGTTTGCCGTGCTGCAAGCCTGCGGTGTCGCCGCGTTCATCGCGACCGCGGCCCGCAGCGGCCGCTGGTCGGATCGCCACGGCCTCGACCGGGTGATCGCGCTCGGCGCGATCCTGCAGATCGCCGCCGCCGCGGGGTTCATGCTGCTCGCCTATGCGGACTGGCGTTCGCCGGCGCTCGTCGTCATCGTGTGGATGCTGTTCTGCGGATCGCTCGGTTTGCGCGGGCCGGGTTCGATGGCGCGCGCGCTGGCGGCCGAGCCTTCGATGGCGGGCCGCGCGGCCGGCCTGCTGATGTTCTTCGCGCTGGGCGGCGCGGCGCTCGCGACGCAGGCCGTCGCGCCTTTTCTGCATCTCGGGATGAAGCCGATCGCGTGGATGTGTGTCGGCTTCACGCTCGCGAGCGCGGTCGTGATTCTGTGGGGCATGAGGATTCGTCAGCGCAATGCGGCCACGTCGGCATCCGGTCCCGATGCGGGCCGCTTGCGATGAATCGGCACGGCTTACGAAGCGCCGACGCGCGTCCGCGTAACAATTCCCGTCGGGACGATGCAACCGCGTATGCCGTCCGGATCTCCGCCCCGCATGGCATTGCGACCGGATGCGCGCTGCTTGTCCCGCGATGCGACGGCGCGCGCTGATACAGATGCAATATGCGGTAAGCAAGCTTAATTTGCCGAAATTGACTTGCCCCAACCGCCCTCGAACAATGGAGCCTGCTTCGGATTCATCGCTTCGCGGTCCCATGCCGCGCTGTTTCCGGAGCGGCCAGACCCTCCAGTCATACCCCCCCTCCTGACTGGAATTCATCCGCGCCACGGCTTGTGCCGTGGCGTTTTTTTTGGTTCTTTGGGGATGGGTGGGGGTGTCGCTTGCTGACCATCTACGGCCGTTGGCCGACGCTTTGACGCGGACGCTCGAATGCCTGCTGAGACCAGGTAACGGACCTTCGCGCGCAGATCATTTCAACGGCGACGTCAGCAGCCAAGGTGGTTCGCGTACCGGCGTCCGGAGTGGGCCGAACACCGGCGTTCGACTCCACCTTCCCCGAAAATCCGCGATGAATCTTTTTTACGGATTGGCGGGAAAGATGAGAAACCCCCCGGAGACGTTAGCGACATTCGCGAGGGACACCCGACAACGAGCGCTCGCATTCAGCCTGGAGCGGACAGGGGGTGAATCAGGTTGAATCCGGCGTCCCCCGCAGCGAGGCGACACCGCACGCGTCACGGCGTAAGCGCTCAACCCTTCGGATGCAACGCATCCCATACCTGATCGAGCAGTTTCGCGTAATCCGCGTCTTGCGGCTCAATGCGGTGTTCTTGCGTGTTGTCGCGCAGCTTTTTCAGCGCTTTCGCCCCGTCCAGACGCAGACACTCGCGAGTCGGCTCCGTTGCCCGATCGGGTTCGCCGGAAAGGAACAGCGCGTAGCCGAGATTGCCCAGTACAACGGAGCGGCGCACTTCCGCACACTGGCCCCGTGCGCGCTCCAGCGCGGCGACGGCAAGCGCCAGCAGTTCCCCGCGCCTTGCTTCATCCGCCCAATACTGCTTGGCCAGGCGTATCCGAAGAAAGGCGCCACTATCGAGTGCTCGGGCGATCCGCTCGCGCATCGCGACGTTATCGTCCTGACTGTATCGCCGATCGATTTCATCATAAACGGCGATCGCGTCTTCACTAAGCCCCAGTTGGCTGAGCGCAATCGCCTTGTTGACGAGCGCTTTGGCAACCTGTTCGCGCAGGACCGGGGGGCGATCCCCACCGTAACGCCGATCGACCTCATCGTAGACGACAATCGCCTCCTTGCCGCGGTCAAGCATGCCCAGCCGGGCCCCCTTGTTGAAAAGCGCCTTGGCGACCTGCTCACGCAATACGGGGCTGCTGTCCCGACCGTAACGCCGATCGACCTCGCTGTAGGCAGCAACGGCATCCTCACCGCGACCCAGCTGCCCCAATCGATAGCCCTTGTTATAAAGCGCCTTGGAAACCTGCGCTCTTAGAACGGGGCTGTCGTCCGTACCATAACGCCGGTCGACGACGTCATAGACCGCAATTGCATCTTCGCCACGATCCAGTTGGCCGAGCGTGATCCCTTTGTTGTAGAGGGCTTTGGCGACCTGCTCACGCAGCGCCGGACTGTCATCCTGACCGTAACGCCGATCGATCTCGTCATAGGCGGCAATTTCATCTTCGTCGCGGCCCAATTCCCCGAGCGTGATGGCCCGCGCAAACATGAGCAGCGCGTGCCGCTCCGGCAGAAGCTTCTCCGCGCCCGCATGCGCCAAAGCCTTGCCGAAACTCAGCAAAGCCGAATCGAAGCGAGTGGCCACATATTCGTTCAGCCCGCGCGCAAGATGATCCTCGGCGGTGAATTCGTTCTCCGGTACCGCTTCAAGCGCCTCGCTGGTTTCACGCACGATGTGCAGGGCTTGCGCATCGGTCGAAGGCTGCGGCACCTGGGCTTCGGCTTCGCTATCCGGCCTCGACAGGATTTTCTGGGCAGCCTCATCCAGCTCGCGATGCGCTTTCTCCACGTGATCCATGACTTCCGTCTTTCGCTTGTCGATTTCCGTGGCCGCTTCCGCTGCCTTTTTCTGGAATGCCGAAAGCTGCAATTCGAGCGAAGCCGTCTCGTCCCGCAGCGACTGAATTTGATTGTGCAGTCCGTCGCTATTCTCTTTGAGCCATTGCTGCGCGGCTTCCTTGGCCTCATGGACGGCACGATTCTTCGCGCTGAAATACACCGCGAAACCGGCAACGATCGCAATGAGCGTGACAATGGACGTGATCCCCACCCCAACCAGCGTCGACAGATTCGAGATCGCGCCCATGTAGTTGGCCTGCTGGGATGTCGAGACGCCCAGATCCCCGATGCGCTTGTCCTGCGCATCCAGCCGCTGGTTCGACATCTCCTTGAAGTTGGCGACGTCCTTGTCCAGCGCATGGATCTGCTCCTGGACCCGCTGAATGTCGTCCTGGCCCGACGAGGGAGCGGACATCGCGATCCGGGCAAAAAGCACCAGACACAAGGATAGAAAAAACAGGCTCTTACGCATGCTCATTTCCCCGATACTGAGCGTTATATGGGAATCGGAATTCCGCTTTTTTTGCTTGGCGGGGAATGATAATCGATGAGGCTTACAGCGATATTTGATTTTCCATTTTTCCGTACCGAATGGCCGATTAGAAGCGTCGCCTGTCATCCTCCCGGCGCCGTCGCCCGATCGGCGCGCGCATCTCGAAACAAGCCCCGGCCGACACTCGCTACCCGACGGCCCGCGCGAGGCCGCCGTGCCCTCTTCCCCCTAACGCTCGCGAACGAACCCGCCTCGCTCCACCGCGCCCCGCATCGCCCGATACACGAGCCACGACACGACAAAGCTCGCCGGCGCCGACAGCGTCTGGGCGAATCCCGTCAGATTCATCAGCAACAGTCCCGCGAACGCCCCCGCGAACCACGCCGCGAGTCCGCCCGGATTGAGCGCGGGCACCCCCGCGTCGCCCCCGGCGAACGCTTCGTCGGCCGGCGCATCGCGACGCGCCGACAGGATGTGCGCGAGCGCGACGCCGACCCACGCGACGACGAAGATCCCCTGATACGCGAGCGCCTGCAGCAGCCTCGAGAACACGTCGGCCAGCATCAGCGCGTAGACGGCCGCGCCGACGATCAGCGCCCAGACGAACTTCGGCGCGCGCCAGCCCGCGACCTTGCCGAAGAACGCCTGCATGTTGATCGCGGCGAGATAGTAGTTCGCGGTATTGATCCGCGACTGCGTGACCCACACGAACAGCAGCCCCCACAGCCCCATCAGCTTCAGCAGCGCGAGCACGACGGAGACTTCGGACAGCGTGCCCAGCCCCGGGATCGTGCTGACCAGATAGATGCCCGCCGCGCCGTTGAGCAGGAAGGTCACGAGATAGAACGGCATGCCGAAGTTGAAGCGCCCGTGATAGACGGCATCCGCGCGGCGGCCGAAGCGCGCATAGTCGAACGTGAACATCATCAGCACCCACACGCCCATGTAGTAGACGAAGCAGTGCCACCAGCCGTCCGCCGGCGCCGCGCCGGCCGGCCCGAAATCGAGCCACGCCGGGTTGTAGCCGTACTCGCGCGTCGCCAGCGCCACCGCCGCGAGCAGGCCGAGCAGATAGAACGGCAGCAGCACGCCGTTGAACTTGTCGAGCCAGTGCTGCACGCTGCCGAAGATCAGCGGCACGCTGTAGCAGACCACGATCAGCGCGGCCCATCGATAGTCGAGCGCCGGAAACAGGTGATGCGCGGCCACCGCGATCACCGAGCCCTCGAACACCGCGTAGTAGATCGCGGTCGCGAAGAAGATCAGCGTCGCGAGCGCCGCGCCCGCGCTGCCGAACAGCAGCCGCGAGAACAGCGCGACCGACAGCCCGGTACGGATCGCATAGCGGCTGATGACGGCGTTGACGGCGCCGTACGACACCACCGACAGCGCCATCCCGATCAGCGCGTTGCGCGCCCCGTAGGTCAGCGCGAGCGTGGCGCCGACGACGATGTAGAACACCGCGCTGCATACCGCCCACCACGCCATCGTCAGCGCGAACGCGGGCATCCGCGCGTGGTCGGGAATCGCGTTCGTCGACAGGTCGAGATCGCCGGATTCTCGTGCTTGTGCCGTATCGGCCATGATCGTGCTCCTGGATGCCTCTGCAAAACGAGGAAACGGCGTTTCGTCTCGGCGGCGGCCCGCGGATGCGGACGCGCAGGGCTGCCCCGACGCCGCGATGGCGGGCAACCGATGTCAGGGCACCGCGCGACGTGCGCGCACCCGCCGCGCGGCCGTCGGCCGCGCGGGCATTCCGTTTCGTAGCAAGGAGAACCGGCATGACCCGGACCGCGCCGCGCCTGCCGGCGGCCGGTCCGGATCGGGACGATCAACGTCGCAGCACGTCGCGCAGCAGCGCGAACCGGCGCTGCGCTTCACGTCGCGCGGCGAGCGCGCCTTCCATCGTCACGCGCACGAAGCGCGCCTGATGGTTCGGCTGCATCTGGCCGATCAGGTCCAGATCGGCGCTGACGACCGTGCCGATCGTCGCGTAGCCGCCGCCCGACACCGCGTCGCGATGCAGGATGATCGGCTCGACGCCGCCCGGCACCTGGATCGAGCCGATCGGATAGCACGCGTCGACGATGTTCGACGGGTCCGCGCCCGCGCCGAACGGCTGCGCCCGTTCGTGGAATTGCAGCGGGCGGCCGGCCTTGTAGCGATAGCCGATGCGATCCGCCTCGGACCCGACGGTCCAGGTATCGTCGAAGAAGGTTTGCGCCGACGCGTCGGTCAGCCGATGGTGATACAGGCCGGGCAGCACGCGCAGTTCGACCTCGCGCGCCAGCGGCGCGCGCAGCGCCTCCGGCAAGGTAGCGCCCTCCCGCCCGGCGCCCGTCGGCGCGCCGATCGCGAGCCGGTCGCCCTTCTGCAGCCGCCGCCCTTCGTGGCCGCCGATCGCGCCCAGCGTGTAGGTCGAACGGCTGCCGAGCACGACCGGCACGTCGATGCCGCCCGCGACCGCGAGATAGGCGCGCGCGCCGCCCGTCACATACTCGAAGCTCAGCGTGCTGCCCGCGCGGATCCGCAGCGCGACGTTGCCGGACTGGCTCGCGCCGTCGATCTTCGGCGTCATCTCGGCGCCCGTCACGGCGATCAGCGCATCGGCATGGAACAAGAGCTGCGGCCCGAGCAGCGTGCATTCGAGCACGGCCGCGCTCTCCGGATTGCCGACCAGCAGGTTCGCCGCGCACGATGCGTACCGGTCGAGCGCGCCGGACGGCGGAATGCCGACGTGGTAGTAGCCGTCGCGGCCCAGATCCTGGACCGAGGTCGCGAGGCCCGGCTTCACGACCTCGATCGCGGCGAAGGTATCAGTCGGCATCGAGCGCCTCCACGAGAGAACGGTTGTACGCATCGGGGTCGCGCAGAAACGCGTCGAGCGAGAAGGTCACGGGCCGCACCCGCAGCGAGAACGTACCCGCTTCGACGGCGGCGGTCATCGCATCGTAGGTCGCGCGATCGATCGGCTTGAACCGGACGATATCGCCCGGCCGGAAGAACACCATGAACTCGCGCAGATAGTCGAGCCGCTGGCCGGGATCGAAGATCGGCGCGGGCGTGACGCCGAACATCTGGTAGCCGCCCGCGCCGCGCACCGAGTAGATGCAGCCGAAGCAGCCGCCGTGGCCGACCGTCAGCTTCGGCGTATCGGTGCGCGGACGCAGGTACTTCGGCACCTGCAGCTGGCGGCCGCGCTCGACCATCTGGAACATGAACGGCAGCCCCGCGACGAAGCCCACCATCGACACGAACCACGGCGACCCCGAATGCGCGGCGATGAACGCGTCGACGTCGGGCAGCCCGTTGATCCGCGCCGCGTACTCCAGATCGGTCGACGCCGGATCCTGGTGGCGCTCGCGAAAACGCATCAGCGTCTCGTGGGTCCACGGGTCGTTGTACAGCACCGGCACCTCGACGATGCGCGTCGCGATCTCCAGCGACGCGGCGCCCGCCTGCACCTCGATCTCCTTCAGCAACGCGAGCAGCGCGTCGGGCGCGATCACGTCCGGGTCGTAGCGGACCTGGTACGACGCGTTGGCCGGACAGATCTCGCGCACGCCGTCCGGCCGGCGCCGCTGCAGCTCGCGGGTAATCGCCGTGCCCTTGAAGAACGCGTCGAGCGACATCTCCTCGCTGATCTCGACGAAGATGAATTCGTCGCCGCCGAACGTGTAGCGCAGCGTCATGCCGCCTCCCCGTCGCGGCCCGCGATGGGCGCGCGCCGCGCGCGCATCCAGGCCTCCAGATAGTTGGTGTGATAGCGGCCCGCGCGGATATCGCCGTCGGCCAGCAGCGCGCGAAACAGCGGCGCCGTCGTCTTCACGCCGTCGATCCGCAATTCGCTCAGCGCGCGCTCGAGCCGCGCGAGCGCCGCCGCGCGGTTCTCGTCGAACACGATCAGCTTGGCGAGCAGCGAATCGTAGAACGGCGGCACCGCATAGCCCGGGTACAGCATCGAATCGATCCGCACGCCCGGGCCGCCGGGCCAGGTCAGCGCGTCGATCCTGCCCGGCGCGGGCCGGAAATCATGGTCGGGATCTTCCGCGTTGATCCGGCATTCGAGCGCGGCGCCGCGCAGCGCGATGTCGCCCTGGCGGAACCGCAGCGGCTCGCCGTCGGCGATGCGCAGCGTCTCGCGCACCAGATCGATGCCGGTGACGGCTTCCGTGACCGGATGCTCGACCTGGATCCGGGTATTCATCTCGATGAAATAGAACTCGCCGCGCGCGTCGTCGAACAGGTATTCGAGCGTGCCGGCGCTGCGATAACCGACTTCGCGGGCGAGCCGCGTCGCGGACGCGCACAGCGCCTCGCGCAGCGCCGGGGTCAGCGACGGCGACGGCGCTTCCTCCAGCACCTTCTGACGGCGCCGCTGCAGCGAGCACTCGCGTTCGAACAGATGGATCGCATCCCGTCCGTCGCCCAGCACCTGCACCTCGATGTGGCGGGCGCGGCCGATGAAACGCTCGATGTAGACCCCCGCGTCGCCGAACGCCGCCTGCGCCTCGCGCTGCGCGCTCGGCAGCTCCGCGTCGAGCTGCGCCGCGTCGTGCGCGATGCGGATGCCGCGGCCGCCGCCGCCCGCGGCCGCCTTGATCATCACCGGATAGCCGATCCGCTCGGCGACGCGGCGCGCCTCGTCGGCCGAGATCACCACGCCGTTGCTGCCCGGCACCGTCGGCACGCCGGCGCGCTGCGCGGTCTCGCGCGCCTTCGCCTTGTCGCCCATCGTCGCGATGGTGGACGGTGCCGGCCCGACGAACAGCAGTCCCGCCGCTTCGACCTGCGCGGCGAATCCCGCGTTTTCCGCCAGGAAGCCGTAGCCCGGATGCACGGCATCCGCGCCGCATTGGCGGGCGGCGGCCACGATCGCATCCGGATTCAGATAGCTCTTCGCCGCGTGGGCGGGACCGATGTGCACCGCATCGTCCGCGAGGCGGACGGCGAGACTGTCGCGATCCGCGTCGCTGTACACGGCCACCGCGCGCATGCCCAGCTCGCGCGCGGCGCGGATCACCCGGACCGCGATCTCGCCGCGATTCGCGACCAGCACGGTGCGGATGCGGCGCGGCCGGTAGAACGCCGCGCCCGGTTCGATCGTCGTCATCGCGCTCACTCCTCGACCCGCATCAACACCTGCCCGGCATCGACGGGCTCGCCGTCGTCCACCAGGATCTCGATCACCGTGCCCGCCACCGGCGACTCGATGTCGTTGAACTGCTTCATCACCTCGACGATCCCGACCACCGTGCCGCGGCCGATCACGCCGCCCATCTCGACATACGGCGCGGCGTCCGGCGACGCGCGCCGGTAAAACGTGCCCGGCAACGGGCTGACGATCTCATGCTGTGCCATCTTTCGGTACTCCTCGAATCAAACGGAATCTCAGTGCGCGGACGCGGGCAGCGGCGCGGCGATGCGGATGTCGTGCTGGATCAGCGCGGCGCGGGTCGCCTCGACCAGTTGCAGCGCGCCGGGCGTGTCGCTATGGATGCACACCGAATCGAAATCGATCGCGATGTCCGCGCCGTCGACGGTCGCGACGCGGCCTTCCGTGCACGCGCGCAGCACCTTCGCGGCCACCTGCGCGGGATCGAGCCGGCCGACCCGCCGCGTGAAGACGATCGAGCCGCTGCTGTCGTAGTCGCGGTCCGCGTAGAACTCGCGCACCACCGGCTGGCCCAGTTCGCGCGCGATCCGGCAGGTGACGGAGGCTTCCATGCAGTACAGCAGCAGCGTCGGGTCGAGCGTCTGCAGCGTTTCGACGAGCAGCCGCGACAGCTGCTCGTCGCGCGCGGCGAGCATGTAGAGCGCGCCGTGCGGCTTCACGTGCTGCACGCTGACGCCGTGCAGCCGCGCGAACTCGCGCAGCGCGCCGAGCTGGTAGACGATGTCGTTGACGAGCGCCTGCGGCGTCTCCGCGATCGTGCGGCGGCCGAACCCGACCAGGTCGCGAAAGCCCGGATGCGCGCCGATGCCGACGCCCGCGCGTTTCGCGAGCTGCACCGTCAGCGCCATGATGTTCGGGTCGCCGGCATGAAAGCCGGTGGCGACGTTGGCCGAGCTGATGAGCGGCATGATCGCCTCGTCCACCCCATCGCCGATCTTCCACGGGCCGAAGCCTTCTCCCATGTCGGAATTCAAGTCGACGACGTGCTTTTTCATGCTGAGGGTCTCCTAGATTGACGTCCCGTGCGCGTCGGCGCCCGGTGATGCATTCACCTTAACGCCCCGCCCGTCGCCAAAATAGTTCTATTTTTATATGCGCTCATATCTATTTTTCAGATACCTCGAAGGCCGGGCTGCGGATTCGTCGGAGCCCATCCCGGCCCGCGCCGACCAGCGCCGTTATCCATATCGGCCGGAATTTTTTAAAGATATGATAATTACCTCGGGCATTATCGATTTTTCAGGTGACACGATGGCGTTGACCTTGCGGCAACTGAAGTACTTCGTCGCGACGGCGGAACTCGGCCAGATCTCCCAGGCGGCGATCCAGCTGACCATCTCGCAGTCGGCGGTCACCCATGCGATCAAGGAGCTGGAGGACAGTCTCGGCACGCAGCTGTTCGTGCGCAATGCCGCCGGCGTCACGCTGACCAACACCGGTCGGCGCTTCCTCAACCAGGCGTACACGATCCTGTCGTCGGTCGACGAGGCGATGCGCACGCCGAATCTCGAAAGCACGCTCACCGGCACGCTGACGCTCGCCGCGAGCTACACGGTGCTCGGCTATTTCCTGCCGCACCATCTGCAGCGCCTGAGCACGCTGTATCCGCGCCTCGCGATCCAGCTGCACGAGCTGAACCGCGAATCGATCGAGGAAGGGTTGATCGCCGGCCGCTACGACATGGCGGTGCTGCTGACATCGAACGTCGCGAATCCCGAGCTGATGCTCGAACCGATGATCCACTCGGTGCGGCGGCTGTGGCTGTGCGCGCAGCATCCGCTGCTCCGGCGCGACAGCGTGACGCTCGCGGACGTCGCGCCGGAGCCGTTCGTGATGCTGACCGTCGACGAAGCCGCGTACACCGCGCTGCGTTACTGGAACGAAACGCCGTACCGGCCCAACGTGAAACTGCGCACGTCGTCGGTCGAGGCCGTGCGCAGCATGGTGGCGAACGGCAGCGGCGTCGCGATCCTGTCGGACATGGTGTACCGGCCGTGGTCGCTCGAAGGGCGGCGGATCGAGACCATGCAGTTGCGCGACCCGGTACCGCCGATGAGCGTCGGGCTCGCGTGGCGGCGCAATACCGAATTCAGCCCGGCGATGCACGCGGTGCGCGAATATTTCCGGCACACGCTGATGGAGCCGCGCGCGCCGGCCGGCAGCTGACCGGCGCGTCGCGCGCGGCGGCCCCGTCCGTCAGGCCTGCGGATCGACGCGCAGTACCCGCTTGCCGCGATAGCGGCCGCCGAACCCGCAACGGGCGTGCGGCCCCATCCTCCGATGACCGGCATCGCGTCGCCGCGGTTCATCCCACGGCGCCATTTCGCTTCTCTCGCCGTCCATGCATGCGCTGCCCTCGCGCGCAAACCCGCGCCGCGTCACCCGCTCACGAGCCGTGTAGTCCAATCGGTTCGACGCACATGCCCACGTTCAACGTGAACGATCCCCGTCTCCCGAAGCACGCCAGGTATCGCGGCACGCAAGACGGCGGGCGATCAGACGTGGACGGATCGACAAGAAATATGGACGAAGAGAAACCTCGAATCGATACCGCCGACCCTAGAATTTGTCGTGCGAGGTGCCTGCCCCGTGAACCCATCGATCCGCGCATTCACCCCGCCAAACGCACGACGGAATCCAAAACAAACGTGCGGATACAACAAAATATCGAAGCAATGACGCGACTGGAGATCGGCATTTCGCCAAACGAATCATTTCGTTCGCCCATCACTCGAGAGAAGGGATGTCATGAAGAACAGAAAAGTTTTCGTTGCGCTCGCCATGAATACGCTCATGGTGGTTGGCATGGCCATGGCTGCGCCGTCGTTCGCGGAGCCGGAGCGGCCGTCCATATCCGATCAGATCAAGCAGCTTCAAGCGAGCGGCGCGCTCAACGGGGTGAACGTGAGCCCCAACGTACAAGTCACTCAGACTTTCTCCGGCTCGGCGAATCGTCCCACCTATCAGGACGCGTTCAACCTGGCGGTACAAGGTGCCGTTACTTCGGCCGTTCAGGCGGGATATAAAAGCAATGAATGCACCGTGACCAAATATGTGTCGTATCCGATTCCGGTGCTCCCCGGATCGTCCAATTACACATGGAACGTGACGGTGTTCATCAATTGTACGAAGCAAATGTAGACGGACGGCCCGGGCGGCCACACTGCGTTGCCTCGTCGGTCCCGGCGCGTCGAGCCGGACCGGTCCCGATAGGCAGCAGCGGCGAAAGCCGCCCCACCGGCAGCGAAGCCGAGCGCGTCGATCTCCGCTTTTTCCCGGGTCGCCATGCGCGCGGTGCTCGCGCCTATCCGGCACCGCGCCGCTTGAGCCGCGCGCGGCGGCCCCGTCAGGCCTGCGGATCGACGCGCAGCACCAGCTTGCCGCGGTGGCTGCCGTCGAACAGGCGGTTCAGCACGTCGGGCGCATTCGTCAGGCCGTCCGCGACGGTTTCCTCCGCCTTGAGCCGGCCGTCGCGCAGCCAGCCGCCGAGCGCCTGCACGGCTTCCCGGCTCTTCCGGTAATCGAGGATCAGGAAGCCGCGCATCGTCAGGCGCTTCGCGATCAGCACGCCGACGTCGTCGGACGGGCGGCTGTTGTTGTAGTTCGCGATCACGCCGCACAGCGCGACCCGCCCGCCGATCACCATGCGCGACAGCACCGCCCGCATGATCTCGCCGCCGACGTTTTCGAAATTGACGTGCACGCCGTCCGGCGTCGCGCTCTTCAACGCCTGCTTCCAGTCGTCGGCCTTGTAGTCGACGGCCGCGTCGAAGCCCAGTTCGTCGGTCAGGTAGCGGCACTTGTCGGGGCCGCCCGCGATGCCGACCACGCGCGCGCCGTGGATCTTGCCGATCTGCCCGGCGATCGAGCCGACCGAGCCCGCCGCGGCCGACACCACCAGCGTCTCGCCCGGCTGCACCGGCGCGATCTCCGTCAGTCCGTAATACGCGGTCAACCCGCTCATTCCGCAAGCGCCGAGCAGCGTCGGGATCGGCAGGCCCGGCTGCGCCGGCAGCTTCAAGAGCTGCGGCGCCTGCGCGGCCGGAATCCGCGCGTAGTCCTGCCAGCCGACGAGCCCCTGCACCAGATCGCCCGCCGCGAACGCGGGCGAGCGGGACGCCACCACGCGCCCGATGCCGAGCGCGCGCATCACCTCGCCGATCGCGACGGGCGGCAGGTATTGCGGAATGTCGCTCATCCAGACCCGGTTGGTCGGGTCCATCGACAGATACAGCACGCGCACCAGGACCTCGCCCTCGTCCAGCTCGGGCAGCGGCGCTTCGACGAGCGTGAAGTGCTCCTGGCCGACCCGCCCTTCGGGGCGCGTCTTCAGACACAGTTGCCGGTTGATGAGTGTCGACATGTCAGATCACCTGTTGGAATGGAAACGGCGCGGCGCGCGCGTCAGATCGCACAAAGGCCGCCGTCGATCACGAGTTCGGCGGCGGTCACGTAGCGGCTTTCGTCCGACGCGAGATAGACGGCCGCGTACGCGACGTCGTCGGGCTCGCCGAGACGCTTCATCGGCACCCCGCGCGTGAGCTTGCGCATCGCGTCCTTTTCGCCCATCTGCTGGAAGAACGGCTCCACGATGCCGGTGCGGATGAACGACGGATGAATGGAGTTGCAGCGCACGTCCATCTGCTGGCGCGCGCAATCGACCGCAACCGATTTGGTCAGCGACGCAACGGCTGCCTTCGATGCGTTGTACGCGGTGTAGTCCGGTTCCGACTTGAACGCGGCCACCGACGAGATGTTGATGATCGATCCCGGCCGGCTCGCGCGCAGATACGGCAATGCGTGCCGCGTGCCGAGCACGATGCTCTCGACGTTGATCTCCATCACGCGGCGCCATTCCTTCTGCCCGATCTGCTCGACCGTGCCGATCGAGCCGACGCCCGCGTTGTTGACGAGGACCGACAGCCCGCCCATCGTCTCGTTGGCTTCGGCGAGCAGCGCCTGCCAGCGCGCGTCGTCGCGCACGTCCTGCACGGCGGACCACGCGACTTGCGCGCCCGCCGCCGCGTTCAGTTCGGCCGCGAACGCATCGAGCACCACGGCGTCGACCACGTCGGTCAGGAACAGCTTCGCGCCGTGTTCGGCCATCCGCGCGGCGATCGCGCGGCCGAGGCCGCCGGACGCGCCTGTGATGAACGCACATTTGCCGGCGAGACGCCGCGCAGCGATTTGAGTCATGGATACTCCGGGATAGTCAGATTGGAACCGTGCGGCGGCCGCGGGCCGCCGCGCCGATGCGCGGGCGCGCCCTCACGCGGACAGATAGCCGCCGTCCACGTTGAGCACGGCGCCCGTGGTATAGCTCGACGCCGCCGACGCAAGATACAGCACGGCGCCCGCCATCTCCGACGGCTGCGCGGCGCGGCGCATCGGCACGTGCGCGAGCACCTGCTTCAGCACCTCCGGCGCCTTGGTCAGCGCCGACGCGAACTTCGTATCGGTCAGGCCGGGCAGCAGCGCGTTGCAGCGCACGCCCGACGCGGCGCACTCGATCGCGAACGCCTTCGTCATCGAGATCACGGCGGCCTTGGTGATCGAGTAGATGCCCTGCCGGTCGCCCGGAATCACGCCGTTCACCGAGGCGACATTGACGATCGAGCCGCCGTCGCGCTTCGCCATCAGCCGCGCGCCGTGGCTCGACATGAAAAAGTAGCCGCGGATGTTCACGTCGACGGTTTTCTGGAACACGTCCACGCCGGTGTCGACGATCGGGCCGTAGTAGGGATTGGTCGCCGCGTTGTTGACCAGCACGTCGAGCCGCCCGTGTTGCGCTTCGATGGCGGCGTACAGCGCGTCGATCTGGTCCAGTTCGCCGATATGGCACGCGGCCGCCTCCGCGGAGCCGCCGTCGCCGGCGATCTCGTCGGCGATCCGCCGGCAGTCGTCGATGCGGCGGCTGGTCACGATCACGTGCGCGCCGGCCGCGCCCAGCAGCTTGGCGGCTTCCGCGCCGATACCCCGGCTCGCGCCGGTGACGAGGGCGATCTTGCCGGTCAGGTCGAACAGGTTGGGAACGGTCATCGAACAGATCCTGAGTGAAGTAAAGGGGGAATCAGCGGTGCGTGACGAGCGATTCGCCGGCGTCGCCGTCGGATTCGAGATGCGCCCATCCGTTATAGCTGATCAGCTGCCGCGCGCGGCGGCCGATGTGAATCCGGCTCACGCTCGTGTTGACGAGCGGCCAGCTCAGGTCGAAGCTGCGCTCGGGCGGCACGCCGAGCAGCGCGGCCGCGATCACGCCGATCGGGCCGCCCGACGTGAACACCCACAGCTCGCGCGCCGGCTGCTGCGCCAGTTCGTCCCACGCGCCGCGCACCGCCGCCTGGAACTGCGTCCACGTGACACGGTACGCGTGATCGTGCGTGCCCGCCATCCAGCGCGCCACCGCCGCGGCGAACAGCGTTTGAAACGCGCGGCGCGGGTCCGCTTCGGCGGCCAGCACCCGCCGCAGCGCGTCGGGCGACGTCAGATCGGGACGGTAGCCGGCCAGCAGTTCGTCGGCATCGAGTTCGTCGAGCCCCGGCAGCACCAGGGCCGGCGCCTCGACGCCGGCCGCCCGCAGGCATCCCTGCGCGGTCTGCGCGTGCCGCCGCAGCCGGCCCGTGACGATCCGCCCGGGCCGCCGGCCGCGCCGCGCGAACCATGCGCCGAGCAGCGCCGCCTGCCGCTCGCCGAGCGGCGACAGGCAATCGTAGTCGTCCGCGCCGAAACTCGCCTGCGCGTGCCGGATCAGGAAGAGGTCGGTCATGCGTGTCGCCCGCTCTCGGCGATGCGCCGGCGGCAGCGCTCGCCGAGATAGCGCGCGGCCTGCCCGAAGCCCGCGAACTGTTCGTTGGTCGTCTGGCCGAGCACGAAGCGGCGGTAGATCTGCTGGACGATCACCATCAGGCGGAACAGCCCGAACACCTCGTAGAACGCGAAGCCGCTCACGTCGAGACCGGTCCGCGCGCCGTAGTAGTCCACCACCTCGCGGCGCGTCAGCATGCCCGGCGCATGGGTCGGCTGGCGGCGCAACGACTGGAACATCGGGTCGTCGCCGGCTTCCACCCAGTAGGCGAGCGCGCTGCCGAGATCCATCAGCGGGTCGCCCAGCGTCGCGAGTTCCCAGTCGAGCACGCCGACGATCCGCAGCGGATCGGCCGGATCGAGCACGACGTTGTCGAAGCGGTAGTCGTTGTGAATCACGCACACGCCGTTGGCGCGCGCGGGCTGCTGCCGGTCGAGCCAGCCGAGCACGTCGTCGCACGCATCGGTGCCGTCGGTCAGCGCGTCGCGCCAGCGCGCGCGCCAACCGCCCACCTGACGCGCGACGTAGCCGTCGCCCTTGCCGAGCGCGGCCAGCGCCGGCTGCGATGCGTCGATCCGGTGCAGCTCGATCAGGCGATCGACGAACACGGTGCACAAGCGCCGCACGCCGTCGCGATCGAGTGCCAGCGCGGCCGGCAGTTCACGGCGCAGGATCACGCCCGCGAGGCGCGCCATCACGTAGAAATCCGCGCCGAGCACCGCCGGATCGTCGCAGCGCGCGAGGATCGCGGGCACATACGGGTAATGCGGCCCGAGCGCCGCCATCACGGCGGCCTCGCGCAGCATGTCGTGCGCGGAGGCCGCCTTCACGCCGGCGGGCGGACGGCGCAGCACCAGTTCGCGCTCGCCATAGGCGATCAGGTAGGTGAGATTCGACGCGCCGCCGTGGAACTGGCGAATGTCCGGCGCGCCGTGCAGCCCGTCGACGTGCGCCTTCAGGTAGGCATCGAGCTTCGCGACGTCGAGACGATCCTCGGCGCGCACGGCGCGCGCGGTGTCGAGCAGCCCGCTCATGCGGCGGCACCCGGCGCGGCGGCCGACATCGCCGCCATCTGGCGCTTGACCTCCAGCTTCGCGATCACCGCGCGGTGCACCTCGTCCGGGCCGTCCGCGACCCGTAGCACGCGCGCATACGCATACAGCGCCGCCAGCGGAACGTCGTTCGACAAACCCGCGCCGCCGTGGATCTGGATGGCCGCGTCCGCCGCCTGCTGCGCGACGGCGGGCACCGCCACCTTGATCTGCGAGATCAGGCTCAGCGCGGCCTTCACGCCCTGCGTGTCGATGGTCCACGCGGCCTTGAGCGTCAGCAGCCGCGCCTGGTCGATCGCGATGCGCAGGTTCGCGACGACGTCGCCGTTGCCGCCCAGCTCGATCAGCGGCTTGCCGAACGCGGTGCGCGACACGGCCCGCGCGCACAGCAGCGCCAGCGCCTTCTCGGCCGCGCCGAGCGCGCGCATGCAGTGATGGATGCGGCCCGGTCCGAGCCGCCCTTGCGCGATCTCGAAGCCGCGGCCCGGCCCGAGAATGACGTTCGCGGCCGGCAGCCGCACGTCGGTGAAGCTCACCTCGCCGTGACCCGACGGTTCGTCGAACGTGTGGAAGACCGGCAACATCCGTTCGATCTTCACGCCGGGGGCGTCGAGCGGACAGATCACCATCGTGTGGCGGCGATGCGGCTCCGCCTCGGCGTCGGTCAGCCCCATGAAGATCACGAAACGCGCATGCGGATGACCGATGCCCGTCGACCACCACTTGCGGCCGTTCAGCACCACGTGGCCGCCGTCGAGCGCCGCGCGCGCCTGCATGTTGGTCGCATCGGACGACGCGACGTCCGGCTCCGTCATGCAGAACGCCGAACGGATCTCGCCCGCCAGCAGCGGGTCGAGCCACGCGCGCTGCTGAGCCGGCGAGCCGTAGCGCGCCAGCACTTCCATGTTGCCGGTGTCCGGCGCGTTGCAGTTGAACACTTCCGGCGCGATCAGCGAATGCCCCATGATTTCCGCGAGCGGCGCGTAGTCGAGATTGCTCAGGCCCGCGCCATGCTCGGCGTCCGGCAGGAACAGGTTCCACAGACCGGCCGCGCGCGCTTTCTTCTTCAGCGTCTCCATGATCTCCGGCTGCCGCCAGCGGCGCCAGTCCGCGCCGCCCGCCAGCTGTCCGGCATACGGCGCTTCGGCGGGCGCGACTTCGTCGCGCATGAAGCGTTCGAGGCGTTCGCTCAGTTCCCGGCAGCGGGCGGTAGGAGAAAAGTCCATGGCATCCGTTCCTGTTCAATGACCGCCAGCGTAAGCGATCCCCGGAAATCGATGAAATGAATATTCCTAATACAAGGATATAGACAGGATTAATATGTCGATTCCTTCCCGCTCCGCCCCGGAACGCGCACCGTGCCGCACGACCATCGCCTCGACCTGAATCTGTTCCGCGTGCTCGACGCGGTCTATGCGCACGGCGGCATCAGCGCGGCCGCGCGGGCGCTGCACCTGACGCAGCCGGCCGTCACCCACGCGCTGAACCGGCTGCGCGCGCACTTCGACGATCCGCTGTTCGTCCGGCAGGGCAACCGGGTGCTGCCGACCGAGCGCACCCGCGCGGTGATCGCCGACGTGCAGCTGCACCTGAAAGGCCTGCAGGACGCGTCGCGCGCGCAGGCCCGCTTCAGCCCGGACACCCTCGACCTGAGCATGGTGGTGGGCATTCGCGACGTGCTGGAATCGATCGCGCTGCCGCAGCTGGTCGCGACGCTCGCGCGGGAGGCGCCGCATCTGCGGCTCGTGAGCCGCCGCGTGCCCGTCGCGGAAGTGGAGCGCGAACTGGCGTCGGGCAACCTGGATCTCGTGCTCGAGCGCCGCCTGCAGACCGGACCGCGCATCGCCAGCGACTACGTCCTCGACGATTCGCTGGTCGTCGCGATGCGGCGCGATCATCCGCTCGCCGGCGAGCCGCTGCGCCGCGGCGAGTACTTCGCGGCGCGGCACGTGACGGTGTCGCCGCTCGGCGAAGCGAATTCGCTCGACGTGCTGCTCGGCAGCGACGGCCGGATCCGTCACATCCAGCTGGTCTGCCAGCATTACTTCGCCGCCTGCCAGATCGCCGCGTCGGGCGACCTGCTGCTGACGCTGCCGCGCTCCTACGCGGTGCGGATGGCGGGCATGCTGCCGATCGCGATCCGGCCGCTGCCGCTGCGGCTCAAGCCGTTTCCGATCCTCGCGTACTGGCACGAATCGCGCGAGCCGGACCGCGCGCACCAGTGGTTCCGGCAGCGCGTGATCGAGATCGTCCGCGACGCGTCCGACGCCGCTTGAGCGGCCTGCCGCACAGAGCGGCAGCGCAGGTTCGCGCCGGGACGTTTATGCTGCACGTGGGCGGCCGGGCATCCCCGGCCGCTGCCCCAACTCACCGCCTGCTGCCAGCGAGAACCGTCATGCCGCTCATTCACGCCTCGGCCGAAATGGCCGCCGATGCACCCAACTACGTCGTCGACATCGAGGCGGGCGCGCACCGCTTCCAGGGCGACGAGAACGAACACGAAGGCGGCGCGAACCGCGGACCCGCGCCCTACGAACTGGTGCTGTCCGGGCTCGCCGCCTGTACGGCGGCAACCTTGCGGATGTACATGCAGCGCAAGACCTGGCCCGATGCGCGCATTCGCGTGCGCACCGAGCTGCACGTCGATCGCGACGGCGCGCAGTACGTGCGGCGCACGATCGCGGTCGAGGGCGCGCTCGACGACGCGCAGCGCCAGCGCCTGGCCGAGATCAGCGAGAAAACGCCCGTGACGCTGTTCGTCAAGCGCGGCACGCGGATCGAAACCACGCTGCGCTGATGCGCGACCCGGGGCGCGGGGCCGGCCGGCGTCGAATCCGCGCGGCGCCGCCGAACGCCCCGTCCGGTCTCCCGCTCGCGGCGCTCAGCCGCGCCGCGCGTTCGCCGTCGTTCGCGCGGCGCGCTCGACGATCATGTCGTACAGCGCCTGCGCGGCCGGCGACAGCTGTCCGGTACGCCGGCTGACCAGCACCAGCGCGCGCGAAATCACCGGCTCGACCAGGTCGACCACCTTGATGCGCGGGTACGCGCCCTTCTGCACCGCGAGGCGCGGCACCACCGCCGCCGCCACGCCCTCGGCCACCAGCCCGACCGCCGTCGAACTGCGCTGCACCTCGTAGTGCGATTGCAGCGCGAGATCGCCGAGCGCCGAATCGAGCAGCGCGCGGTTCGCGCTCACCTGGCCGGCGAAGATCAGCGGGTACGGCGTCAGCTCGCGCCAGGCGACCCGCCGCCGCCGGCCGAGCGGATGCGTGTCGTGACAGATCAGCACGAACTGATCCTCGGCGATCGGCTCGCCGACCAGTTCCGGGTGCCGCGCGCCCGCGATATGAATGCCGAACTCCGCCTCGCGATGCAACACCGCGTCGGCCACCGCCGACGACGCATGATCGAGCACCTTCACGCGGTTGTGCGGATAGCGCGCCGAATACGCCTGCAGGATGCTCGGCAAGAACTGCACGCCGACGGTCGGCACGCACGCGATCGACACGTCGCCGCGCGCGGCCTGGCCGCTCTCCCGGATCTCGGTCAATGCATCGGACAACTCGCCGAGCAGGCGCCGCGCCTGCGGCAGAAAATCGCGGCCGATCCGCGTGAGCGCGACCGACCGCGTGGTGCGCTCGAACAGCGTCACCCCGAGAAAATCCTCGAGCTTGCGCAGCCGCTGCGTGATCGCGGTCTGCGTCACCGACAACGCATCGGCCGCCGCCTGAAACCCGCCGCGATCGGCGATCGCGACAAATGCCTGTACGCCGAGGATGTCGATTTTCATCAGAAAAATTGAGTAATCGGATTAATAAATTCATTTTACTCGTCCTCCCGGCACGCTCACACTCCGCGCTGCGATCGCACCACCCCCACACCACACCGATATCAGAAAGGAGTGATCGAAATGTCTCAATTCATTCCCCACGCGGCGCTCGCGCGCCTGTACGCCGACATGGCGCGCCGGCTCGCCGTCGTGCGCCGGCGCGTTGCGCGGCCGCTCACGCTGGCCGACAAGATCCTGCTCGGCCATCTCGACGATCCGCACACGCAGGCGCTCGTGCCCGGCGAAAGCTATCTCGCGCTGCGGGTCGACCGCGTCGTGTTCCAGGACGTGCTCGGGCAAACCGGCATGCTGCAGTTCATGCAGACCGGACGCGACCGGGTCGCGGTACCCGCCAGCATCCACTGCGACCACCTGATCCAGGCGCGCGTCGAAGGCCGCGCCGACCTCGGCGCGTCGATCGCCGAGAACCGCGAGGTCTACGCGTTCCTGCGCAGCGCCGCGGCGAAGTACGGGCTCGGCTTCTGGGAGCCCGGCGCGGGCATCATCCATCAGGTGGTGCTGGAGAATTACGCGTTTCCCGGCGCGCTCATCATCGGCACCGATTCGCATACGCCGAATGCGGGCGGACTCGGCGCGTGCGCGGTCGGCGTCGGCGGCGCCGACGCGGTCGAAGCGCTCGCCGGACTGCCGTGGGAAGTGCTGTATCCGAAGCGCATCGCCGTGTACCTGACCGGCCGGCTCGGCGGCTGGACCGCGCCGAAGGACGTGATCCTGAAGGTCGCGGGCGAACTGACGGTCGCGGGCGGCACCAATGCGATCGTCGAATACATCGGCCCCGGCGCGCGCACGATCAGCGCGACCGGCAAGGCGACCATCACCAACATGGGCGCCGAACTGGGCGCGACCACGTCGCTGTTTCCCGCCGATGCGCGCATGGCCGCCTATCTGCGTGCGACCGGCCGCGCCGACCTGGTGCCGCTCGTCGACGCGCACGCCGATCTGCTCGCGCCCGACCCCGCAATCGAACAGGATCCCGAAGCATTCTACGACCGCGTGGTGCGGATCGACTTGTCCGCGCTCGAGCCGCACGTCGTCGGGCCGCATTCGCCGGATCGCGCGCGCACCGTGTCGCAGTTGGCCGCGCAGATGAAGACCGCGCGGCCCGAGGACGGCCTGGCCGCGCACGACGTCGTCGAGGACCGGCTGTCCGCCGCGCTGATCGGCAGCTGCACGAATTCGTCCTACGAGGATATGAGCCGCGCGGCCGACGTCGCCGCGCAAGGCGCCGGCCACGGCGTGATGGCGGCCGTGCCGTTCCTGGTCACGCCGGGTTCGGAGCAGGTGCGCGCAACGATCGCGCGCGACGGCCAGCTCGACGCGCTGTCGGACATCGGCGCGACCGTGCTCGCGAATGCGTGCGGGCCGTGCATCGGCCAGTGGCGGCGCGACCCGTCGGCCGTCGCCGCGCCGAACACGATCGTCACGTCGTACAACCGCAATTTTCCGCGCCGCAACGACGGCGCGTCGACCACCGTCAACCTGATCGCAAGCCCCGAGATCGTGACCGCCTGGGCGCTGGCCGGACGGCTGTCGTTCGATCCGCAGCACGATGCGCTGACGGCCGCGGACGGCACGTCGTTCCGGCTCACGCCGCCGCGCCCCGCGCCGGAAGTGCCGCCGGGTACGTTCGAGCGCGGCCAGGAGCGTTACGTGGCGCCGCCCGCCGACGGGCGCGGGATCGACGTGTCGGTCGACCCCGCGAGCGAACGGATTCACGTGCTGCGCCCTTGGCCGGCGTGGAGCGGACGCGATTTCACGGGAATGCCGGTGCTGATCAAGACGCTGGGCAAGACCACCACCGACCACATCTCGCCCGCCGGTCCGTGGCTCAGGTTCCGCGGCCACCTCGAACGCTTCAGCGACAACCTGCTGTCCGGCGCGACCAACGCCTTCACGCTCGCGACCGGCAGGACGCTCGACGTGCTGGGCGGCGCGCAGGACGTCACGCCGGCCGAGGCGGCGCGCGCCTACCGGGCGGCGGCGCTGCCGTGGGTGATCGTCGGCGATTTCAACTACGGCGAGGGAAGCAGCCGCGAGCATGCGGCGCTGTCGCCGAGGCTGCTGGGCGGCGTCGCCGTGATCGCGCGCAGCTTCGCGCGGATCCACGAGACGAACCTGAAAAAGCAGGGGCTGCTCGCACTGACCTTCGACGATGCGGGCGACTACACGCGCATCCGGGCGGACGACCGCATCGACATCGTCGGCCTCGACCGTTTCGCGCCGGGCGAGCCGGTCGCATGCCGGATTCATCATGCGGACGGCGGTGTCGAGACGATTCGTCTGCGGCACAGCTACAGCGGCGTGCAGATCCCGTGGTTCAAGGCGGGATCGGCGCTGAACGTCGTGCCGAAGGGCGTGGTGGGGGAATTGGCGTAACGGACGGCATCGGCCCGGCGGTCATGCGGATGGGCTGCCGGGTATTCGACGCGCGACGGCGGGGGATATAGCGGTACATTCGCCGCCGAATGTTTGTCGCGGTGTCGCGACGACGCGGGGCTGCCGTGTCGCGCTACCCCGTTCTCGGCCCGCCCGCGCAGCGAGCGAGCCCCGAAAAAAACGCCCGCATCGAGCGGGCGTCCGGCTGACGAATCTCGCGCTTCAGGCGCGCATCACAAGCCGAGCGCCGACAGATCCAGCTTCCCGTCCTTCATCGGCGGACACCAGAAGAACGACCCCGTGATCGGCTGCGTGAAGCGGAACAGGCCGTCGTGGATGCCGTCGACGGCGCCGACCATCCGGCGCATCTGCACGTCGAACGCCCGGAACGAAAAACCGAACGCGACGAAGTAGAGACCCGCGCGGCGCTCGTCGGCCCACGGCGCGGAACGGCGCAGCACGTGCGCTTCCGGCGTGAAGCTTTCCTGCTCGGTGCGCTTCACGTGCGCGTAGGCGGGGGCTTCCTCCAGTTCCTCGTTGTCGCTCTTGCGCCGGCCGATGATGTTGTCCATCTCGCCGCCGGGAATCGCCGCCATCCGGTCGAAATCGTGCACCCACTGCTGCACCGCGACAAAGCTCGACCCGTCGAGCCCCGCGCCCTTGCCCGTCACGAACGCGGTCTCGATCGCCTCGTCGCCTTGCGGATTCTCCGTGCCGTCCTCATAGCCGGACAGGTCGCGATCGTCCGAGTAGCGGAACGCGTTCGCCGCGCTGTCGAGTTCGAACGCCGGCGCGACGAGCCGCTCGATCGCGCGCGAGCGCAGCACCACCTCGCCGTGGTCCTCCGCACGCAGCCAGATCCACAGCGCGGCGGGCGTCGACGGCACCGGCGCACCCGGCACCGACAGGTCGGGAAACTCCTTCAGCCCGTCGATCCTCGCGCCGAGGCCTTGCACGAGCGACGGCCCCACGCCGATCACCGTATCGCTGCCGTCGACCGTGTCGCGCAGCGCGGACAGCACGCGCGTCACCTGGCTCGCGTCCGAGATCCTGAAAGAAAGGTAGCGGCCCGCCGACGAAATCGGCGTCAGGATGCCTTGCTGAAAGTCGCTCATCGATTCCCCAAACTTCACGTCGTTAAACGCCGGATTGTCCCATAACGGCTCGACCGCCCGTCGGCCCGCGTCGAGAACCGCCCGCCGCGGCCGTACACAAGGACACGCCCTCCGAAGCGCGAACCTCGGAGGGCGTGCTCGCCTCTCGGCACGGGAGGCGCTCGCTAACCGTGCGCGATGTCCGCCGCGGCCTCGGCGATCAGCGCGGCGACCTCGACCGGCTTCGACGCAAGCGATGCGTGGCTCGCCTTCAGCGTGATGACCTTGCGCGCATTCATCCGCGCCGACATCCGCGCTTCGTTTTCCGGGGCGATCATCCGGTCGTCGCTCGAAATCTGATACCACGACGGTTTCGCACGCCATGCCGGCGAGCCGATCGTGTCGCCGAACGTGCTGGCGAGCGGCGCCTTCTGCGTGACAGCCATCACGAGCCCCTCGTCGGCGCTCAGATCCTGACAGAAGCTGTCATGAAACGTGTCCTGCCGGACCCACAGATAGCCGTCGCTGTCGGCCGACAGGTTCGCGATCGCCGCAGGCGGATGCTCCTGCGAGATGCTGCCGGGGCTTTCGCCCGTGTCCGGCGCGAACGCCGCGATATAGACGAGCCCCGCGACATTCGGATGATTGCCCGCCTCCGTGATCACCGCGCCGCCGTACGAGTGGCCGACGAGCAGCACCGGCCCCGGTTGCTGCGCGACCATCTTGCGGGTGCGCTCGGCGTCGTCCGCGAGCGACGTGAGCGGCATCTCTACCGCGTGCAGCGACGTGTGCCCGTTGCGCGCCAGCTCGACGATCACCTTGCTCCAGTGCGCCGCGCCTCCCCAGAAACCGTGTACCAATACAATCGCAGGTGTGTTGCTCATGGCCTGACTCCCATCGATGAATGAAGCGGTTCGCCGAAGCTTCGCGTACTGCCGCGGCCCATCGGCGGGTGGGCCGCTGCGTGAGATGGCGGGTCGTTGCGGCGGCCGCCGCCCCGCCGCGGCAAGGTCGGACTCGCAGTGTAGTGCACCCGTTCGCGGCCGGTCGTCTCGCGGCCCGATTGTCGTATGCGCGATGGGCAATGCGGCGACGCGCGCGGCTTTGCTTCGCGCCCGGCGTTGATTCCGGATGCGCCGCACCGCACCATCCCGCACTGCGATCGCATGCCGCGCGCATTCGCGCGGCATGCGTCGTATCGAATCGGCAACATCCGGCCGATGGCCATTGCGGTGCGCTCAAAGCATCGCTAGAATCGCTCCACCAGCTATCGCTCGGTCTCGTTTTTTCAATTCACTCAACACTCAAGGGAGGTGCCAGATGTCACGATCGCCAGCCGCCTCCCTGTACGTGGTCCCACGGCACGAGTCGTAAGTCGCCGTCTTTGCAGGCCGCTCAATAGCCTGCGATCTTTCCAGACAATCCGCCGAATTTGCAAGCCTGCGCGTCGATGCGCATCGGTGTCTGGTTTTTAATTCTCCCGATCGACAAGTCCTGGTGCGCCCGACGCAACCAGGCCATGACAAATGTTCCGCAAAAAAACCAATCCAGGTGGACAGGCGTTCAAGGACGTTCTCGGTTTCACCTTCAGGTACTGGGGCGCCCAGCCCCTGCGTACCCTCGTCATCGCCCTGCTCGCGCTGCTCGGCGCGCTCGTCGACGTGCTGACCCCGCTGTTCGCCGGACGCCTCGTCGACGCGCTGGCGCTCGGCGTCACGAACCGGCAGGCCGCCTGGCAGGCGGCGCTGCACGCGTTCGCGCTGCTCCTGAGCCTCGGCCTCGCCGGCACCCTGCTGCGCCAGGCGATGTTCATGAACATCATCCGCCTGACGCTCAAGATGATGAGCGAGGTCGCCGCGAACGCGTTCCATCGCGTCCAGCGCTTCTCGACCGACTGGCACGCGAACAGCTTCGCCGGCTCGACCGTGCGCAAGATCACCCGCGGCATGTGGGCGATCGACCTGCTGAACGACACGCTGCTAGTCGCGCTGCTGCCGTCGGTCGTGATGCTGACCGGCGCCACCGTGCTGCTCGGCCTGCACTGGCCGATCATGGGCGCGGTGGTGGGCGGCGGCTCGCTGCTGTTCATCGTGGTGACGGTCTGCATGTCGCTCGGCTTCGTCGCGCCCGCTGCCCGGCTCGGCAACGCGTGGGATACGCGCATGGGCGGCGCGCTCGCCGACGCGGTGAGTTGCAACCCGGTCGTGAAGGCGTTCGGCGCCGAGGCGCGCGAGGAAGTCCGGCTCGGCCGCGTGATCGACAAATGGCGCAAGCGGACCCGCCGCACGTGGGTGCGCGGCACGCTCAACGCCGGGCTGCAGGGCATGATGCTGGTCGCGATGCAGGCGGCGATCCTCGGCGCGGCGCTGTGGCTGTGGTGGAACGATCGCGCGAGCGTCGGCGACATCGCGTTCGCGCTGACGATGTTCTTCGTGCTGCAGGGCTATCTGCGCGACGTCGGGATGCATATCCGCAACCTGCAGCGCTCGGTCAACGACATGGAAGAGCTCGTGTCGCTCGAACGTCAGCCGCTCGGCATCGACGACCGGCCGGGCGCGCCCGCGATCAGGATCGAACGCGGCGAGATCCGCTTCGACCACGTGACGTTCCGCTACGGCCCGCGCGCGGCGCCGCTCTATAGCGACTTCTCGATCCGCATCGCGCCGGGCGAGCGCATCGGGCTGGTCGGCCACTCCGGTTCGGGCAAGACGTCGTTCATCAAGCTGATCCAGCGGCTGTACGACATCGATGCCGGCCGGATCCTGATCGACGGACAGGACATCGCGAAGGTGCGTCAGGACTCGCTGCGCAGCCAGATCGCGATCGTCCAGCAGGAGCCGGTGCTGTTTCACCGCACGCTCGCGGAGAACATCGCGTATGCGCGGCCTGCCGCGACGCGCGCGGAAATCGAGCGCGCGGCGCGTCAGGCGAGCGCGCACGATTTCATCGCGGCGCTGCCGGACGGCTACGACACGCTGGTGGGCGAGCGCGGCATCAAGCTGTCGGGCGGCGAGCGTCAGCGCGTGGCGATCGCGCGCGCGTTCCTGGCCGACGCGCCGGTGCTGATCCTCGACGAAGCCACGTCGAGCCTCGACAGCGAAAGCGAGGTGCTGATCCAGCAGGCGATGGAACGGCTGATGGTCGGACGCACCACGCTGGTGGTCGCGCACCGGCTGTCGACGGTCCGCGCGCTGGATCGCCTGCTCGTGCTCGACAAAGGCCGCATCATCGAGGAAGGCAGCCACGACGCACTGATCCGGCTCGAGGGCGGCCTGTATCGGCGTCTGTTCGAACGGCAGGCGCTGGAGCTGGCGAAGGGCTTGATGGAGCAGACCGGCGCGACGGGTGTCGAGGTGAAGCTCGCGCCGGGACACGGCGGGATCGGCGAGCTGGATGTCGTGGTGGCGAAGTAGCCGCCGCGTCAAACGGCCGGCGGCGGAAAGGGCGACAGGGATCCTGTCGCCCTTTTTGCGTTCGGGGGCGCGTGCAATACGGTCGGGGCGGCTCGCCCGGCGGCGCTCCCGCGCCCGCCGAGTTACGGTGCCAGCAGAAGCGAAGCGAGGAACGCCAGCACGCGTTGCTGCGCATCGGCACGCGCGGTCTCGTCCGTCCCTTCGATCGGCACGACGCCCGCCTTCGTCGTATATGCGGGCACGTCGTGCACCGGCATGTGCGGCCAATCGAAGTCATGGTAAGCGTTCGGGTAGATGCGCATCGTCGCCTGCGTGCCCGGCGTCAACGTGCCGAGCAGCGTCTCGCAGCGGGCGAACGGGGTCCAGACATCCTTCGCCCCGACCAGCAGCAGCAGCGGCACCGCGCTGGACCACTGCGGGCCCTGCGCGTCGGTATTGCAGCTTGCCGGATAGAAGGCCACCGCCGCGCGGAAATCGCCCGCGGGCAGGGATGCGGGACGCGCGTCACTCGTGGTCCGGATCGTGTTCAATACCGTTCCCCCGCCTTGCGACCAGCCGATCAGGCCGATGCGATCCGGCCGGATCGTGTCCAGCCCTTGCAAATAGCGAAGCGCGCCGTAGGCATCCGACGGCCGCGCGCGATAGATCGCCCGGTCGAAATGCTCGGGCGCGCACATTTCGCCGTGGCGGCGCGGCCCCAGGCTGTCCACCATCAGCACGGTAATCCCCGCATCGTTCAGGCGGCGCGCCCAGTCCCGCTCGCGGGCATAGATCGCGCCGGCGCGATTGAACAGCCCCGAACAACCATGCAGGAACACCGCGGCCGGATGCCGGCCCGGCCCCGGCGCGGGGAACAGATAGCCGTCGAGCCGAGTCGCCGACGGGAGGTCCAGCGAAGGAAAGTGCACGGGTTCCTGCGCATGCGCGAGCACCGTCAGGCAGCACAGGAACGCGACGAATGAACGACGCATGAGGGTTTCTCCATTGGCCGGCCGGGCGCGATGACCGATCGTGCACAGTCTCCATGAGGCGATACTCGCTATCGCAGCCGCGCGAGCGCGGCCGGCGCGACATCGCCGATCCACGCACGAACTGCCTGCCGGGTTCCATTATCCGCCGCGAGGCGAGCCTCCCGCCGCCCGCGTCTTGGGGACTCGACATGTTCAGCCAGGACGCGGAATCGCGCTCGCCTCAGCCGCGGACAGTCTTCCGGCAGCCCCGTCAACGCGCCGCGAGCGGCGCATCCAGGCGGGAGCCGAAACGCGCCAGCCTCGGCAGGTAGAAACGCGCCGGATCGAGCGAGAACGCCACGCGCCGCGCGCGTCCCATCATTTCATCGCGGGGAAAGAAGCCGAAATAGCGGGAATCCGCGCTGTTGTCGCGATTGTCGCCGAGCATCAGGTACTGGCCCGCCGGCACCGTCACCGGCCCGAACGAACTGCGCGGACTCGGCGCGTACACCGACAGGCGCACGGTATGCGCGACGTTGCCGAAGCGTTCGGTCAGATACTCGCCCGGCGAAGCCGCGTCGCCCGCCAGCGGACGCTGCGCGAGCGGCTGATAGTCGGCCCGCGCACCGTTCAGGTACAGCACGTTGTCCCGCATCGCCACGCGATCGCCGGGCACGCCGATCACCCGCTTGACGAGCAGTTCGTGCGCCGCCGCCGAATCGATCGTCACGATGTCGCCGCGCCGCGGGTCGCCCAGGTGCGCGATCGCGACGTGCGTCAGCGGAATGCGCAGGTCATAGGCCATCTTGTCGACCAGGATGCGATCGCCCTCGCGGATCGTCGGCAGCATCGACCCGCTCGGCACGACGTTCCAGTCGGCAATCGCGCTGCGCAATATCGCCATCAGGAACAGGAAGGCGACGAGGTGCTGGTTGTCGTGCCACAATTTCTTGAGCATGCGCATGTCGGGCGGGATTCTCTCGAAAGCTGATCGAAGGTTTCGATGCGTCGCGCCGGACACGGCGCGTCGCCAGGAATCTATCATGATGCGGCGCGGCATGAGTTCCCGCGACGAGAAACAGGCGGGCGCCGGACAACGCGATGGCTCCGTTGCCCGAGCCGGTCGGGCGGCCGATGCGCCGGACGCCGCCGGGATGCCACGGCGACCGATCCGGTATCGGCACACGCCGACATGAAACGTATTGCGCGCGCGACCACGACCGACCATTCATGACCCTGCTCGATACCCCGCCGCGGCGCCTCGCCGACGAGATCCTCGCGCTCGATCTGCTCACCTTGCGCGACCACACCGAGCGCGCGGGCGATCGGATCGATCCCGTTGCGCATCGCCGGCGCCTCGACGCTTCCATCGAATCCGGCGCCGCGTGCGTGGTGCGCCGCAACGGCGGGCTCGCCGCCTATGCGCTCTTGCGTCGCGAATCGGCTGCCCGCTGGTTCGTCACCGGCCTGAGCACGCATCCGGCGCACCGGACGATCACCGTCGTCGGCGAGTTGCTGGCGCAGCTCGCGGCGCTCGCCGCCCGAATGGGAATCGAGGATCTCGTCAGCCATGTCTACAAGACCAACCGGCTATCGATGGCTTTCCACCGGAAACTGGGCTTCCGCATCACGCGCGAGAACGACAAGGGGGTCGAGTTCCAGGCGTCGGTCGCGACGCTGGCCGGACACCCCGCCGTCCGACGCGTCGTCGACAAGCATCGGGACGCCGCCCGCCGATCGATCGGTGATCCGCACCCGTCCCGCCCGGACACGCCCGCCTTCACGCCGCCCGGGACACTGTTGCGCGGCATCCCGCCCATGCCCGATCGATAGCGGGCAGCCGGAATCGCCGCGCAACGAACATCGGCATGGCGCGGCAACGGGCGAACGGCGTCCGCGTCGACCGCCGCCGAAGCCCGCCCGGACTCACTGCACGTAGATCGACGGCGTGATGGTCACGATGCCGCCCGTCACCGCGTAGTGCGCATGCGGATTCCCCGTCAAGCCGAACGTCGCGCCCGACGTGGCGTTATTCCATCCGACCGACATATCGAGCGCGTAGGCATCGATCGGATCCAGCGACGTCATGTAGATGCGCGCGAGCATGACCTGCGACGTCTGCGGGATCAGCGTGAGCCCGGTGATGCGCATGTCGCGCAAGTTATCGCACGCATCGCTGCCCGAGCGCGTGATCTTGTCGAACACGATCTGGTCGGCCTGGGTGATGCCGGAGAAGGTGTACGTGCATCGTCCGGCGCTACCCGGCGTCGTGACGAGGCTGCCGGTTCCCACCACCGGGATGTTGGCGGGGATGATGGTCTGGGCGTGAGACGAAGCGGCACAACCGAGCGCGGCGACGGCCGCCGCGATAGCGGCGATACGGGACAGGAACATTTTCCCCTCCTGTGAATAGGATCCGATCGGTCCATTCGAATCATCCGACCGATTGCTGCCGATGCTACGAGTGGAATCGCACCGCTACTGTTCGCCATCCCACTCACTGAAACGAATCGGCCCGCTCGAATTCGTGCGATGTCCATCACGCATTCGAGTGCCGAATCCATTGCGAATTTTTCAAACGGGGCATGCCGTCCGTGCCTCGGATCTCGGCGATTTCGTATTCGCGCGAGCAATACGTTCTCTCATGGAAAGCCGCCGAGCGGCGGCGGCTCGACGATTCGCCGGAATCAATCGATACGCCGTCATCGGCGCGATCGAATGCCTCCCCGCCATCGATCTCGAAACCCAAGCCTTCGCCGCTTCTCGAATGGATTCAGCGAAACGCAACAACACGGCAAATCCGAAGCGCGCCGCCGATCGAATGAAAACGGCGCAATCGGCGCCGCCATTGCATTGCCCCGCTTCATCGCGATTGAATGGGCATTCGACTTGATTGCCGCCGGTTCGCGGAATCGCCGCGTCAAACGCGATATATTTTCTTCCGCTTCGCAGTGCGCACCCGCGCATCGGTCCAGTGCCCGGTTCGTGTTCCGACGATCCGGTCGCCGCCATCGGCCGTTGAGCGAAATAATTTTGAAAGAATATCGCGAACCGTGCCGTGCCCGGCATCGCCGGCCGACCGGCTATACTCCGCTTGTCCCCGTAGCCCAGAACCCTACCCTTATGAGGCGGTTATTTTTCCTGCTGTGTGTGTCGTTGAATCTCGCGCAGCCCGCGCTGGCGCAGCAAGACCCCTCCCCGCCGCCTGCGCAGTTGCCGTCGCCGCCGCCCGATGACGGCCGGCTGCCTGCCTACCTGAGCAGAAAGTTCGGACTGGCGAAGGAAAAGGCGCTGCAGATCTCGAACGCCGTGGACCTCGCGGCGGCCAAGTATTCGCTGCCGCCGGCGATGCTGCTCGCGATCATCTCGATCGAATCCCGCTTCAAGGAAAAGGCCCGGGGCTCGCGCGGCGCGACCGGCCTGATGCAGGTGGTCCCTTCTGCGCATCGCAACCTGCTCAGGAATACCAAGGATCTGACCGAGCCGGGCACCAATATCGATACCGGCTCCGCGATCCTGTACGGCTATCTGAAGTCGGCGGGCGGCGACGTGAACGCCGCGCTGAAGAAATACGGCGGCTCGCAGGCCTATGCTGAAAGAATCCAGAAACGGACCGGCGAATTCACCCAGGTGGTCGCCCCGCCCGTCCCGCTGCAAGCCGATGCCCCCGCCGCCAGCGCGCCGAGCGCGAACCCCGCGAACTGATCCCGCGCTTCGGCATCGCCATGCCGTGCCGATCCGGCGGCCGCGCCGCGCGCGGCCGCTCCTCGGCATTTCAATCGCTATCCGAAACGAATCCCCCCGGCACCCGCATCGCGTGCCGCTCCCGCCGGCGCGGCGCAGCACCAGAACCTCCCGGCCCCTGTACGTCGCCTCGCCGTCGCGCCGATAGGCGAACGTGTCCGCCACTTTCAGCGAAGCGGCATTCGTGCCGGAGATGATGCAGACGGTTTCCCTGCCCGGCCAGCGCCGGTCCGCCCACGCCAGCGCCGCCTGGACGGCCTCCGTCGCATAGCCCTTGCGCTGCGCCGCCCGGCAAAGCATCCAGCCGATTTCGGGGGCGTCGTCGAACCACGGCGCGATGCCGCGCCGCAAATGCACGAATCCGACTTCGCCGACAAACTCCCCGCTGCGCTTCTCCCGGACGACCCAGTGCCCGCAGCCCAGCAGCGCCCAGTGCCCGAGCCCCTTGAGCAGCCGCCCCCAGGTTTCCTCCACCGACAACGGCGTCCCGGTGACGTGGCGCATCACCTCGGGATCCGACCACATCGCATGGATATCGTCGTAGTCGTCGACACGAGGCGGACGCAGGGTGAGGCGTTCGGTATCGAGATGCGCGGGCTGTGGGGACATGGTTCGGGAGAGGGCGAAGTCAAGGAAACGGCGGCCGACGTGCGGGGCGGATGAACGACGATGACGCTCGCTATCACCCGACCGCGGCGGCATCGCGCGGCGCGGCCTCGGTGCCGTCGTCCGGCCACGGCGTGAGGATTTCGTGCCCGTCGTCCGTCACCGCGACCATGTGCTCCCACTGCGCGGACAGCGAACGATCCTTCGTCACCACGGTCCAGCCGTCGGCCAGTTCGCGGGTGTCGGGACGCCCCGCGTTCAGCATCGGCTCGATCGTGAAGATCATCCCCGGCGCGAGCGTCAGCCCGGTGCCGGGACGCCCGTAATGGAGCACCTGCGGCTCGTCGTGATAGATCCGGCCGATCCCGTGCCCGCAGTACTCGCGCACGACGCTGAAGCCCTCGCGGCGCGCCACGCTCTGGATCGCGTGACCGACATCCCCCAGCGTCGCGCCGGGCCGCACCTGCGCGATGCCCGCCGTCATCGCGTCGTGCGTCGCGCGCATCAGGCGCTCCGCCAGTTCGCCGGGCCTGCCGACGCGATACATGCGGCTCGTGTCGCCATACCAGCCGTCCTTGATGACCGCGATGTCGATGTTGAGGATGTCGCCGTCCTCGAGGCGGCGGTTCGACGGAATGCCGTGGCAGACCACATGGTTGACCGACGCGCAGATCGTTTTCGGATAGCCGTGATAGCCGACGTTGGCCGGAATCGCCTGCTGCACGTCCACGATGTAGTCGTGGCACAGCCGGTCCAGTTCGTCCGTCGTGACGCCCGCGCGGACATGCGCGCCGATCATCCGCAGCACGTCGGCGGCCAGTCCGCCCGCGCGGCGGGCGAGCGCGATTTCCGCCTGCGTGCGGATGGCGACCTTGCGTTTGGCCACCATCACGCGACCCGCGCCATGCCGCGGCGGGACCCGTCGTCCCCCGCCGGGTCGGCCATCTCCGCCTGGATCAGCAGATGGCAAATCTCGGTGTAGCTGAGGGTGGGGTGCAATTCGGCCATCATGCCGATGCGCAGCCAGTGCTCCGCCTGCGCGTTGATCGAGCGGCTCAGCGCGCCGCTGGCATGGCGCAGCGACGCATGCATCTGCTCGGAAATCTTGACGATGCCCATAATCGATCCTTATACGATTCATATACAAATCGTATATTAACAAAAGCGGCGCGCGCACTGCCGCGCGGCGTCAATTTTTCGATTTTATTTCGATATTTTTTCATGGAACCTGATCGCCGCATGCGCGCACGCCATCCCGCGACGCGGTACGCCAATGCGGGCCATCTCTATCGCGACAGACGGGAATCGAACGATGGAACATCGGGTGCAGGAGCTTACGGGGTTGCGCGCCGTCGCGGTCACGATGGTCGTCGCGGGTCATGCCGAGCACACGCTCGCCGGGGGCTACACGCATGGCTTGGCGGTGCTGCGCCTCTTCTCAGACGGCCGACTCGGCGTGCTGGTCTTTTTCGTGCTGAGCGGCTTCCTGATCACCCGTCTGCTGCATGCCGAACTGCAGCGCAGCGGCCGGTTGCGGCTCGCGCGGTTCTACGTCCGCCGGGCGCTGCGGATCTGGCCGGCGTTCTATGCGTACATCGCGACCGTGGCGCTGCTGTCGGTCGCCGGCTGGATCGACGTCGATCGCCATCAGCTCCTTTATGCCGGTCTGCATCTGTGGAATTACTCGGCGCTGCTCGGCCTGTCCGCCGACAACGCGCTGCATCCCGACGGCGCGTGGTATCTCGGCCATTTCTGGACGCTCGCGCTCGAGGAGCAGTTCTACTGGCTGTGGCCGCTGCTGCTGGTCCGGCTGTGGCGCCGCGGCAGCCAGCGCGCGCTGGTCGCGCTGATCCTGCTCGTGCCGCTGATCCGCGCCGCCACCTATTTCGCCGCGCCGTCGCTGCGCGGCCAGCTGGGCATGATGTTCCATACCGGCATCGACCCGATCCTGATCGGCTGCTTCGTCGCGCTCAACCTCGACCGATTGAGCGGCTGGATCCGCGCGTGGCCCGACGCGTCGCCGCGGCCCACCGTCATCGTGCTGGTGCTGCTGTTCGCGATGCCGGCGGCGGCGGCCAGGCTCGGCGGCTTCTGGACCGCCACCTACGGCACCACGATCGAGTCCGCGCTGGTCGGCCTGCTGATCGCCGTGCTGTGCTGCCGGCCCGGCTTCTGGTTCGCGCGGCTCCTGCGGACGCGGCTGTTCGGGTTCGTCGGCACGATCTCGTTCAGCCTGTATCTGTGGCAGCAGCTGTTCGCGCATCCGGGCCTGCCGATTCCGCACGCGTTTCCGCTCGGCGTGCTGGAGGCGCTGGCCGCGGCGACCGTCAGCTACTACTGCATCGAAGCGCCGTTCCTGCGTCTCAAGGATCGTCTGGCGAAGCGGCCGATGCGCGCGCCGCTGGGCGGCCGGGAGCCGGCGGTCGCGGTCGCCGACGGAATCGTGCCGAAGATCGCGGAATAGCAGCCGCCCGGCGGCGCCTGCGCGCGCCCGGGCAACATTCATGCCGCGTCGCGCGAGCCGGCGCCGGCGCCAACGCCCCGCCTTGCTCCGCATCAAACAACCGAAAGTGAATCGTGGGCGAAACCTAAAGTTCTCCGCCAGCCTGCCGTAAGAATCCCCAAACGCACCACGACAAGCGCCAGCCAGGCGCGCTGCCGGAACACGTCCGCGACCCGTCGCGCACGCATGCTTTCCAACCCGAGGAGACCTCATGAGAGTCGCCAGGATGTTCGGCTTCACCGCTTTATCCCTGCTCACCCTCGCCGCCGCCCCTGCCTGGTCGGCCGCCGGGACGCTCACCGCCCAGTCGCACGTGATCGATTCACCGTCCTCCGATCTCGGCGCGGTGGCCGAACGGCTCAGGGCCGCGCAGGCCCAGGCCCGCACGATTCCCAAGCCCGCCCTGACGCTGTCGGCCCGCGACGTGCAGCAGGCCCAGCTCCGCTCGGCCCGCGCCGCGCGCCAGACCAGCTTCAGCGCGGCCGCCGTCGCGCCGCCCGTGGCCGGCTGCTACGACATCGACCTGAACGCCGCGTACAACGCGCCCACGGCGCCCGCGGGCCAGCTGGACTGCTTCGAGTTCGTCGCGCCGGACGTCACCAAGCTCGTCGCCTACGTGGTGAACCTGCCGGCCGGCGAGGAGCACGATGCGCTGCTCGTGCAGGTCAACGCCGACGGTTCGCTGACCACGCTCGACAGCCAGGTGGACACCGCAACGAACAAGGTCGTCGAGGCGATTCCCGGCGGCCCGGTGCGCGTACTGCTGCTGGTGCAGGCCAAGCAGGGCGCCGGCGGCTCGACCTTCCAGTTTCAGGTACTCGGCACCACCGGCTACGACAGCTACGAGCCGAACGATTCGCCCCGTCATGCGACCAAGCTGAGCGGCGGCCAATCGATCAACGCGAACCTGGATTCGGTCAACGACGTCGACTACTACGCGCTGCAGACGCCGGCGGCGCAAACCGCCACCGCGATCACCTTCGCCGGCACCGGCACGCAGACCGCCGCGCTCGAAACCCAGCCGGGCACCTGGGCCACGCTCGCGTCCAATACCCGCTACACGGTCAACAGCTCCGCGGGCGCGACGCTGATGCTGCGCGTGTCGAACACCGGGACCACCGCGCCGGCGGCCCAGCCCTACACGCTGCGCGCGGTCGACGGCAAGAGCACCGCGGGCATCAACCTGGTCCGGGACAACGAGAACATCACCAATCTCGTGAAAGGCAAGCTCAACTCGGCGCGCACGATCACGATCGGCGTCGCGGCGTGGGACACGACGGGCAACATCCCGCTGCCGCCGGGCGAGCATGTGACGATCCAGGCCTACGATCGCGATCTCAACAACAACAAGGTCCTGCTCGCTCAGGCGAGCGGCTATACGGGTCCGTCGGGCAGCTTCGTCGCGGACTTGAATATCGGCGAATGCAAGAGCGGCGGGATCGCCGGGCCGCAGACGTTCTCGACGCTGTCCGTGCCGTCCGACTGGTGGTCGATCACCTGGAACCCGAATGCGTTCGTGGTGGCGTACACCGACAGCACCGAGATCCGCGACACGTCGTCGATCATCTACTTCTATCACATCTGCGCCGAGACCTACCTGGGCCGGCACTGAAGCACCGCGCGGGCGCCGGAAGCGGGGCGGACGCCCTCGGCCGGCGCCCCGCGCACGAACGGCCGGCGTCTCCGCGACGCCGTTCGAAGGGCGCGCGGACACGATGCGCCACCGCCCGCGCCGCCCGCCTTCCGCCGCGGCGCATCGGCCCCTTCGGGGCCGCTTTTCCCCGATGTCACGTTACATGTTCCGTAACACCGGCCGCCGGCCTGCCCGATCTCGACGGCGCCATCGGCCTCGCGGCGCGCTGCCTCGTGCATTTCCAGTTGGCACCCTTATTGCTGCTGTTCAGGAAAGACAGGCTCAGGGAGGCCACATGGACAGCGTCGAGCACGTGCTGCAGCCAGCACTCGTCAACGATCTCGACATCATCGACGGCGCACGCCTGATCACGGAGCGGGCCGCCGGATCGATTGCATGCGCGCGCAACGTTCTCGGCATCCGGAACCCGCCGCTGACGCTGTACGGCGCGTATCGGCAAGGCGTCGAGGATTATTTCGCGCGCCGGCCCAACCCGTATCGGGCCGGCAGCCGCTTCGCGGCGATCTGGCGGGAAGGACATAACGAAGCGTCGACTCACGACGCATGACGCGGGCGGGCCGCTGCCGATCGGGGTCGCCTCCGACATGACACGCCAGACGACCGGCCCGGCCCGGCCGGGCGGCGGCGCCGTCGGCCCGGAGGGCCGGACATTCGCGTTCCCGGTGTCCACGTTCATCGCATGGCGCGCGTTGCGGGCAACGGCGCAATCCGACGGACCACGCCGCGCGCACTGACGCGGCATCGCACGCACAGGCGAGTCGAATCGAAGAACGCGGCGCGCCACGCCATCGCGCTCCCCGCACCGACCAACCCTCAAACGCCGCGCGACTCCCCCGCCCCATCGCGACGCACATGCAACGCCGCCTCCAGTTCCGACGCGCGCACGCCTTCGGGCAGCGCGCGGTGCTTGCCGTGGCCGGTCCGCTGCGCGCGATAGATGCCCGCGTGCCCCGAGAACAGGTACGCGACGACACAGGCCAGCGCCGCGTAGATGCCGATCGGCGCGCCGAACAGCTCGATCGCCATGAGGGTCGACGCGATCGGCGTATTCGCCGCGCCCGCGAACACCGCGACGAAACCGAGCCCGGCGAGCACCGGCATCGGCAGCGCCAGCACATGACTCAGCGCATTCCCCAGCGTCGCGCCGATGTAGAACAGCGGCGTCACCTCGCCGCCCTTGAATCCCGATGCCAGCGTCGCCACCGTGAACGCGAACTTGCCCGCGAAATCGTAGACCGGCAGCGGTCCGCGAAACGCGGCCTCGATGGTCGGAATGCCGAGGCCGAGGTACTGCGGCACGTTCAGCGCGGCCGCCGCCGCCGCGACCACCGCGCCGCCGACGAACGGCCGCAACGGCACATACGCGATCCGATGCCTGACGAACGCGCCGAGCCGGTGCGTCGATTCCGCGAACAGCATGCCGACCACGCCGAACGCCATGCCCGCCAGCACCGCCGACCCGAAGCCGGCCGGCGTCAGCGCCGGCACCGACGGAATCAGGTAGACGGTATGGCGGATGCCCCACAGCCGGCACACCTGGTCCGCGACGATCGACGACGCCACGCACGCCAGCAGCGCGTCGTAGCGCAGCCGCCCGATCGCCAGCACCTCGAGACCGAACACCGCGCCCGCGAGCGGCGTGCCGAACACCGACGCGAAGCCGGCGGCGATCCCGCTCATCAGCAGGACGCGGCGCGCGTCCCGGTCCAGCCGGCACAGCACGGTCAGCCGATCCGCGAGCGCGCCGCCCATCTGGACCGCCGTGCCTTCGCGCCCGGCCGACCCGCCGAACAGATGCGTGACGACGGTCGCCGCCAGCACCAGCGGCGCCATCCGCTTCGGCACGATCCGGCGCGGATCGTGAATCTCGTCGATCAGCAGATTGTTGCCGCCCTCGACGGCACGGCCGACCCGGTGATACACCCACCCGGTCGCGAACCCCGCGACGGGCAGGCACGCGAGCAGCCACGGATGCGCGACGCGCGTGCCGGTCGCGACGTCGAGCGCGAACAGGAAGCCGGCGGACGCCGATCCCGCCAGCACGCCGAGCACGCCCGACAGGACAAGCCAGCGGCAGAGATGCGGCAGCATCGCGACCGGTTCGATCGATTGAAGGTTTTTCATGAGAAGCAGATTTGACGGAACATCAAACCCGGGCGGCAGAACGCCACCATTTCAGACGGCCTACGACCTCCTGCACCCAGGAACGCGTAGGCATCATCAGCCGGCTGGCCGGCGGTTGTTTGGAGGTATGCCATCTTCAGTAGCGTCGAATTGTACGCGATTCCGGGCCGCGCGCGGCAAACGCCGCGCCGCCCGCGCTCACGCGCCGAAGCGCTCCGCCAGGTCGATGAAATCGGCCGCCACCACGTCCCAGTCCTGCTCCGCGTGCAGATCGGTGGTCTGCGCCGGGCCGTGCTCGCGCGGCCGCGCGACGAACGCGGTGCGGTAGCCGCACGCGCGCGCGGCGGCCAGATCGTAGTTGTGCGCGGCCACCAAGCAGATTTCGTCGGGACGCAGCGCCAGCATGTCGGCCGTGCGCAGATAGACTTCGGGCGCGGGCTTGTAGGCCTGCGCAACCTCCGCGCCCAGGATCGCATCCCACGGCAGGCCCGCATGCTTCGCGACGTCGATCATCAGGATCACGTTGCCGTTCGACAACGGCGCGATGATGTGATGCGCCTTCAGGCGCGTCAGCCCCCGCACCGCGTCGGGCCACGGATCGAGCCGATGCCATGCGAGATTCAGATCGGCGAGCGCCGCCTCGGGCACCGCGGCCCGGTCGATGCCGAACTCGGGCAGGATCGCGTCGAGATTCTCCCGGTGCAGCACGTCGAGCCGGACAAACGCACGCTGGCCGCTGCGCACCGCCTTCATCGCCGGCACATAGCGCAGCCGCCAGGCATCCGCGAACACGACCGGATCGGCGTCCGCGGCGCCGTATTTCGCGAGGAACGCGCCGGCGTCGCGGATCACGCCGGAACGCCAGTCCACCACCGTGCCGAACACATCGAAAACCAGTGCCTTGACGCCTGCTGATTGCATCGCGCGCTCCCGAGTGCCATCGCCTGTTCATGCGAGCCGGCCGGCACTGCGCGGGTGCGGCGTCGATGCGCCGCTCCGCGCGTGCGGGGCTCGCGCCGCCGTCGATTATCCGGTATCGCGGGCCGCTCCGCTGGCGGCCGCGCCGGGCGGGGCGGCCGAGTCGGCGGGATGCCGTCCCATCCGGCGCGCCAGCGCGGGGCTCACCGCGTGGGCGGGATCGAAACCGAAGAATGCGAGCACCTGCCGCGCCACGTCGTCCCGATCGTTGTCCGCGCAGATCATGTGATAGCTGTTTTCCAGCACGACGCTACGCGCATCCGGCAGCGCGGCCTGCAGGAATGCCGCCGAGCGCAGGCTCGTCAGTTCGTCCTCGCGCGCGTGCATGATCAGCGTCGGGCAGGACGTTGCCGGCGCGGCGGCGCGCACCCAGTCGCGCATCCGGTCGACCTCGCGGACGCACGCGAGCGGCACCCACGGGTAGTGGAACGCGTCCTGGCGCTCGAACTTCTTCTTCACGATCGCCCGGATCAGCGGGTTCTTGATGCCGAACGGCTCGCCCTCTTCCACGCGAATCCGCTCCGGGACACCCGGCACGTGATACAGCAGATGGCGCAGCGCGCGATACCACGGCGTCGACCAGCCGTCGATGAACACCGGGGTCGCGAGCAGTGCGAGCCGGCCGCGCGCATGCTGCACGCGATGGCACAGCAGCAGCGCGACGAGCGCGCCCATGCACATGCCCGCGACGTGCAGCGTGTCGTATTCGGCTTCGAGCGCCCGGTACTGCTCGGTGACGGCGTCGAGCCACGCCTCCGCGCGCACGCCGGCCAGATCCTCCGGACGCGTGCCGTGGCCCGGCAGCGTCATCATGTGCGCGTCGCCGCCCGCTCGCCGCATGGCCTTGTGCAGCGAGCCGAGGTCGTATTGCGTGCCGCCGAGTCCGTGGATCAGCAGAACGCCTGTGCGGCCGGTCATGGTAGTCGCGCGCTCCGCCGGTTAAATCCGGACGTCCGCATACTGGCGCTCGATCTGCCAGACGCCCGCGACCACCGTCACGTCGACGTTCGAATCCAGCAGCGGCGCACCGTGGTCGGTGACCACCTGCGTGATGCCGCCCGGCAGCAGGATGCGCAGCGACACGCCGGGACGGTCCTCGCCCGCCGCTTCCGCGCGCCAGTAGTTGCGCAGGGTGTCCCGGTCGTCGGGATGAATCCGTTCGAGCACGAGCGGCACGCTCGCGAGCTGCCCGGGAGCGGCGCCGACACCGAACGCGCGCTGCACGTCCCCGCTCCACTCGATCCGGCCCGACTCGGGATCGAGCACGTAGGCAACCTGGCGGGCGCTCGCGAGCGCCAGTTCCACGTTGTTCTGCACGATCGCCGCCTGTTCGTGCACGCGCTCGCGCGTGGTCTTGAGCGTGCTGACCGTCAACACCAGCAGCGACGCGACGGCCAGGTACAGCTGCGCTTCGAGCAGCGAGCGGCCGTGATGCTCGTCGAGCAGCGCGAACGGGCCTTCGCGCTGCGCGGTCTGCAGGATCACGATCAGCGCGAGCACGAGCACCGACGACGAACCGCTGCGCCCGCCCAGCAGCACGGTCACGACCACGGTCAGGAACAGCGGAATGTAGGTGATCGCGTAGCCCACGCCGGCGCCGAATTTCTCCGCGCTGTCGCCGTCGAAGATCACGATCGCACCGGCCGCGAGCAGCACGAACATCACGATGCCGAGCACCACGTCGAAGCGCTCGTGGTCACCCGACCGGTGCGCGCGAAAGCGCGACCAGGACGCGAGCACCGGCGTGATCAGCAGCACGCCGACAAAATCGGATGCGGCCCACACGAAGCCCACATCCCAGAACGACGCGCCCTTGACGATCGCATACCAACCCGCGCCGCCGATCGCGCCGAGCACGCCCGCGATCAGCGCGGCCACGATCACCGAGCGCAGGAAGTACAGCCCTTCGAGCGAGAAGCGCGTGCGGCGCACGAGCCAGACCGCGAGCGCGGCCGCGCCGACCTCGTCGATCGTGAACAGCAGCGCGTTGAACAGATTGCCGCCTTCGATGCCGGCCAGCACCAGCTGCGCCGCGAGGAACGCGCCGGCGAGCCGCGGCCATTCCCGCACGGGAAGCAGCATGAACGCGCCCACCGTGACGCCGGCGGGCAGCCAGATATAGCCGGTCAGCCGGACCGGCCCGTTGAACTGGTGCGAAATGTAGCCGCTCGCGAGGTACAGCGCCGCCCACAGCAGCGCGGCCACGAGCCCTGGCCTGGAGCGTGAGGTTTCCATCGAGATTTCCTACCTGGGTACTGACGTATTCGCAAGAATGGCCGCGCGGCGAGCGCCCTTTCCGGGAGCGTCCCGGACTGAAACGGCCGGCCGGGGAACACCCGACACCGGCCGCGTATCCGTTCCGGCCGGACCCTGCCGCCGGCGCGCGCGGCCATCGAATGATATTCGTTTATGAGACAAGCCGTTCGACACTCGTCGCCGGACATGCCGCGCCGTGCGGATGCGCGGTGCGTACCTGGCATGCAGGAACCCGGAACGCGACGATGCGCGAGCGCACCGGCCGATGCGGGTTCGCGAGTCGATTCAGGGGAAGTGCGGCGATTTGCCGGAGTAGCGATTTGCCGGCAGGGCGGCCGATTGACGGCGAAGTCGCGGCGCGGGCTGCCGGGCGGATGCCGCCCGGCCCGTGCCGTCCGCCGGACCGCGCGCCACAGGAGCAGACGGGTTATCCGCCCGCGTCGTGCTCAGGCCTGGCGCAGGATCTGCGCGACCGATTCCGCCGACGGCAGCGCATAGGTCCGCCAGATCAACGCACCGTGCCGGTCGATCACCTGCACTTGCGTGCTGTGGTTGTCGAGCCCCGTCACGCCGCCGCCGAACAGCGCCTGCAGCGCATCGACGTCCTTCAGTTCCGGCGCCGCAGCCACCCACCCCGGCCGGGCGTCGAAACGCGCAAGCCACGCGCGCATCCGCTGCGGCGTGTCTTCCAGCGGACTGATGCTGAGCGACAGCAGTTGCACGCCCGGCTTCTCGTGCGCGCCGAGCAGCGCCTGGACGCGCTGGAACACCGCCCCCTGGATCGGACAGGTCGACGAACAGCCGGTGAAAAACAGCTGCAACGCGGTCACCCGCCCGTTCAGCAGCGTTCGCAGCCGGGTCGAGCGCCCGTTCGCCAGCAGGACCGGCAGGTCGGGAACCGGTACCGGCGGCGCGATGCGGCCGCCGTGATAGCCGACCGGTGCCGGCGGCGCGGCCACGCACCGAACCGCCCCGAGCGAAGCCGCCGCCGCGCCCAGCGCGGCCGCCAGCAGCGCGCGACGGCGCGGCGCGAAGACGTCCGGTTCATCCATGCGATGCCCCGTCGAGAAATTGCCAGAGCGCGCCGCAATCCCGATCGCTGATCCGGTAGCGCGGCATTTCGACGTTGATCAGCACATACGCGGGATCGAGCCCGGTGCGCAGCAGCGCACAGAACGACGCGCGATCGTACTGGCTCGGCGGGCCGCCGCGACGGCTCTGCAATTCACCGAGCCACGATGCGTTCAAGCGCGGCGCGATCGAATTCGCGACGCGCGCGTCCTGCCCCGCCGCATGGCAGTTCGCGCAGCGCACCACGCCGGCGGGCAGGTCGGACGGATGCGTCGACAATCGGCCCCGCAGCGGCGCGGCGCCGGTGAACAGCGCCCGCCCGAGCGCCGTATCGTCGGCGTGCGCGCCCGCCGGCAGCCAGCCGAGCAGCACGGCGAGCGCGAGGACGAGGCGCCCCCCGAACGCTCGCCGCCGGGATCGAGTCGCCCGCGAGCGCATCACTGGATCTGGATCGACGCGGACACGCTCGGCACGCCTTGCGCATTCAGCGCGAACAGCATGTAGTAGCCGGGCAGCACGACGCCGGGATCGGACGGGATCGCCAGCTGATACGACGCGCCGCCCGACGACGTCATCGCGAGCGGAATCCGGCGCTGGTCGTTGTTGGTCGTGTGCGTGACCGACGCAAGCCGCATCAGCACGAACGACGCGACGGGCGACTGGGTCGACACGCCGATCGACGCGCCGCGGCTCGCCGTCGCCGGCGCGGACTGGATCACCGGCCGTGCCGCCGCCGTGCCGTCCGCGTTGAGCAGGTACGGCGGCGTCAGGATTTCCGCGTTCAGGTGATTCTGCGCGCATCCCTGGCCGCACTGCCCGCCGCCGCCCGCGAACACGCGGCCGTCCGGCAGCAGGATCGCGGTGCTGTGATAGGTGCGCGGCGTCTGCATCGGCTTCAGCAGGTTGAAGCGCTGCGTGGCCGGATCCCAGATTTCCGGCACCATGATCGCGCTCGTATCGGTGAACGGCATCGGCACGCTCTGGCCGCCGATGATCACGATGCTGCCGTTCGGCAGGATCACGCTGTTCGCGAACGCGCGCTGGTAGGTCATCCCGTTGAGCCGCTGCACCGACACCGGCTGGTTCGGACCGCGAGAGATGTCGATCAGGTACACGGCGTTCGACGCATAGGTCGACGCGCTGCCGTTCTGCTGATACGACTTCGCGCCGCCCACCTTCAGGATCTTGCCGATGTCGAACAGCGACGCGGTGCCGTTGATGCTGAACGGGTCCGCGCCGCGGTTGCCCGCCGACTGGATCGAGCCGTTGCCGCTCGTCGAGATCCAGTTCATCTGCGAACTCGGGCCCGCGTGGAAGACCGTGCCGCCGGCTTGCGCGAACAGCCAGAGATGGTTGTCGCCGCGATAGATGCCCTGCGGATCGGGGCCGACGATGTTGGCCTCGGGCACGCCGGACAGCACCGTCCAGCGGCCGCCGCTCGACCAGATTTCCGCGCTCTTGCCGCCCTGGCCGCCGCTCCACGATCCGCCGAGCGTCAGCACCGATCCGTTCGACAGCAGCGTGTCGCCCTGATAGCCGCGCGCGATGTTCATCGTCGCGGCCGCGCTCCACGTATTGGTCGCCCAGTCGTACAGCGTCGTCTTCGGGCTGCTGTCGCCGCCGTTGACCAGGACCTTGCCGTCCGCGAGCATCGCGGTTCCGGGGCAGAACATGTCCGAGCCGGCCGAGGTCTCCAGATACTGCGTCGCCTTGCCGGTCGCCGGATCGAACAGCGCGGTCTGGGTCTGGGTCACCTTGTTGCCGACGTCGTTCTGGAAGCTGAACTGCTGGTCGGCCGACCACATCACGAGCTTGCCGTTCGGTACGTTGGCGACACCGATCGGGTTGACCGGCAGCGGCATGACCGGGCTCCACGCGGACGGCAGCGTGACGGGGAACGATGCGGGCAGACTCAGCGCGAACTGGTCGTTGGTCGTGTTCGCGCCCTGGCACGGATACTGGATCAGCGGCGCGCCGTCCGAGCGCGAGCCGCCGCTCACGTTCAGGCACATGCCGCTCGCCACCGACACGAGCCGGTAGTTCGATCCCGCCGAGACGAGGGTCCATTGATCGTTGGTCTGCGCGTCGCCCTGGCAGCCGTACTGAATCACCGGCGTCCCGCTCGCGCCCGCGCCGCCCGATACGTTCAGGCACTGCCCGGTGCTCTGCGACACGACGTGATAGCCGCTGCCGGCAGGCAGCAGCGACCAGCCGGTGCTGCCCTGATTCGAGCACGCGCCCTGCACGATCGCCGCGCCGGATGCCGACGAGCCGCCGCTGATCGTCACGCAGCGTCCGCTGTTGACGGACGAGATGGGCGTGAACGCCGTGAGCGGCAGGTACAGGTTGAACTGATCGTTGAGCGTGCCCGCGCCCTGGCAGGGATACTGGATCAACGCGGCGCCCGCGCTCTGCGAACCGCCCGCGACGTTGACGCACATGCCGCTCGATACCGACATGATCCGGTAGCTGGAACCGGCCGCGACGATCGTCCACTGGTCGTTGGTGACCGCGTTCGACTGGCACCCGTACTGAATCAGCTGCGTGCCGCTCGTGCGCGAGCTGCCCGGCACGTTCAGGCACAGGCCGCTGCCCTGCAGCACGATGTGATAGTTGCTGCCCACCGGGACGAACGACCACGTCGTATTGCCCAGGCCGGAACATGGCGTCTGGACGACGCTCGCGCCCGACGACGTCGCGTTGCCGGCGATCGACGCGCACTGGCCGCTGGCCGCGGAAACCACGTCCGTATACGATGCGGCGCCGGCCGCGAACGCGCCCGACGACATCAACATGGCGGCCAGCCACACGCATAGCCCCGCCCCCACCCGTCTCCAGGCGTCCCGATACACTCGCATGAACCCACCCCGTTGCTGATTTATTTGTTACCGGCCGTTTTATACGGGGAGTCGCGAAAACGCTCGGTGCGGTGGATCACCGAATACCCGGGACGGCGAGCACGCGCCTGTCCGTCGCTTTTTGGCAGACCCATGTCCGATTCCGCACATCGCGGGTGTTTTTGCGCGGAGATGCTGATCCGGCCATCCGATGTCCCTCTCGCGCGCCGCCCGCTCGGCCGCCGTCCCGATCCGCTCGATGTATTCGTCAGGAGAACCCGGAATGAACATGAAACGCCGACATTTCGTCCACGCGTTCGCCGGCACGTCGGCCGCCGCGCTTACGCTCGCCTGGTCGCCCGCGCGGGCCGCGGCGCCCGCGAGCGCCGAGGTGCTGTCGCTCGCGCCGGGCCGCTGGGCGCCGCACAATCGCGCGCGGCTGGAGGCGGTGCTCGCCGCGCACGGTCTGCGCAGCCCGTCGTACCGCGACGATCGCAAGCCGTACGCGGTATTCGACTGGGACAACACCTGCATCATGAACGACTGCGAGGAGGCGTTGATGATGTACCAGATCGACGGCCTGCGTTACCGGCTGACGCCCGACCAGTTCGCGGCGATCCTGCGGCAGGGCGTGCCGGACGGACCGTTCAGCACCGAGCTGGGCTACGCGACCGTCGACGGCAAGCCCGTCCGGCTCGCCGACATCGCGGCCGACGTCGAGCACGATTACCGCTGGCTGTACGCGAACTACCAGGGGCTCGGCGGCAGCCGGCCGCTGGCCGAGATCCAGCGCAGCGAGGCGTTCAAGGATTTCCGCGCGAAGCTCTACTTCATGTACGACGCGATCTGCGACACCTATCCGGTCGAGATCGGCTACAAGTGGATCATGTACTGGTATGCGAACATGAGCCCGCGCGAACTGGCGGCGATGGCGTACGAGAGCAACACGCTCAATCTCGGCGACGCGCTGCGCAAGGTGACTTACGAAAGCTCGCGCGAGCAGCCCGGCCGGGCGGGCGTCGTCGCGGCCACGCATTTCCACGGCATCCGGATTCACGAAGAAATCCGCGCGCTGATGGATACGCTGCGCTCGAACGGCATCGACGTCTACGTGAGCACCGCGTCGCTCGACGACGTCGTGCGGGTGTTCGCCGGCCATCCCGCATTCGGCTACGGCGTGCCGGAAGCGAACGTGATCGGCATGCGTCTCGCGATGAAGGACGACGTCTATGTGAACGCGTACGCGCCGGGCTGGCATTTCAACTACGGACCGGGCAAGACCGTCGGCATCCGCAACGTGCTGCAGTCGAAGAAAGGCTACGGGCCGCTGCTGGTGTTCGGCGACAGCGACGGCGACGCTTGGATGCTGCGCGATTTCGACGACACGGCGGTGGGCGTGATCGTCAACCGGATGAAGAAGGGTGAAATCGGGCTCGACAGCCAGCGGGCCGCCGCGCAGATCGGCACGTCCGACGCGCGGCTGGTACTGCAGGGACGTAACGAAAACACCGGCCTGATGGTGTCGGACGAGCGCTCGCTGAAGTACGGCAAGACGGAGCCGAAGCTGCTGGCGTAGCGTTCGCGGGCGGCGGATGCGGCGTGCGCGAGAAAACGCGGCGCAAGGCGGTCTCCGTCTCCCCGCCGCGCGCCGCGCGACCGCTCGAATGGCCGGCGCGGCCGTCTGGCGGAGGTCAGGGTTCCGCTGCGAAGCGAGACGCACCGCGCGCCGCCGCGATCGCCGGGCGCCGCGCTCCGGCGGTTACTTCGAATCGGCGGTGTGCCGGCGGATCGCGTCCGCGGTCTCGCCCGCCTTTTCCTGCACCTTGCCGGCCGCCTTCTCCGCGAGGCCTTCCGCCTCGGTCTTGCGATCGCCCGTCACCTTGCCGAGCGCTTCCTTGACCGAACCCTTCACCTGCTTGATCTTGCCGTCGATACGATTCTTGTCCATGACCGACTCCTTCGAGAGATTCATCGGAACCGGCACGATATCGCGCCGGGGTAGAAGCATCGTCTCAAAGCGCCGCTCGGCCCGACAGGTGCAGATGCGCGTGCCCGGCTAGTGCATCCGCACCGCCCCGACGCCGCCGCGGCGGTCAGCGGCGGCCGTTCTTCGGCGCGCGCGCGCCGGCGGGATCGACCGCGCCGGCAATCCCGCGCTCGCGCGCCCACACGATCGCCTCGCTGCGACTGTGCACGTCGAGCTTGGTGTAGATGGTGGCGACGTGATTGCGCACCGTGTTCGGCGCGAGCCCCAGACGGCTCGCGATTTCCTTGTCGGCCAGACCGTGGCACAGCAGGTCGAACACGTCGCGTTCGCGCGACGTCAGGTCGGCGAGCTGCGCGCCCGCGTCGGGCGCATTCGCGCGGCGCACGTTCGCCAGCTTCTCGATCAGCGTGCGGCTGAACCACGACGCATCCTGCATCGCGGTTTCGATCGCATGCACCAGCTCCATCTCGGTGCGCTTTCGATCGCTGATGTCGAGCAGCGCGATCAGGATGCAGTCCTGACCATGGATCGCCACCGTGTCGGCCGACACCACGCAGTCGCACAGCTCGCCGCCCTGGGTGCGGATCCGCACATCGCCGTTGCGCACGCCGCCCGCCCGTTCGAGCAGCGCGGCGATCCGCCGCTGCGCGCCGTCCTCGCCCCACAGCCCCAGCTCGTCGGCGGATTTGCCGAGCGCCGCCTCGTGCGCGTGCCCCGTCATCGCGACGAACGCATCGTTGACGTCCAGCAGTTCGAAGCGTCCGGCCGTGAGAATCGCCATCGCCACCGGCGCCATGCGGAACGCCTTCGCGAAACGCTCCTCGCTTTGCCGCAGCGCATGCTCCGCCCGCTTGCGCGGCTCGAGATCCATGAACGTGAACAGCATGCACGCTTCGTCGCCGATATCGATCGGCTGCCCGGCGACCACCACCGCCTTGGTGCCGCCGCCCGGCAGCTTCAGCAGCGCCTCCATCTGCGGAATCGTCATGCCGTCGCCGAGCCGCTGGATCGCCAGATCGCGGTCGTCCGCGTGTTCGAGCACGTCCAGCTCGTAGACGGAGCGACCGAGCACGTCGTCGCGCCCGTAGCCCGTCATGTCGAGAAAGCCCTGGTTGACCTTGATGTAGCGGTAATCGGCAAGCCGGCAAATGGCGGCCGGCGCGGGATTCGCGTTGAAGGTGCGCTCGAAGCGCTGCTCGGCGCTCGCCCATTCGGTTGCGTCGTGCAGCACGAGCGCCAGGCAGTCCGGCTCGCCCGCGTGGTTCGTCAGCACCAGGCTGCGGATCCGGTGGACCCATAGCGTGTCCGAGTCGGCGGCCGGCGCGACCTCGACCGTGACATCGCTGAATTCCTCGCCCGCCACCACCCGGTCGAGCGGGTAATGACCGTGCTGCACCGGGTGATTGTTCCGGTAGCGCAGGCGAAAGCGCTCGCGGTATTCGGTGACGTTCGCGCCCAGTCCGGCGACGTCGGATACGCCGTGCATCGACAGCGCGGCCTCGTTCGCCCAGACGATGCGCTGATCGGGCTCGACCAGGATCACGCCTTCCGTCAGGCCGGTGATGATCTGCTGCAGCTGGCGCCGGTCGGTATGCGACTTGAGCGTCTGGTCGTCGGGTACGTCGTGTGCGGGATCGGTCATCGGCTCGTTTCCATCATGCTGCGCCAGCATCGGACGCACCGGCACACGGTGCCATCTTCGCGGCGCTAAGCGCCGCGCGACAGGCGCGAATGCACTACCCGTGGTGGTGCATTCGCATCGAGACGCGCCGGTCCGCGGCTTTCTACACTGCGCTGGCATCGTCAACGGAAGCGCGGCCGCACCGGCGGTTCGCGCGATCGATGTGACGCAACGATCCAAGGGAAAAACAACATGGTGACGTATTCAAGCACATCGGCCGCGATCCCGCTTCCGCGATCCGCGCCGCTTTCGTGGGGCGCGATAGCCGCGGGCTGCTTCGCGTCGTTCATCGTCGGCCTGCTGCTGAGCCTGATCGGCACGGCGCTCGGCGCATCGACGGTCGATCCGTGGCGGCCGGGCAATCCGCTCGCGGACAGCGGCACGGGGATCGGCCTGTGGCTCGGCGCGACCGCGCTGCTGTCCGTCGCCGCCGGCGCATTCGTCGCCGGCTTCACGGCGCCGCGCTTCGGCGCGCTGCACGGCATGCTGGCCTGGTCGGTCACGGCCGCCGCCAGCGTGTGGCTGTTCGCGTCGGCCGCGACGGGCGTGGCGGGCATGGGTCTCAACGCGATCGGCGGCGGCCTGTCGCTCGCGGGCCGCGGCGTCGCCGCCGCGGCGCCGGGCCTCGCATCCGGCGTGCAGGCGCAATTGGGCAAGGCGGGCGTCAGCCTCGACTGGGATACCTTGCAGCAGCAGCTCGACCAGTTGCTGCGCGACACCGGCACACGCGACTTGCAGCCGTCGGCGTTGCGCGCCGAGGGCCGGCAGCTGGCGAGCGGCGCGGCGGCGGCGGCCAGCGATGCGGCCGCCGCGCCGCAACAGGCGGATACCGCGTTGAGCGGCTGGTTCGCGCAGGTCCGCGCGAAGTCGAGCGCGACGCTCGACGCAGCCGACAAGGATGCGCTCGCGAATCTCGTCGCCGCCCGCACCGGCCGTTCGCATGACGAAGCGGTCAAACTCGTCGACCAGTACGCGCAGACCTACCAGCAGGCGCTCGCGAAATATCAGGCCGTGCGCGGGCAGGCGGAACAGGTCGCGCGCGCGGCGGCGGACCGGGCCGCTGCCGGTATCGCCAAGGCCGCGTGGGCGTCGGTGGCGCTACTCGTGCTCGGCACGCTGTTTGCGGCGCTCGGCGGCACGCTGGGACGCCGGGCGGGGCTGCGCACGCCGCTGGACGCCTGAGATCGGGTGGACGATGGCGGAAGGTTCGGCGCGGCGGGTTGAAAACGCTTCGGCGCAGCCGCCGGGGAAAGCGGCCCTTTTCTCTTGAAGTGCGTATCGAATCCGGCATCGATCGTCTCCAAGGCCTCTGCGGGCACCCACGGCCCCGGAGGGCATTGGAGCCGGCACCCGAACGTCGGGCGCCGGCCGGGCGGCTCGGGATGCCGGCCATCACGCCTGCCCCACGCCCGATACGTGCCGCCTCCCCTCTTCTCTATCCCGGCGGGGGATGCCTGTCGGCCATCGATGCGCGATCCCGTGCTAGCGGCGGATCATCTTGATGACGCGTGACACCTGTCCCGCCGTGAAGCTGCACTTCTGGATATAGGGTGCGCAATCCAGCGGGATGGTCAGCGATTCGCCGACGGCGAACTGGCCGACGTAGCGGAACAGATCGGCTTCCATCTTGATGAAGACGGGGATCTCTCCGGCCTGCCTGGCGAGCGTCTTGCCCGCCGCGCGCGCCGAGGCCGCGCCGTTGCAGATGATCACGTCAGGCGCTTGCGGGTTGAGATCGGGCCGCAGGCACGCCGCGACGACCTTGCCGTTCTTCGTCGGAAGAAAGGCCTGCTTGCTGCCGCCGCAGACGGCGTGGATGTACTCGCGGGTATAGTTTTTGTCGATTTCGAACATGATGGACCTCGGTGGAATGCATCGCACAACATTGAAAAATTAAGCATGGCTGAATATGCAATGTCGACGCGGCCGGCAGGAATGCGGCTCCCGGCCGCGTCGACAAACCCTCGAGCCGGCAAACCGCCGTGGCCTCGGCATCGACCGCCGGCCGGACCCGATCAGCGCCGGTCGCGCAATGCGCCCAATGCGCGCAGCACCGCATTGCCCTCGTTCGTGATCGCGAATCGGTACTCCCCGCTTTCCGATTCGATCAGCTCGGCCAATCCCGCGCTGTGAAGCGCGACGACGTCAGGCGTCCTCATTCTCGATTCGATCGGCGCGTAACGCAGCAGGACGAGCGCCGCCATCTCATGCGCGCTCAGGCACCGAGCCTCTTCTGAGAGGCGGCCGTATTCGATCGTTTTCATCACAGTTCCTTTCCCGGACGGGACGCGCGCGTGTCGCCCGGCGACCATCGGCGCAGGCGGGCACACGCACGCGTCACAGGTTCACGCTTGCGCGTCACGGCCGTCCCGGACAGGGGCGAACCCATGCCGGGGCGGCGCTAATCGAGGTGCACGGAGAAAATGACTGCGGCGCGCACCGTCTGCCCGTGGGCAGGACGGCGGCTGAGAAACGAAGAGCGGGCGTCCTGCCGGTCAGGCAGCGAGAGCATTCGGCGGTCGGCGACATCGGCGCTTCATGGCGGCAATGAAAAATTGAAGTTGAGAATATTGTAGAGATCCCGATCGCGGCGACAAGTAAAAAGGTGGTAAAGATCGAGCCGCCTCTTCATTCCCGCCCGCGAGGATTCCCGGGGCGCGCGCTCCCCGTTTCCCGCAAACCCGTCTCGATGATTTAGCATGGGCGGCCCCCGACCTCGCCCCCTCGCCGCCATGCCCATCTCGCGAAAAATGCTGTGCGCCGCCTACGGCCTGATCGCGCTGCTCGCACTGATCGGCACCTGGGGCAACACCCTGCTTGACCTGCCGCCCGGCTTCCTGCGGAGCGGCCCGAGATTCCTGCTCGACACGATGGCCACGCCCGCCAGCCGCTCGATCACCGTCGACATCGGCTTGCTCGCCGTCGCGCTGTTCCTCTGGCTGTTGCTCGAAGCGCGACGTCTCGCGCTACGCGGCGCGTGGCGCTATATCGCGCTCAGCATCGTGGTGGCGATCAGCGCGGCGTTTCCGCTGTGTCTGATTCACCGGGAATATGGATTGGCCGCAAGGAACGGGGCGGCACCCGAAACAAGCAATCTGCGCGCCGGCGATCTGGCGGGACTGCTGCTGATCGCGCTGCTCGTGATCGGATACGGAGTCGCCGCGCTGCGCGGCGCATAGCGGGCCCGGCGCGGCCCGGCGGGGAACGCCGTCCGGCGGCGCATTCCGGTAGCGTCTACCGGAACCGGTTCTTACGTTGCACCAAAGCAATCAGCTGATCGGCGATCCGGTCCAGCGGCAGGATGGCGCTCGCCGCGTCGATCGCGGCGGCGGCCTTCGGCATTCCGTACACGGCGCTCGTCGCCTCGTCCTGCGCGATCGTGTAGTAGCCCTTGGTCCGCATCGCCTTCAGGCCGAGCGCGCCGTCGCGGCCCATGCCGGTCAGCAGCACGCCGATCGCCTCGCCCTTCCAGTGCTCGACGATGCAGTGAAAGAACACGTCGACCGACGGCCGGTACGGCGTTTCCTCCGGGTAGCGCGTGTAGCCCAGCAAGCCGCGCGGCGACAGATTCAGGTGATCGTTGGTCGCGGCGAGCAGCACCTCGCCGCGCTGCGGCACGCTGCCCTGTCGGGCGATCCGGACCGGCAGCAGCGTATGGCCGTCGAGCCACTGCGCCATGCCGATCGCGAACGCCTGATCGACATGCTGAACGATCACGATGGCCGCCGGAAAATCGATCGGCAGACGCTTGAGCAGCGCCGTAAGCGCCGTCGGCCCGCCCGCCGATGCGCCGATCGCGACGAGCGGCGGATAGGTGCCCGGCGGCACCGGCGCCGGCGCGGGCGGCGGCAGGATCGTGGTGCGGGTCGCCAGCAGCCGGCCGATCTGGTCGATCTTATCCAGCAGCGGCGCGGCCAGCACGCCCTGCGCGAGGGTCGGCGTATCGACCGCGTCGAGCGCGCCCGCGCCCATCGCCTCGTAGATATACGACGTATTCGCGTCGACGCTCGCCGTCACGATCAGGATCGCGCACGGCGAGCGCTCCATGATGCTGCGCGTCGCCGCGACGCCGTCCACCTTCGGCATCACGAGATCCATCAGCACCAGATCCGGCGGATTCGCCACGCAAAAATCGACCGCCTGCGCGCCGTCGGTCGCGACCCACAGCACGCGGTGCTCCGGCCGCTGCGCGATCGCGCGGCGCAAAGCCTCGATGGCAAGTGGCAGGTCGTTGACGATGCCGATGTTCATGGCCGGGCGTCCCCAATCAAATCATGGACGGCGTCGAGCAGCGCCTCGTCGTGGAAGCTGCCTTTCGCCAGGTAGTAGTCGGCACCGGCTTCGAGCCCGCGCCGCCGGTCCTCGTCGCGATCCTTGTACGACACAATCATGACGGGCACGGCCTTCAACAGCGGATCGCTCTTGATCAGCGTCACGAGCTCGATGCCGTCCATCCGGGGCATGTCGATATCGGTGACGACGAGATCGAACGTATCGCTGCGGATCGCGTTCCAGCCGTCCATCCCGTCGACCGCGATCGTCACGCCGTAGCCGCGCTTCTCGAGCAGCTTGCGCTCCAGCTCGCGCACGGTCAGCGAATCGTCGACCACCAGCACCCGCTTGCTGCGCTGCGCGAGCGCATGCTGTTCGCCGCGCCGCACCTTGGTCAGCTGGCCGCCGCGAATCAGCTTGTCGATCGAGCGGATCAGATCCTCGACGTCGACGATCAGCACCGGATCGCCATTTTCCAGCAAAGCACCCGCAGCGATGTTTTGAATTTTGTGAAGTCGGCTATCGAGCGGCTGGACCACCAGCATCCGCTCGCCCAGGAAGCGGTCCACGGCAACCCCGTAGGTTTCCGGCTCGCCGCCGACCACCACCACCGCCGTGCTCGGCCGGCTCGCGTCGAGTTCGCCCGCCTCGAGCAGCTGGTGCGCGGTCACGAGCCCGACCCGGCGGTCATCGAGCGGGAAATGCTGCTGCCCTTCCAGCACGTCGATGTCGGCCCGATCCAGTTCGAGCGTGCGGCGCACCTGCACCAGCGGGAACGCGTAGGGCTCGCCGCCCACCTCGACCAACAGGCTGCGGATCACGGAGAGCGTGAGCGGCAGCTGCAGCACGAAGCGCATCCCCTGCCCCGGCTCGTTGAAGATCCGCACCGCGCCGCGCACCGCCTTGACCATCTCCTGCACGGCGTCGAGCCCGACGCCGCGCCCGGACACGTCGGTCACCTTTTCCCGCATCGAGAAGCCCGGCAACAGCAGGAATTCGAGCAGTTCCTGGTCGGACAGCCGCGCGGCGGTCTCCTCGTCGGTCAGGTTGTGCCGGACGATCGCCGCGCGCACCGCGCTCAGATCGGCGCCCGGGCCGTCGTCGAACACGCTGACGAGCAGCGAGCCCGCGCTGTGCCGCGCCTCGAGCGTGATGCTCGCCTCGGCCGGCTTGCCGCGCGCGACCCGCGCCTCGGGCGGCTCGACACCGTGGTCGATCGCGTTGCGCAGCAGGTGGCCGAGCGGCGCATCGAGCATGTCGAGGATGTCGCGGTCGACCTGGGTCGCTTCGCCGACGATCGAGAAGCGCACGCGCTTGCCGAGCGAGCGGGCAAGATCCCGCACTACCCGGGGATACGCGCGGGTCGCGTCGCCGAACGGGCGCATCCGGCATTGCAGCGCCTCGTCGTAGAGCTGCTCGGCGATATGCGTGCTGCGCCGTTCGAAGCGGTCGAGCTCGTCGATGCACGCGGCGAACGCCCGCTGCAGATCGGTCATCATCTGCCGCGCATCGCCGAGCGCGGCGTGCAGGCGCGGATCGAACCGCTCGGGCAGCGCCTCGTAGACGGTATCGAGCACGCGGGCGGCGTCGCGCTGCCCGCGCTTCACGCGCAGCATCGATTCCGCGAACGGCTTGAGCCAGCGCGATTCGACCAGCGATTCGCCGGACAGGCTCAGCAGCCGGTTCAGGCTGTCGGCGCGCACCCGGCGCATCTTGCTCGCGGAACGGTCGAATTCGCCCGGCGCCCCGTCTCGCCCATCCGCATACCGCGCCGGCTCGGGCGATTCCGATACGGGGGCCTGCCCGGTAGCCGGTCCGGAAACCGGCTGGAGCGGCTGAGGCGGCCGGATCGGCTCGGACGGCAACGTGTCGGCCGCCGGTCCGCCTTGCGCGGCCGCATCGAGCGCCGTGGCGAACCGGTCGATGTCGGCCTGCGTCACCGCCGCCGCCGTCTGCGGATCGCCGACCCGCACCAGCAGGTCGACCCCCGCGAGCAGCGCATCGATGTGCGCGGCGGTCAGCACCAGTTCGCCGTGCTGGGCGGCAACGAAGCAATCCTCCATCCGGCCCGCGATGTCGACCCCCTGCGGCACGCCGACGATGCGCGCCGCGCCCTTCAGCGAATGCGCGGCCCGCATGCACGCCTCGAAGGCCGCCGCGTCCCGCGCGCCGTGTTCGAGCGCCAGCAGGTGCTCCGACAGCGCGTGCGTCTGGTTCAGGCTTTCCTCGCGATACAGCTCGAGCAGCGAAAGCCGGCTCAAGTCGTCGTCGACACTCATCGCAGGCTCCGGATCAACGAATCGAACAAGCGGTCCTCGTCGAGCAGCCCGATCGCCTTACCGCGCCAGACGAATACCCCGCGCGAATGGGTCACGCTCGCCCGCGACACGGCCGCCGGCACCGACACCCATTCCGACGGGGTGAAGCGCAGCACGCCTTCGACCTCGTCGACCGGAAACACGACCGGCTCGCCTCCGTGCGCCACCACCAGCATCCGTGTAAACCCGGAGCGGGTGCCGGGCTGGTCGGCGCGTGCGTCGAGATGCAGCAGTTCGGCCAGCGACACGGCGATACGCAGCGTGCCGCGCACGTTGACGATGCCGAGCACGGCGCGATTGCGGCGGTGCGGCAGCGAATGGATCGAACGAGTATCGGTGATTTCGCGCAGCACGCCCGTCGGCAGCGCGAGCCATTCGTCGGCGACGCGAAACGCGAGCACCGAATGCAGCGTCTCGTCCGTCTCGCCGCGCGCCGGGCCCCCCGTCGCGAGTGACGGGCTCGCGGCGCCCGCGAGCCGGGCGGCGGCGCTCAGATCCGCGCCGGTGAGCGGACGGTCGAGCAGCACCGCCGCATTTTTTGCAAATACGGGACAGTTCAGGCAGCGCGAGTACTCGTCGAGCCGCGGGCACGACTGATCGCCGCCGCGCGTACCGATGCGGTTCCAGCAATCGTCGACATCCAGCGTCGTATCGGGGGACTCAACGGCGTCGCGGTCCATGGGTTCCTCTTGAGGTGCCGGCGCCCGTCGGCAGCGATGCCTGATCGTACTGGGCCGCGCGTCGGGCCCGCTGCATCAGCCATTGTGCGCCTGCCCGGTCGCCGGCGACATCGAGCAAAGTAGCAAGGTGTGTCAAGGCTTCGTGGTGGGTGGGTTCAAGATACAACGCTTTACGGTAGAAATCCCCCGCCTCTGTAGCCCGCCCCCGCGCATCCGCGATCAATCCGAGCAGGTAGAACGCGTCGGCGGTGGGGCCTTCCGATTCCGCGAACACCTCGACCGCCTGCTGCGCCGCATCAAACGCGCCCGCGTCGGCCAGTTCCCGCGCGGCATCGAGGGAGCGCACCGGCTTCAGCCCGTGCCCGGGCCACTCGGGCGCCGCCGCGACCGGCACGGACGGCGCCGCGGCCGGCGCGGGCAGCGGCCAACTGATGTCGGCGAACCATTCGTGCACCGGCACGCTGGGCGGCGCCACCAGCGTCGACAGCACGTCGACCGGCGGGACGAACAGCGGCGCCGGCCGCTTCTGGCCGGCGCCGAAGCCGTTGCTGTCCGGCAGCCCGCCGTCGAAGCGGCCGAACCGCAGCGGCGGCGCGTCGGCGGCCGTCGAGCGCCGGAACGCGAACGCCAGCGGGATTTTCGCGGACATCATCCCTTGCCGCATCACCACGCCCGTCTCGGCCGGGCCGACGAACACCATGCCGTCCGGCGCGAGGCGCGCGTCGATCCCGCGCACGACCCGATCCTGCGCATCTTGCTCGAAATAAATGAGCACATTGCGACAAAAAATGAAATCGTACCGCTCCTGGCCGTTCGCGAGCATCTCCAGCAGGTTGGCTTGCCGAAAGCGCACGCAGGCGCGCACCCGCTCGTCGAGCTGCCAGCCCTCCGCCGACGCCTTGAAATGCTGGTCGCGGAATTCGAGCGCATGGCCGCGAAACGAATTGCGGCCGTAGCAGGCCCGCTCCGCATGCGCGATCGCGCGGCCGCTGATGTCGATCCCGTCGATCTCGAAGCGCACCGGGTCGATGCCCGCGTCGAGCAGCGCCATCGCGGCGGAATACGGCTCTTCGCCCGTCGAGCACGGCGCGCTCAGCACCCGCAGCACGCGGGCGGGATTCGCGAACAGCCGCTCGTGCGCGCCGCGCGCGAGCGCGGTGAACGCCTCGCGCTCGCGGAAGAACCAGGTCTCGGGCACGACGAACAGTTCGATCAGCGCGCGCCGCTCGTCGCACGACGTATTGAGCAGCCGCCAGTACGCGTCGACCACGTCTTCCGACACCTGCTGCGCGCGGATCGCGGTCGGCACCGGCCGTTCGGCGTCGCCGTACTGCGTCGCACCGATCCGCTCGAGCAGCGCGCGCGCGACGAAATCGTTGCCGAGCGACGCGGGATCGATGCCGGTTTCGCGGGACAGCCACGCCTGGAAGCGTGGATCGAAGACGTTCATCGCCCGGACCCCGGCGAATCCCCGGGCGAATCGGCGAGCGGCGCCGCCTCGTCGAACAGCAGCGTGCGCGCCGCGCCGTCGAGGATGTGCTTCACCGCGACCCACTGGACGACGCCGTCGGCATCGTTCGCGACCGGGCCGAGCCAGCGCGCGTGCGGCGTGGCGATGCCGCTGTCGTGGAACGCGTCGCGGTCGATCCGGATGGTCTGGGTAGCCCGCTCGACGATCAGCCCGAGCAGGCGTTCGCGCGCCGGCGCCGCCGGCCCGGCCGCGAACGGATAGCGAACCAGCACGAGCCGCGTCGAACGCCACGCGTGCGCGGCGCGGCCGAGCGCGAGCCGCGCCACGTCGATCACGGGGACCGGCAGCCCGCGATGCATCAGGATGCCGGATACCCAGTCGGGCGCGCCGGGAATGGTTTTGGTGGCCGCGAGCGGCAACACCTCGGCGATCTCCGTCGCGTCAAGCGCGTAGCGATCGCCGTTGAGTTCGAACGACAGGAAAAGCATGGCGGTTTCTCGGACGGATTACGCCGTCCTCATGCCTCGACCTTGAAACGGGACACGCTCGTGCGGAGCTGGTTCGCGACGAGCGTCAGATCGTCGATCGCCTGCGACGACTGCCGCAGCGATTCGGCCGTCTGCTGCGCCGCCTCCGAGAGCTGCGACAGCGCCTGCGTGATCTGCTCCGCGCCGCTCGCCTGCGTCTGCATGCCTTCGTTGACCATCTGGAAACGCGGCGCGAGCGTCTGCACCTCGGCGATGATCTGCGACAGCTGGCCGCCGACCTGCTGCACGTCGCGCATCCCGCGCCGCACCTCCTCGGAGAACTTGTCCATCCCCATCACGCCGGCCGAGACGGCCGACTGGATTTCCTTCACGGTCTGCTCGATGTCGTAGGTCGCGACGGCCGTCTGATCCGCCAGGCGGCGGATTTCGGTCGCCACCACCGCGAAGCCGCGGCCGTATTCGCCGGCCTTCTCCGCCTCGATCGCGGCGTTCAGCGACAGCAGGTTGGTCTGGTCGGCGACCTTGGTGATCGTCGCGACCACCTGGTTGATGTTGATCGCCTTCTCGTTCAGGATCGCGAGCTTCGCGTTCACCGAACCGGCCGCGTCCATCACGCTGCGCATCGTCTCTCCCATCCGGGTCAGGCCGCTCTGGCTCACGCCGGCGAGCGTCGCCGACTGCTCGGCCACGCCCGACACTTCGTTCATCGTGCGCAGCAGATCGCGCGAGGTCGCGAAGATCTCGCGCGACGTCGCGCCGATCTCGGTCGTGGTGGCCGCCGTCTCGTTGGCGGTCGCCTGCTGTTCGCGCGACGTCGCGGCGATCTCGGCCACCGAAGTCGTCACCTGCAGCGACGATTGCTGCGCCTGCGCCACCAGCGCGGTCAGTTCGTCCGCCATCCGGTTGAAGCCGGTCTCGAGCGTGCCGAATTCATCGCCGCGGCCCAGATTCAACCGCTGCGTCAGGTTGCCGGTGCGCATCACGTCGTGCACCTCGACGAGCCGCGCCATCGGCACCGTCACCGCGCGGTACAGGAAGTAGCCGAAAGCGAGCGCGGACACCAGCACGACGCCCAGCGCGACCGCGAGCGTGACCACCGTGCCCTGCACGGATTCGCGGATCAGCCGCGCCGACTGTTCGGCGAACGACCGGTTCTCCTGCACCAGGATGTTCGCGTCGCGGATCACCTCTTCCCAGACCGGCGTGACCTTCGCGTACGCCGTCTGGGCGTCGGCCTTCGAGCCGCGGGTTTTCTGCACCGCGTCGTTCAGCAGCGGCAGGTAACGATCGTAGGCAGCCCGAAAGGTGTTGAAGCGCTCGCGGTCGTCGTCGCGGAACGTGGCGTTCTGGTAGGCGACCGACAGCTTGTCGAATTCCTCCAGCACGCCCGGCAGCTTGCCGAGGTCGCGCCGCGCGGTATCCGCGTCGTCGTCGACGAAAATCGCGCGCTGCAGCGCGCTGTACGACTCGTTCGCGGCAGCCCGCAGCGACGATGCGAGATACACGCCGGGCAGGGAGTCCCGCTCGATGCTGACGGCTTCTTCGTTGATCGCGCGCAGCCTGACGTAGGACAGCGCCGCGGTGAAGACCATCAGCACGAACAGCACGCCGAAACTGATCAGGATCCGGTTGCCCAGCGTCAGGCGGCTGCCGGCGAGGGATTGATGAAGGCTCTCATTGCCTGCGCGAGGCGTCACGGTGGCCATGTTCTGTTTGGCTTTCAAGAAAAGCGTTTAAAAAAGCTCCAGGCATCGAGCCGGAGCGGTCGCATCAACCCAAATACTGCAATGCTCAACGCCCTTCGCGATCACATCCGCCATGCCGGGGACAAGGATCGGTCGGGGGTGAACCGACCCTAGGCATGACTTGAATACTTTATACCTGCTAAAACCGAACGAAGCGAGATTCGGTTGGACGCGCGGCATGCGCGCGACGCGGGACGGCGTCGCCGCCCGGCCCCGGCGGATCACGCCGGCGGCGCCTCCTTCGGGAGCTTGAGCCCGGCCATGAAACCGCGCGACGTATAGCGCATCAGGATTTCCCCGCGATGTTTCGCCGCCGTCGCGCGCACGAACGCGAGGCCGAGTCCGAAGCCGCTCTTCTGCGCGCCGTTGGCCGGCACGAGCCGCACGAACGATTCCGTCGCCGAATCGCGCAGCTCGGGCGCGATGCCCTCGCCCTCGTCCTCGACGCAGATCAGCCAGCCGTCGTCGCCGTCGGCGAGCAGGCAGCGGACCTCGGAACCCGCCGGTCCGTATTTGAGCGCGTTGTCGATCAGGTTCGCGACCGCGCGCGTCAGCATCATCCGGTCGCCGATGCACAGGCACTCCACGTCCGGCACCTGCGCGCCGACCCGGCTGCCGAGGCTGCCGGCCTTCTCCCACAGCTGGTCGACCGCGTCCAGCACGATCTCGTTGAGGCTCACGATCTCGCTCGGCCGCTTCTCGGACTGCGCGCGGGTCAAGTGGATGAAGCCGTCGGCCAGCGCGAGCGCGCGCCGCGCGTGCGTCTCGATCCGCTCGAGGATCGGCGGCACCGTGCCGTGCTCGTTGCGGTAGACGTCGAGCAGCGCGAGGATCGAGGTCTGCGGCGAACGCATGTCGTGCGACAGGAAGTCGAGCACTTCGTCGCGCTGGCGCAACGTCAGATAGGAACTGGAGTGATAGCGGATACGCGCGATCAGTTCGATCGCGTCGGGCAGCTTCACCAGATAGTCGTTCGCCCCGGCGACGAACGCCGCCCGCTTCACCACCGGCTCCTCCTTCGCCGACAGCACGATGATCGGCACCTTCGCGGTCTGCGCATCGGCGCGCCATGCTCGCACCAGATCGAGTCCGTCGATGTCGGGCATCACCAGATCCTGCAGGATGACGGCCGGCTTGACCTCGCGGGCGACCGCCATCGCCCGCTGCGCATCGGTGCATACGTGCAGCACGATGTCGCTGTCCACCATCAGCGAACGGCGAATGACTTCTCCGACAAAAGCCTGATCATCGACGAGCAGCACCGAAATGCCGGATTCCATCGAATTTAACGCATTATCCCCAGTCGATTCTTTCATATAGTTAACTAGCACTACTTAATCGTTGCCTTTCCCGCGAACGAAATCCATCGTTCGCCGCCGTGCTGGCCCTGAATCATTGAGCGCTGGGCCACCGTTTTGCACGAAGTGTACCTAGCTTGCTCTCATTATTTCTCAAATTAATTATAAGCCGCTGATTTTAAATGAATTAAGACTAAGACGCTTATCTCGTCACGGCTCCGTCTTCGAGTGTGTGTTCGAAATCGAATCAATCGTCCGCCCGATGAAACGGCAAGGTTCTCAATCCGCTTCGACGTGCCGCGTGTCGGCTATTGCATTGCACAATTTTTGACGCGAAATCCCCGATGCGCCGGCGCGATGCAAAAAAGTATCAGTCCACGGTTTCAATTTTGGTGGCCGCTCGAACACCGCTAGGCTACTTTTCGTGTTAACGATGACAGAACGATGATCGCCCCGCACTCAGGGGCGACGCCGATATGGAGACACAGCCATGACCCCGGTTCACGCCGCCGCGCGCCCGCGCGGTTCTTCCGATTTCCCGGCCCCGGCGGGCCGAGCCGGCGCGTGACGCGGCGGATTCAGGAGAACGCGCGATGCAACCCGATCTCGAGCTCGTGGCCGTGCGCCGCGACGAATCCTTCAAGGTCTGGTCCCACGGCTACCCGTACCGCACGGTGCGCTGGCATTTCCATCCCGAATACGAGATCCACCTGATCACGGCCACCACCGGCAAGATCTTCGTCGGCGACTACATCGGCAGCTTCGCGCCGGGCAACCTGGTGATGACCGGCCCGAACCTGCCGCATAACTGGGTCAGCGACGTGCCGCCCGACACGACGGTCGACGAGCGCTGCCTGGTGCTGCAGTTCGGCGCGGAATTCATCGCGAAGTGCATCGACGTCTTTCCCGACATGCGCGGCATCGAATCCATGCTCGCCGACGCGCGCTCGGGACTGCTGTTCCCGGTGGAAGCCGGCGCCGCCGCGCAGCCGCTGCTGGCCGGGCTGCTGCATGCGCGCGGCCTGCGCCGGGTCGTGCTGTTCATGCAGCTGCTCGAACTGCTGGCGGACTGCGGCGCGCGCCGCCAGCTCGCCAGCGTGTCGTGGCACGCCGATCCGTCCGGCTACGCGTCGACCCGGATCAATCACGTGCTGGCGTACATCGGCGAGCACTTCGCGCAGCCGCTGCACGAAGCCGATCTGGCGCAACTCGCGGGGCAAAGCGTCAGCGCGTTCTCGCGCTATTTCCGCCGGCATACCGGCCTGCCGTTCGTCCAGTACGTGAACCGGCTGCGCATCAACATGGCGTGCGAACTGCTGACGACCGACACGCTGAGCATCACCGACATCTGCTACCGGGTCGGCTTCAACAATCTGTCGAATTTCAACCGGCAGTTCCTGCAGCTGAAGGACATGCCGCCGTCGAAGTTCCGCGCGTACCAGCAACTGAACGAACGCCGCGCGGCCGGCCCGCCGGCGCGCAACCCGAGCGAGGCGCGCGCCGCCGGCTAGGCGCGCCCTCTCCCCCTCCCGTTTCGATCCGGACGCCAGGCGCCACGCCTGGCGCGGGTGAAGCCGCGCCCGCATTTCGGAACGCCGCCGCCGAGCGCCCCGGCGCGACGCGGCAACGGCCAAGCCGCGGCTGATTCGACAATCACGACATACGGAGACATCCATGTTGACGAAGACTCTCTTTTCCGCGCGCCCCGTCGCGACGACGCTCGCGTGCGGCGCGGCGCTGCTGATCGCGGCCGCTCCCGCGTCGGCCGCCGCGCCGCTCAGGATCGGCATGACGTTCCAGGAACTCAACAATCCGTACTTCGTCACGATGCAGAAGGCGCTGAACGACGCCGCCGCGACGCTCGGCGCGCAGGTGATCGTCACCGACGCGCACCACGACGTCGGCAAGCAGGTGAGCGACGTCGAGGACATGCTGCAGAAGAAGATCGACATCCTGCTCGTGAATCCGACCGATTCGACCGGCATCCAGTCGGCGATCACGGCGGCGAAGAAGGCGGGCGCGGTCGTGGTCGCCGTCGATGCGAACGCGAACGGGCCGGTCGATTCGTTCGTCGGCTCGAAGAATTTCGACGCCGGCGCGATGTCCTGCGACTACCTCGCGAAGGCGATCGGCGGCAGCGGCGACGTCGCGATCCTCGACGGCATCCCGGTCGTGCCGATCCTCGAACGCGTGCGGGGCTGCAAGGCGGCGCTCGCGAAGTATCCGAACGTGAAGATCGTCGCGACGCAGAACGGCAAGCAGGAGCGCGCGAGCGCGCTGTCCGTCACCGAGAACCTGATTCAGGCGCACCCGTCGCTGAAGGGCGTGTTCAGCGTCAACGACGGCGGCTCGATGGGCGCGATCGCCGCGATCGACGCGTCCGGCAAGGACATCAAGCTGACCAGCGTCGACGGCGCGCCGGAGGCGATCGCGGCGATCCAGAAGCCGAACTCGAAGTTCATCGAGACCTCCGCGCAGTTCCCCCGCGACCAGGTGCGCATCGCGCTCGGCATCGCGCTGGCGAAGAAGTGGGGCGCCGCCGTGCCGAAAGCGATTCCGGTCGACGTGAAGCTGATCGACAAGCGCAACGCCCAGGGCTTCAGCTGGTAGGCGCGACGGGAGGAGTCCGATGAACACGGTACTGAAGCTGTCCGGCATCGCCAAGCGGTTTCCCGGCGTGCAGGCGTTGCGGCACATCGACCTCGACATCGAACGCGGCGAGATCCACGCGCTGCTCGGCGAGAACGGCGCGGGCAAATCGACGCTGATGAAGATCCTGTGCGGCATCCACCAGCCGGACGAGGGTGCGATCGAGCTGGACGGCGCGCCGCGCACGTTCGCGGACTACCACGACGCGGTGGCGGCGGGCATCGGCATCGTGTTCCAGGAATTCAGCCTGATTCCGGATCTCGACGCGGCCGACAACCTGTATCTCGGCCGCGAGCTACGCACCCGCTTCGGGCTGCGCGACCGCGCGCGGATGCGCGCGCACGCGGCCGCCATCTTCCGGCGGCTCGGCGTCGCGATCGATCTCGACGCGCCGGTCGGCACGCTGTCGGTCGCGCAGCAGCAGTTCGTCGAGATCGGCAAGGCGCTGTCGCTCGACGCGCGCATCCTGATCCTCGACGAGCCGACCGCGACGCTCACGCCGGCCGAAGCGGCGCATCTGTTCGCGATCATGCGCGACCTGCGCCGCCAGCAGGTGTCGATGATCTTCATCTCGCATCACCTCGACGAGATCTTCGCCGTCTGCGACCGCATCACGGTGCTGCGAGACGGACAGCGGGTCGGCATGACCCCGGTGGCGGATACCGACGTCGGCCGCCTCGTCGAAATGATGGTGGGCCGCCGGATCGACCAGAGCTTTCCGCCCAAGCCGGCGCCGCGCGCCGACGCGCCGACTGTGCTCGACGTCCGCGCGCTGCAGTTGCACCGGCACGCGCCCGTGCTGCGTTTCGCGCTGCGCGAGGGCGAGATCCTCGGCTTCGCCGGCCTCGTCGGCTCCGGGCGCACCGAGACCGCGCTCGCGATCATCGGCGCGAGCGCCGCGTACCGCAAGGAGATCCATGTCGGCGGCCGCGCCGCGCGGCTCGGCGATCCGGCCGCCGCGCTTGCCGCCGGCATCGGCATCCTGCCCGAGAGCCGCAAGACGGAAGGGCTCATCACGCCCTTCTCGATCCGCGACAACATCTCGATCAACAACCTCGGCAAATACCGCGCGTGGCGTTTCCTGCTCGACGGGCGGCGCGAGGCGCAAGCGACCGCCGACATCATGCAGCGCATCGGCGTGAAGGCACCGTCGATGGACACGCCGGTCGACACGCTGTCGGGCGGCAACCAGCAGAAGGTCGTGATCGCGCGCTGGCTGAACCACCACACCCGCATCCTGATCTTCGACGAGCCGACCCGCGGCATCGACGTCGGCGCGAAAGCCGACATCTATCAACTGATGCGCGCGCTCACCGCGCGCGGCTACTCGATCATCCTGATCTCGTCGGAGCTGCCCGAGATCGTCGGGATGTGCGACCGGGTGGCCGTGTTCCGTCAAAGCCGCATCGAGGCGCTGCTCGAAGGCGACGCGATCGATTCGCACAGCGTGATGACCCATGCGACCACCGGCGCTCAAGGAGCCGCACATGAACCTGCCTGATTCCTCCTCCTCGCCGAACCCGGCCCCGGCCGCCGCCCGCGCGGTGCCGCATCGCATCGCCCGCTGGTGGGCGAACGCGCGCCGCTCGACGGTGTGCTATCCGCTGCTCGGGCTGCTGGCCGTCTGCGTCGCGATGACGCTCGGCAGCGACAGCTTCCTGTCGGCCGCGAATCTCGAGAACGTGCTGCGCCAGGTATCGATCAACGCGATCATCGCGGTCGGCATGACCTGCGTGATCCTCACGGGCGGCATCGACCTGTCGGTCGGCTCGGCGATGGCGCTGTCCGGCACGCTCGCGGCGGGCCTGATGGTGGCCGGCATGAACGCGGCGGCGGCGCTCGCGACCGGCGTCGCGATCGGACTGGGCCTCGGCATCGCGAACGGCTTCTTCGTCGCGTTCGCCGGCATGCCGCCCATCATCGTCACGCTCGCGACGATGGGCATCGCGCGCGGCCTCGCGCTGATCTACACGGGCGGCTATCCGATCGACGGCCTGCCCGACTGGGTCGCGTTCATCGGTAGCGGCAAGGTCGCCGGGATCCAGACCCCGGTGCTGATCATGCTGGCCGTGTACGCGATCGCGTGGCTCGCGCTCGAACGGATGCCGTTCGGCCGCTACGTGTACGCGATCGGCGGCAACGAGCAGGCGACCCGGCTGTCCGGCGTGCGGGTGGCGCGCGTGAAGCTGATCGTCTATGCGGTGGCGGGCCTCACGTCGGCGCTGGCCGGGATCGTGCTCACGGCCCGCCTGATGAGCGGCCAGCCGAACGCCGGCGTCGGCTTCGAACTGGACGCGATCGCGGCCGTCGTGATGGGCGGCACGTCGATCTCGGGCGGACGCGGCTCGATCGTCGGCACGCTGATCGGCGCGCTGCTGCTCGGCGTGCTCAACAACGGCCTCAACATGGTCGGCGTCAACCCCTACGTACAGAACGTGATCAAGGGCGGAATCATCCTGCTCGCGATCTACATCAGCCGCGAACGCCGCCGCTGAGCGGACGGCCGCACCCTTTCCTCCCCGCTTCGCCAGGAACCGTCATGACAGACCGAAACACCCCGCAGATGACCGCCGTCGTCTGCCACGCCCCCGAGGATTACCGCGTCGAGCAGGTCGACCGGCCGCGCGCCGGACCGAACGAGCTCGTGATCCGGATCGCCGCGTGCGGCATCTGCGCGAGCGATTGCAAGTGCTACGCCGGCGCGAAGATGTTCTGGGGCGGCCCGAGCCCGTGGGTCAAGGCGCCCGTGATCCCGGGCCACGAATTCTTCGGCTTCGTCGACGAACTGGGCCCGGGTGCCGCCGAGCATTTCGGCGTGCACGCGGGCGAGCGCGTGATCGCCGAGCAGATCGTGCCGTGCGGCAAATGCCGCTACTGCCGCAGCGGCCAGTACTGGATGTGCGAGGTCCACCATATCTTCGGCTTCCAGCGCGGCGTCGCCGACGGCGGCATGGCCGAATACATGCGGATTCCGGCAACCGCCATCGTGCACAGGATTCCCGACGGCATCTCGATCGAGGACGCCGCGATCATCGAGCCGCTCGCGTGCGCGATCCACACCGTCAATCGCGGCGACCTCCAGCTCGACGACGTCGTCGTGATCGCGGGCGCCGGGCCGCTCGGCCTGATGATGACCCAGGTCGCGCACCTGAAGACGCCGAGGAAGCTGGTCGTGATCGACCTGGTCGACGCCCGTCTCGACCTGGCGCGCGAGTACGGCGCGGACGTGACCATCAACCCCCGCGACGACGATCCGCTCGAGATCGTCAAGGCGCTGACGGACGGCTACGGTTGCGATGTCTACATCGAGACGACCGGCGTGCCGGCAGGCGTCACGCAGGGGATGGACTTGATCCGCAAGCTCGGGCGCTTCGTGGAATTCTCGGTATTCGGCGCGGAGACGTCGGTCGACTGGTCGATCATCGGCGACCGCAAGGAACTCGATGTGCGCGGCGCGCATCTCGGCCCATACTGTTACCCGATCGCGATCGACCTGCTCGCGCGCGGGCTCGTCACGTCGAAGGGCATCGTCACGCACGACTTCACCCTCGCCGAATGGGACGACGCGATCCGGACCGCGAAATCGCTCGATTCGATCAAGGTCCTGCTGAGGCCGTCGCGATGAGCCGCCCGCGCCGGCCCGCCCGCCTTCCCGCGGCACACTGACGGAGCACGCATGGAATACGTCATCGGCGTCGACATCGGCACGCAGAGCACCAAGGCGCTCATCGCCGACCGCCACGGCGCGCTGGTCGCGCAGCACGCATCGCATTACCAGCCGGACACGCCCAGGCCGTTCTGGGCCGAGCAGTGGCCGTCGGTCTGGCGCGACGCGCTCGCCGACAGCGTCGGCCGCTGCGTCGACGATGCGCGCGCGCGGGGCATCGCGCCCGCATCGATCCGCGCGCTGTGCATCAGCAGCCTGTACGGCGGCTCGGGCATCCCGGTCGACCGCGCGATGCAGCCGCTGCATCCGTGCCTGATCTGGATGGACCGGCGCGCGACGGCCGAGGTCGACTGGATCCGCCGGCATGTCGACGTCGAGCGGCTGCAGGCGATCACCGGCAACGGCGTCGACAGCTACTACGGCTATACGAAGATCCTGTGGCTGCGCGAGCATGCGCCGCAGGTGTGGGCGAACACCCGCTGCTTCCTGCCGCCGAACGCATACCTGGCCTATCTGCTGACGGGCGAAGTCGCCGTCGACCACAGCGCGGCGGGCAACCTCGGCGGCGTCTACGACGTCGCGCGGCGCGGCTGGTCCGCCGAGGCGCTGGCGATGCTCGGCATTCCGGCGGCGATGATGCCCGAGCGGCTGGTCGACTCGTCGGAGCCGGTCGGCACGCTGCTGCCGGAATGGTGCGAGCGGCTCGGACTGGGCGCGGATACGCAGGTGATCGCGGGCGGCGTCGACGCGGCGGTCGCGACGTTCGCGGCCGGCGTCACGCGCACCGGCCAGCACGTCGCGATGATCGGCACCAGCATGTGCTGGGGTTACGTCGACCAGACCGCCGACGCGCGGCACGGCCTCGTCAGCATGCCGCACGTGTTCAACGGCGCGCATGACCTGTACGTGTTCGGCGGCGCGATCGCCGCGGGCGCCTCCGTGACCTGGTATCGCGAGCAGTTCTGCCACGCGGAGGTGGAAGCCGCGCGCGCGACGCCGGACGGCGACCCGCACCGCCTGCTCGAGGCGCAGGCCGCGCGGGTGCCGGCCGGCGCGGGCGGCGTCACGTTCCTGCCGTACCTGATGGGCGAGCGCAGCCCGGTATGGGACGCGCAGGCGAGCGGCGCGTTCGTCGGGCTCAGCCTGTTCCATACGCGCGCGCATCTGTACCGCGCGGTGCTCGAAGGCGTCGCGTTCGCGCTGCGGCACAACATCGAGGCCGGCCGCCTCGGCACCGGGACGCTGGACGACCGGCTGATCGTCGTCGGCGGCGCCGCCCACTCCGATCTGTGGATGCAGATCATCGCCGACGTCACCGGGTTCCCCGTGTGGACCCTCGAACAGGACGTCGAAGCCGCGATGGGCGCGGCGCTGCTCGCCGCGCTCGGCGCGGGGCTCGTCGATCGCGACGCCGCGCGGCGCGGCTGGGTCACGCTCGCGGAACGCGCGCGCCCCGATCCCGTCCGGCGGGCGCTGTACGACGAACGCTTCGGCGTCTACGCCGATCTCTATCCGGCATTGCGGCCGCTCATGCATCGGGTCACGCCATCATGAAGATCCACTGCGATTTTTCCGGGGCGTCGGTGCTCGTGACCGGCGCGTCGAGCGGCATCGGGCGCGCCGTCGTCGAGGCGCTGTGCGCGAGCGGCGCGCGCGTGATCGCGGCGGCGCGCGGCGCGGCCGCGCTCGACCGGCTCGCCGACGCAACCGGCTGCACGCCGCTCGCGCTCGACGTCGGCGACGAAGCCGCGATCGAACGGGCATTCGACGGCCTCGCGCCGCTCGACGGGCTGGTCAACTGCGCGGGCGTCGCGCATCTCGCGGCCGCGGTCGACACGACCGGCGCGGCGTTCGATACGGTGATGGCGGTCAACGCGCGCGGCGCGGCGCTGGTCGCGCGGCAGGCGGCGCGCGGGATGATCGCGGCGCGGCGGCCGGGCAGCATCGTGAACGTGTCGAGCCAGGCGGCGCGGGTTGCGCTCGACGGGCACCTCGCCTATTGCGCGTCGAAGGCGGCAATGGATGCGATCACGCGAGTACTGTGTCTCGAACTGGGGCCGCACGGGATCCGCGTCAACAGCGTGAACCCGACGGTCACGCTGACGCCGATGGCGCAACAGGCGTGGAGCGAGCCCGCGAAGCGCGACGCCGCGCTGCGCGCGATTCCGCTCGGGCGCTTCGCCGAGCCTCGCGAAGTGGTCGATCCCATATTGTTTCTGCTGAGCGACGCGGCTTCGATGATCAGCGGGGCGACGCTGCCGGTCGATGGGGGCTATACCGCGTGTTGAATGCGGGCAGAGTCGCCGGAATCGAGGAATGCGCGCTCGCGCTGAACGGCAGTCCTTGTCTTCGTGCGGGCCGATTCATGCAGCGCCCGGGGGTACCTCATCCCGCCCTCGAGCCGGTTCGTATCGTGGCGTGCGAAGCGGCCGTTCGCCGGAAAGCCCGAGGGACCGCGAGCGAGCCGCCTTGTCGCGAACGCGACCGGCAGCGGCCGGCGAAACACGCCGCGCGCCGCGTCAGGACGATCGATCGTCGCATGCGCGGCGCCGGCCGTCGGCCGGCGCCGCGACCATCGGCGAATACATCACCCGCCGTGGGCGCCGCCCCGCGACTCATGCGGCATAACGCGCTTCGTCGAGATCGGCGATCAGCGTCGGGCCCGTCGGCCGCCACGCCAGCCGCGCCTGCGTGAGCGCGCTGGAGGCCGGCATGTCCATGCCCGCGAATATCGCCAGCCATCCGAAATGCGCGGCCACGTCCTCCGGGGCGATCGACACGACCGGCAGCTTCAGCCCTCGCCCGAGCGCCTCGGCGATTGCCCGGCCGCTGATGCCTTCTTCGCCGACCGCGTGATAGCGCGCCCCCGGCCGACCGGCTTCCGCCGCGAGCCGGTAGAGTCGCGCGGCATCGGACAGGTGGCCGGCCGGCCAGCGGTTGAGGCCTTCGCCCACGTAGGGCACGGCGCCCTTTTCGCGGGCGAGCGCGATGAGCGGCGTGATGAGGCCTTGCCTGTACGGGTTGTGAACCTGCGGCAGCCGCACCACCGATACGTTGATGCCCTGCTCCAGCAGCGCATGCCCGGCCAGCTCGGACGCGATGCGCGGATTGCGATGGCCGGCGTCGAAGACGTCTTCGATGGCCGGCTCGCCCGGCCGGCCGCCGCCCATGCCGGTGCCCGACGTGATCACGAGCGGCCGCCCGGAGCCGGCCAGCCCGGCGCCGAGCGCGGCGATCGCGCGCCGGTCCTTCTCGCAGTTCTCGACGAACTTCGAGAAATCATGGTCGAAGGCCGTGTGAATCACGGCGTCCGCCTTTTCCGCGCCGCCGCGCAGGCTCTCGATATCCTCGAGCGTGCCGCGATGGACATCGGCGCCGGCGGCGGCGAGCGCTTGCGCGCCCGCATCCGACCGGGTCATGCCGGTGACGCGATGCCCTGCCTTGATGCATTCGGCAACGAGCGCCGAGCCGATGAAGCCGGTCGCGCCGGTAACGAAGATACGCATGGTGAGATCTCCTGGTTCGTGACCCGCTCATTGTCCGATCCTTGCTTATCCCGTTAAAGTAGTGACCTCATCATAGTAAAAGGACTAACAGGGTCATCATGCCGGTCAACCGATCCCTTTCGCTGGGCGATTTCCTGAAAAGCCGCCGGACGCGCCTGGATCTGGCCAGCTTCGGATTCTCGGGACGCAGGCGGACGCCCGGGCTGCGCCGGGAGGAGGTCGCCCAGCGCGCGAACATCAGCCCGACCTGGTACACGTGGCTCGAACAGGGGCGCGGCGGCGCGCCTTCGGCGGATGTGCTGGACCGGATCTGCGGCGCGCTGATGCTGACCGACGCGGAGCGCGAGCATCTGTTCATGCTGGGGCTGGGACGGCCGCCCGAAGTCCGCTACAAGGCGATCGACGGCGTCAATCCGCGGCTGCAGCGGCTGCTCGACACGCTCGACGCCAGTCCCGCCCTCATCAAGACCGCCACCTGGGACGTCGTCGCGTGGAACCGTGCCGCGGCCGTGGTGCTGACGGACTACGGCGCGCTGCCGCCCGGCCAGCGCAACATCCTGCGTTTCCTGTTCCGTCATCCGGACGTTCGCGCGAAGCAGCACGATTGGGACAGCGTCGCCCGTTTCGTCGTGGGTTCGTTCCGGGCGGACGTGGCGCGCGCCGGCCTGGTGTCCGAGGCCGGCGAACTGGTCGACGAACTGTGCCGCACCAGTCCGGAATTCGACGCGCTGTGGCGCGACAACGAGGTGCTGAGCCACGGCGACGGAAACGCCGTCAAGCGCCTCGAGCATCCCGTGCTCGGCCTCGTCGAACTCGAACACTCGGCGTTTGCCGTCGACGGCCGGCCGGACCTGAGCATGATCGTCTACACCGCGCTCGACGGCGATGTCGCCCGGCGGATCAGGCTGCTTGCCGCGGCAGCGTGAAAGAGGCGGCCGCGGCCCGCTGAACGCGCCGGTCGCGCGGCGGTGAATCGCCGATAACCGGGGGCGGCGCGGCCTGTCCGCGACCGTCCCCCGGCCACCGCCCCTTACCGCTTGCGCACCACCATCAGCCGCAGTTCCGTCATGTCCTCGATCGCGTAGCGGATCCCTTCCCGCCCGAGCCCCGAATCCTTCACGCCCCCGTACGGCATGTTGTCGACACGGAACGACGGCACGTCGTTGATCACGACTCCGCCCACCTCCAGTTCGTCCCACGCCCGCTGCGCATGCGCCAGCGAATCGGTGAACACCCCGGCCTGCAGGCCGAAATCGCTGTCGTTCACGCGCGCGAGCGCTTCGCCGAAATCGGAGAACCGCTCGAGGATCGCCACCGGGCCGAACGCCTCCTTCCGGTAGAGATCCTGCTCGCGGCCGACGTTTTCCAGCAGCGTCGCCTCGAACATCGCGCCGTCGACCTTGCCGCCCGCGACGATCTTCGCGCCGGCCGCGACCGCCGCATCCATCCAGCCCGACAGACGGCGCGACTCCGATTCCGAGATCATCGGTCCGACGAAGGTCGCCGGATCCTTCGGATCGCCCATCTTCAGCGAGCGGGTCTTCGCGATCAGCTTCTCGCGCAGCGCGTCGTAGAGATCCGCGTGCACGAGAATCCGCTGCACGCCGATGCAGCTCTGCCCGGACTGGTAGTAGGCGCCGAACGCAAGCCGTTCGACCACGTAGTCGAGCTGCGCGCCCTGGTCCGCGTCGACGATCGCGGCGGCGTTGCCGCCCAGTTCGAGCACGACCTTCTTCTTGCCGGCCTTCTTCTTCAGATCCCAGCCCACCGCGGGCGAACCGGTGAACGACAGCAGCTTGAAGCGTTCGTCGGTCGTGAACAGGTCCGCGCCGTCGCGATGCGCGGGCAGCACCGAGAACGCGCCTTTCGGCAGATCCGTCTCGGCCAGCACCTCGCCGATGATCAGCGCGCCGATCGGCGTGCGGCTCGCGGGTTTCAGCACGAACGGGCAGCCGGCGGCCAGCGCCGGCGCCACCTTGTGCGCGGCGAGATTCAGCGGGAAGTTGAACGGCGAGATGAACGAGCACGGGCCGACCGGCACGCGCTTCGTATAGCCGGTGTAGCCGCGCGCCCGCGCGGAGATTTCAAGGTTGACGATCTCGCCGCCGAGCCGCACCGCTTCCTCGGCCGCGACGCGGAACGTATCGATCAGCCGCGTGACCTCGCCCTTCGAATCGTTGATCGGCTTGCCCGCTTCGATGCACAGCGCCTCGGCCAGCTCGTCGAAGCGCTCGCGAAACCGCGCGACGCAATGATCGAGCACCGCCTGACGCTGGTAGGCGGCCATCTCGCGCAGCGGCTTCTCGGCCTGCACGGCCGCCGCGATCGCGGCATCGATCGCCTTCGCGTCGGCCAGCGCGACGCGGGTCGCGACCTTGCCGCTGTACTTGTCGGTGACGTCGAGATCCGTGTTCGCGTACACAGCCTCGTTGGCCAGGTAATACGGATAGGTTTCCTTCAGCATGGGATGGCTCCGTCCGGTTGATTACAGCTGCGCCGACAGGCGCTTGATCTCGCGATTCAGCACGCGTTCGTTGTCCGAATAGTCGATCGGCACGTCGATCACGTGCACGCCGGGCGACGCGAAGCACTCGCGCAGCAGCGGTTCGAGCTGCTCGGCGGCTTCCACCCGGTGGCCGTGCGCGCCGTAGCTCTGCGCATACGCGACGAAATCGGGGTTCTGCAAGGTCATCGCGTAGTCGGGGAAATTCATGTTCTCCTGCTTCCAGCGGATCATCCCGAACGCATCGTCGCGGATGATCATCACGACCAGGTCGAGCTTGAGCCGCACCGCCGTTTCCAGCTCCTGCGAATTCATCATGAAGCCGCCGTCGCCGCACACCGCGATCACCTTGCGCTGCGGATGCACGATCTTGGTCGCGATCGCCGACGGCAGGCCCGCGCCCATCGATGCGAGCGCGTTGTCGAGCAGCAGCGAGTTCGGCTCGTGCGCGCGCCAATATCGGGCGAACCAGATCTTGTACATCCCGTTGTCGAGACAGACGATGCCGTCGACCGGCAGCGACCGGTACAGGTCGTGCACGATCCGCACCGGATACATCGGGAAGCGCGGGTCGTGCTGCCCCTTCGCGAGATGCGCGTCGAAGTGCGCCTTGATCATCTCGAAGCGCGCGAAATCCCAGTGCGCCTGCGGCGCCAGCGCCTCCTTCATCTGCCACACCGCGTTCGCGATGTCGCCGACCACCTCGATCTGCGGGAAATACACCGGATCGACCTGCGCGCCGAGAAAGTTCACGTGGATCACGGTCTTGTCGTCGCTGCGCATGAAGAACGGCGGCTTCTCGATCACGTCGTGGCCGACGTTGATGATGCAGTCCGCATGTTCGATCGCGCGGTGCACGAAATCGCCGTCCGACAGCGTCGCGTTGCCGAGCCACAGCGGATGGGTCTCGTCGATCACGCCCTTGCCCATCTGCGTCGTGAAGAACGGGATGCCGGTCTTGTCGACGAATTCGAGCAGCATCTTGCAGCTGGTCTTGCGATTGCCGCCCGCGCCGATCATCAGCAGCGGATGGCGCGCCGCCTGGATCGCCTCGACCGCCCGCGCGACCGCCTTTTCCTCGGCCACCGGCCGGCGGCTGTAGCTGGCCGGAATCGGCTGGCCGTCGCCTTCCTCGTGCGCGATATCCTCGGGCAGCTCGAGGTGGGTCGCGCCCGGGCGCTCCTCCTCCGCGCGCCGGAACGCCTCGCGCACCGCCGACGGGATATTGCCGATCGACACGATCTGCCGCGTCAGCTTGGTGAGCGGCTGCATCATGTCGACCACGTCGACGATCTGGAAGTGTCCCTGCTTGCTCGACTTGATCGGCTTCTGGCCGGTGATCATCAGCATCGGCATCCCGCCCAGCTGCGCATACGCGGCGGCCGTCACGAAATTGGTCGCGCCCGGCCCGAGCGTCGACAGGCACACGCCGGTCCGGCCTGTCAGGCGACCGTAAGTCGCCGCCATGAATCCCGCCGCCTGTTCGTGGCGGGTCAGTACGAGCTTGATGCGGGAACGGCGGAGGGATTCGAGCAGATCGAGGTTTTCTTCGCCGGGAATGCCGAACACGTATTCGACGCCTTCGGCTTCCAGCGCCTTCACAAACAGATCCGATGCTTTCATGGGGACTCTCGGTTGGTGCCGCTCGCCCGGCCTACGGGCGGCGCGGCGTTAAGCGACGCACCCGCCGGCCTACGGCGCGCGCGACTCGTTACCTTCAAGACACAAGCAGACAAAAGCCGGGAGGAAATCCGCCGCGCCATGCCGCACGCGGCGCGGCCTCCGGTGAACGGAGGCCCGCGGGATGCGCCGGTCCGCCCGGCAAGCGGGGAACCGGGACAGCCGACTGTCTGGATTGTAGAAGATTGGGGGAATCGGCGCTTTCGCAAGCCCGCGGCGAGGCGGCGGCGAGGCGGCGGCGAAGCGGTGTCGAAACGCCCGCGGCGCCCGGCTCCCGGCGGGCGGCCGTCACGCATCGCGGCAACCCGTCCGCCGCGGCGGCGAACCCGTCCAACCCGCCGGACCGGAAACGCTCACGCGGCCCCGAACCTTGCCGGAACGACGGAGCGGCCCCACCGAATGCCGCTCGGTTTCATTCGTCCCATGAAAAGAAACGCCCGAAGATGAACCGGATGTCTCTCGCCTCGTGCACGGCCTCGACAAGACGGCCGGGACGCGCATCGTCGGAACCTCGCATGCCGGCCTCTCCGTCGGGAACCCGCGAACCGGCGACGGGCGCCGCGCCGGCTCCGATATGCAAGGCAACGCACAGATGCAAGCACCGAAGGCCGCCGTGTCGCCTTGATAAGCCCCGATCGATACGCTAACCTCAATACGCCTATTTTCCGTACACCTATTTCGGCGTATCCGCTCGCGCCGGTATCGCGTCAGCGCCCTTCGCCTTCAATCCACCCGAGATGCGACATTGCATCGGCCGTTCGCCGATGCGTGCCATCGACTCACGGAGCCCGATACATTCAGTCATGCTTATCAATAAGACAAGAATCATCCTGCTCTGCGTCATCCTCGGCCTGATCGGGATGCGCCCGGCTTTCTCGCAGACCCAGACCAATACGCCCGTCACCGGCGTCGATCTCGGCGGGGAAATCTTCGACATCATCAGTCGCAACCCCGCCAATCCGACCCAGGCCATCAACAACTACATGGCCGGCGTCGCCGCGATGAACGTTCACTGGGTGCGCATCACGATCGGCTGGTGGCAGATCCAGCCGTCGCAATCGTGGATCATCCCCTTCGATCCGAATCCCGGCGCGGCCAGCGGCCTGACCTGGGGCACCACGGATACCCTCGTCCGGGCGGCCCGCAACAACGGCCTGCGGGTTCTCGGCGTGATTACGTCCACCCCGCGGTGGGCAGCCAATTCGGCCTGCCCGAGCAGCTATCGGCAGGCGAGCGGCGCCTACTGGCAGTGCGCGCCGGATCCCACCGCCTATACGAACTTCGCGAAAGCGGCCGCGAAACATTACGGCAGCGACAGCTACGGCGGAAGAATCGACGCGTGGGAAATCTGGAACGAGCCGAACTGCGGCGTCAGCTTCATCCCCCACGATCCCGGGCTCTATACGCGGATCCTGCGGAGCGTCTATCCGGCCATCAAGCAGGCGAACCCCGGAGCCTATGTCTATGCGGGCGGCAGTTCGGGATGCACCACCTCCCCGAACAACGGGACCGGCGCGCTGCCGCCGAACGGCGTCGCCGGCCTCGTGGGCTCGACGAATCCGGCCTACCCGGCGCCGACGCAATGGGAACCGCGCGACTGGCTCGCCGCGATGTACGCGAACGGCGCGCGCGGCTATTTCGATGCGCTCGCCCATCATCCCCACTGCCATAGCGACGACTGGCAGGCGCCCGGCAATCAATGTCCGAGCACGACGCTCAACTCCACGTACCCCGACTACTCGAACCCGTTCAACATCATGTGGCACACGTTCGCGTCCCCGTCCTACGGCTGGCCGAACAGCAACGGCTACACCTTCGCCAGCTACACGGGAACGAGCCTGCGCGATCTGATGAGCGCCAACGGCGACGGAGGGAAGGCCATCGCGATCACGGAGTTCGGCGTGGCGACCACCGCGTCGGACGGGGCCACCAATTTCACCGGTCGGCTGGGCGGCAATTCGCAGCAGTACACGAACGCCAACTTTCAGACCCTGGCGCCGTCCTATCTGACGCAGGCGAACCAGGCCCGCGAGTACCGCCAGATGATGGCGTGGGTCGCGAGCCAGCCCTACGGCCAGTACGGGCCGGTCTACGCGTACAGCTACTCGGACATGGCGCTGTCGTCGTCGTACAGCGTGGATATCTACGAACCGTATTTCGGCCTCGCGACCCTCTCGCCCACGACCGGCACGACCGGGACGGCGGGGCCGCCGAAGATCGCCGGCACGTCCCAGCCCGTGTCGGGGCCGTACTATCCGGCGTGGCCGAACTTCGGCGCCGCCGCCACGGCGGCGGCGGGCAAAGCGGCCGGGTATGCGCCGATCGGGCCGGGCTGGTACAACGCGCAGGGTAAATAGACCGACGAGGCAGCGCGCCGTCCTCGCCGCGCCGCCGGACCCGCCCGCCTCATCCGCGTCGCAAGACACCCGGGCCGGCGCGATGCCGCTGCCCGGGTCCGCTCGTCACGCCGGCCCGCCCTTCGCATGCTGGGCGGAGATTTCCTGCAGGTCGAGATCGCGTTCGAGCATGTGCAGCATCTCGTCGTGAATCCGGCCGGAGCGATGCAGGCGCAGCAATTCGATCCGCCCCGCGGCGATCGCGGCGAGCACGACGTCGTAGTGCGCGTGGCGCTCGCTGGCCGGAAACGCCGGTTCGTCCTTGTAGCGCTCCGTCACGCTCGCGCGGTACGAATACTGTTCGAGCAGGCGCGGATGGATCACGTTGCCGTCGGCATCGCGCACGAGCGGCTGGATCGCCGCCAGTTGCGCCGCTTCGACATGGGCCCAGGTCTGCGGTTCGTTCAGGTGGTGCGACGCGTGCGGTTCGGCATCGCGCAACCGGAGCAGCCGGATCAGCGGGCCGATCGTCGTGCCCTGCAGCAGCACGGTGACGAGGATCACCGCGAACGATGCGACGAGAATCAGATCGCGGCCCGGCATCTCCTCCGGCAGCGACAGCGCGATCGCCAGCGTGACGACCCCGCGCATGCCCGCCCAGCTCATCACCGTGGCCGCTTTCCAGTCGGCGCGGCGACTGCCGCCCGCCAGACGCGTCGGCAGCTTCAGCACCTCGACCGCGAAGATCCACACGAAGCGCGAGCCGATCACCGCGGCGAGCACCGCGAGGATCGCCGGCGCCATCGTGCCGAGCACTTCGCCGAGACCGCCGAGGCGCACGATCACGCCGCGCAGCGACAGCCCGATCAGCACGAACACCAGCGCTTCCAGCAGGAATACGATCACCTGCCAGAACGCGGTGCCGCGCGTGCGCACCGCGGCCGAAAACACCTCGTGCTGGTGCCAGCCGAGCACCATGCCCGCCGTGACGGTCGCGATCACGCCCGACACCTCGCACATTTCGCCGACGATGTAGCTGATCCACGCGGCGATCACCGCGGTGGTGATCACCAGGTAATCGTCCTGCAGCAGCTTCAGGAACTTCACCACCAGCCAGCCGACGATGAAGCCGACCGCGACACCGCCGATGCCCAGTTCCGCGAAGCGCACCACCGCATGCTCGAAGCTGAACGCGCCGGTCAGCGCCGCCGCGACCGCGAAGCGGAACAGCACGAGGCCCGCCGCATCGTTCAGCAGGCTTTCGCCTTCGAGCAGCACCATCAGCCGGCGCGGCAGCGCGACGCGTTCGAGCACCGCCTTCGCGGCGACGGCATCGGGCGGCGACACGATCGCGCCGAGCGCGAAGCATGCGGCCCACGGCAGGCCCGGCGCGACGAGATGCACGGCGACGCCGACGGCGAGCGTCGTGAATACCACCGCGCCGATCGCGAGCAGCATGATGCCGCCGAGATTGCGCTTGAACTCCTCCCACACCGAGAAGTACGCGCCGTCCATCAGCAGCGGCGGCAAAAACACGATCAGCACGAGATCCGGATCGAGATTGATGGGCGGCAGCCCCGGGATGAACGCGATGCCCGCGCCGCCGACCAGCAGCGCGGCGGCGGGCGGCAGCCTGAGCCGCTTCGCGAGCAGCTCGAGCGCGATGATCGCGAGAAAGGAAAGCAGGACCAGCTTGAATGCCGCCACGGGAGACATGTATTCGCCTTCACGGTAGAGGGTTCGCGGCGGCCGGCGCCGCCGATCGCGGGATTACAACATGCCGATTTATATTGCGTCGAGCTTTCGATTGTCAAACTCGGTCATGCCGCGCCGGCGCCGCCCGAGGCATTTCGTCATCCTCAGCGCATCCCCGGCGCGAAAACCGGAGACGCCGATGCATCAATCTCGCCGCCCGCCGACGCGCGCGTTTCGTGTTTTTTTGTCATTGCCACGCAAAATCCGTGTGACAGGGCTTCCAGCGATGCGGGGAAACAAGGCATTCTATAGACCGTGCGCGAAGGCGCGCACCCTCTCGACCACTCACGTTGCCGCGCATTCGAGCGCCACTCACAGGAGAATCCCGCAATGCGTTCGGCGTTGATCATCGGAGCCGGGTTCGCGCTGTTGATCGCGAGCCTGTTCATTTCCCGCTCGATCGGAAATCAAGACGGCCGCGCGTTCGGCACCGCGGCGTCGTTCTTCATTCCCGTCTGGTTCGTGATCTCGGCCGCGAACATGTTCGTCGGTGTTTACCGGGCCGGTTACACGTTTAGCGACGAGTTGCCGATTTTTGCGCTGATCTTCCTGCTGCCCGCGATCGCCGCGGCGGCGATCTGGTGGCGGTACCGCTAGCCGCGCCTATCGCCATTGCGGCAATGCGCCGGCCCAGTGCGCCGCGCACGACACCAGATACAGGCCGAGCCCGACCAGGCCGCCCACCAGCGTGCCGTTGATCCGGATGTACTGCAGATCCTTGCCGATGTTCAGCTCGATCTGACGGGACATCTCGCGATCGTCCCAGTTGCGCACCGTATCGCTGATATGCCGGGTCAGGAACACGGCGAATTCCGGCGCCATCTCGCCCGCCGCCTTCTCCACGTGCTCGTTCATCGATGCGCGCAACGCCGGGCTGGCCGCGAGCCGCCCGCCGAGCCAGCCGCCCAGCGCCGCCGCCTGCCGGTGCAGCATCGAATCGTCGCGCGCGAGATCGGCCTTGAGCCACGCCCGCAACTGGTTCCATAGATCCTTCGCATACAGATTGAAAGCCTGGCCGTCGCGCACGTAGCGCTTGATCTCCTCGCCCTTCTCGATGAACGCGGGATCGTGCCTGAGCCGCTCGACGAGACGCGCGGCGGCCGCGTCGAAGCTGCGCCGCAGCTGGTGGCCGGGATCGTCGGCGATCTGCGTGAGCACCCGGCTCACCGCGTTCGCGATCAGCTCCGCGCCGTGTTCGCCGAGCCAGCTGGTCGGCATCAGCCGTTCCGCCTTCGGGTATTCGCCCTTGAGCCAGTCGACGATGTAGCCGGCGATCACGCCGCGATTGTCCGGATCGCGCAGCACCGCCACCAGTTGCGCGATGCCGTCGTCGAGCAGCGCCTGATGGCGGCCGTCCTTCGTCAGCGTATCGAGGACCGCGCCCGACGATTGCGACAGGTCGACCTTGTCGAGCGCCGTGCGGAACGCATCCCTGACGAACGACTGAATGCGCGCGTCGTCCGTCATGTCCAGCGCGAAATCGAACAGCTTCACCGCATAGCCGCCCAGCAGCGCGGTATTCGCCGGCGCGGTCAGCCACTGCGCGAGCCGCGCGGCCGGATCGTGCCGCTTCAGCAGCGCGACGAGCGACCCGGGGTCGAGAAACTTCTCGCGCACGAATACGGCGAGATTGTCGGCGATCTTTTCCTTGTGGTTGGGAATGATCGCCGTATGCCGCGACACGAACGGGATCGGCACCCGCCGGAACAGCGCGACGACGGCGAACCAGTCGGCAAGCGCGCCCACCATCGCCGCCTCGGCGACGGCCTTCGCGCCGTCGACCCACACGCCGCGCGGCAGGACGAGCGTCACGACGAACACCGCCGCCGCCGCGAGCAGCAGCCCGAGCGCGCGGCGCTTGCTGTTTCTGAGTTCGAGTTCTTTCGGGTCGGACATGCGGATCGTGGCACCTGGGTTGGACGAGCGGGCGGCGCCTCCCGCGGACATCGGCATGCGGCGTGCCGGCGCGGCACCGGTCCGTCGTACCGCCGTCGTGCGCACCGCATCGCGCCAGAAGTTAGCATGCCGCCCGGAAAGCCGACAGGGGCCACGGCGGCGAACGGCCCTACAATCTTTCATTATTGCAAACATCCGGACCGCCACGGCCGCGTCACGACCCATGCAGACTCCCGACCTGAATCTCCTCGTTGCCCTCGATGCGCTGCTGCAGGAAGGCTCGGTGGTGGGCGCCGCGCAGCGCATGGGATTGAGCGGACCCGCGATGAGCCGCACGCTCGCGCGCATCCGCGCCGCCACCGGCGACCCGATCCTCGTCAAGGCTGGCCGGCGCATGGTGCCGACGCCGCGCGCGCTGGCGCTGCGCGACGACGTGCGCGGCTCGGTGGATACCGCGCGCCGGCTGCTGCGACCGGAACGCGAACTGGATCTGGCGACGCTGGACCGGCGCTTCAACCTGCACGCGAACGACACCTTCACCAGTTCGTTCGGCGGCGAACTGCTCGACCACGTGCGGCGCGAAGCGCCGCGCTCGGTGCTGCGCCTCCTGCCCGAGAACCACACCGAAGACGACGTGCTGCGTGAAGGGCATGCCGACCTCTACATCAGCGTGATGCGGCCGATGGGCGCGGACTTCCACGTGCAGGCGCTGTTCACCACCCACTTCGTCGGGCTGGCGCGCGAGGACCATCCGATCTTCGACGGCGCAATCACGCCGCAACGCTTCGCCGCCTTCGACCATATCAGCGTGTCGCGGCGCGGCCGCGCATCGGGTCCGATCGACCGCGCGCTCGACGCGCTCGGCCTGAAGCGCACCGTATCGCTGGTGGTGCCGACCTTCTACTCGGGGGTGTTCGCACTCTGCTCGTCCGACCTCGTGCTCGCGCTGCCCGAGCACGTAGTCCAGGGCGTGCGCGCGATGGGCGTGCGGGTCCGCGCGTTCGGCCTGCCGATTCCGCTCGAGAAGATCGCCATCGTGCAGGCGTGGCACCCCCGCTTCCATAGCGACGCGGCGCATCAGTGGCTGCGCCGGACCATCTGGACCGCCTGCTCGCGAGGGCGTGTCGCCTAGGCTCCGTTCACGCCGATGTCCGGTTCGACCGGGCGCAGCGCCGCCCCGGAGGCGGGCCCCTTGGAGGACAGCCGGCCGCGCGCATTCGCCGGCCCGTTGCCCGCGTGAGCGGAGCCCGGCGAAAAGCCCGCCGGCCACGCGTTCCCTCCGTCCGGCAGTGCGCCGGACGCACTGCAGCCGTACGCCGCGCGGCGTGTCCGAATCGCGCGGCCGTCTCTAGACTGGCGTCATCGCAACGCTTACGGAGTACGGCGCATGTTTCCCCTTCCGGTGTTCCGCGTCGGCGCGTCGCGCGGGATCACGGCGTGACGGCCGCGCTCGCGCCGCCGCTTGCCCCCACCGCCCGGCAGTCGCCCCGTTCCGCGCCGCCGGCCTTCGGCGCACGAATCGCGCTCGGGCTCGGCGGCGTGCTGCTCGCGGTGATGTGCGCGCAGATCAACGACCGGGTCACCGCGGCGGCGATGCCCGACCTGCGCGGCGCGCTCCATATCGGCCACGACGAAGGCAGCTGGCTCACGTCGCTGTACGACGCAACTCAGGTGTCGGCGATGATGTTCGCGCCGTGGTGCTCCGCCACCTTCTCGCTGCGCCGCTTCACGATCGCCGCGCTCGCGGTGTTCGCGCTCCTCGGCGCGCTGTGTCCGTTCGCGCCGAACGTCGCCGCGCTGGGCATGCTGCGCGCGTTGCAAGGCTTCGCGGGCGGCTGCCTGCCGCCGATGCTGATGACGGTGGCGCTCCGCTTCCTGCCGCCCGGCATCAAGCTCTACGGCCTCGGCGCCTATGCGCTCACCGCGACCTTCGCGCCCAATCTCGGCACGCCCCTCGCCGCGCTGTGGGTCGACCACGCCGGCTGGCGCTTCGTGTTCTGGCAAATCGTGCCGCCGGCGCTGCTCGCGATCGGGCTGGTCGCCTACGGCGTTCCGCAGGATCCGATGCGGCTCGAGCGTTTCCGCCAGTTCGACTGGCGCGGCGTGCTGCTCGGCTTTCCCGCGATCACGCTGCCGGTGCTGGCGCTCACGCAAGGCGACCGCCTCGGCTGGACGGACTCGCCGGCCATCGTCGCGATGTTCGCCGCGGGCGGCATCGCGATGGCGCTGTTCCTGATCAACGAATGGTTTCATCCGATGCCGTTCTTCAAGCTGCAGTTGCTCGCGCGCCGCAACCTGACCTACTCGCTGATCACCCTGGGCGGAGTACTGGTGATCCTGGTCTGCGCACCCGGCGTGCCGTTCGGTTATCTGGCCGAGGTACACGGCTACCGGCCCGCGCAAAGCGCATCGCTCGCGCTCTGCGTCGCGCTGCCGCAGCTCATCGCGTTGCCCGTCGTCACGGCGATCTGCAACCTGCGGCGCGTCGACTGCCGCTGGGTGCTCGCGGGCGGACTCGGGCAGATCGCGCTGTCGTGCGCGGCCGGCACCCTGTTGACCGCCGACTGGCAGCGCGAGAACTTCTACCTGCTGCAAGCGCTGCAGGTGTTCGGCCAGCCGATGACCGTCGTGCCGCTGCTGATGCTCGCGACCGACGGCATGACGCCGCTCGAGGGTCCGTTCGCCTCCGCGTGGTTCAACACCGTCAAGGGCTTCTCCGTGGTCGTGGGCGGAGCCGTCGCCGAAGGTTTCGTGACGATGCGCGAGCATCTGCATTCGGCGCACCTCGTCGATCGGCTCGCGGCGCATCCACAGGCGCTCGCGCTCGCGCAGTACGACCTGGCGAACCGGCTCGGCCTCGACCGAGGCGCGCTGCTCGCGCTGCTCGACCGGCGCGTCCGCGCGCAGGCGCTGGTGCTGGCGTCGGCCGATACCTACTGGCTGATGGTCGCGCTCGCCGTCGCGCTGATCGCGCTGATCCCGTTGTGTCCCACCCGGGTCCATCCGCCCGGTGCAATCGCCACGCCGTCCGCACCATGAAGCTTGAAGGCTCTTCCATGTCCGCATTGAAATCCAGAAAAGGCGCCGCGTACGCCGCCGGCGGCATCGTGCTGTCCGGCGCGCTCGTCGCGCTGACCGGCATGATCCGTCCGTCGTCCGACCCGTCGACCGACGACGCATTCGTGACCGCCGACTTCACGATCGTGAGCCCGCGCGTCGCCGGGCAGATCAGCATCCTGGCGGTCGAGGATAACCAGACGGTCTCGAAGGGGCAGTTGCTTGCCCGGCTCGACGATCGCGACTACGCCGCGGCGGTCGCGGCGGCGCAAGCCGACGTGGCGATCGCCGAGGCAGCGCTCGACCACGCATCGACACGCCTCGTGCAGCAACGCGCGCTGATCGACCAGGCCGCCGCCGCGCTATCCGCCAGCCGCGCCAGCCATACCTTCGCGCAAGCGGATCTCGAACGCTACGCCGATCTCGCGAAACACGGCGCCGGCAGCACGCAGAACGCGCAGCAGGCGCGCTCCCGCGCGGACATGTCGCAAGCCGACGTCGCGCGCAGCACGGCCGGTCTCACCACGGCGAAACAGCAGACCGACGTGCTGCTCGCGGAGCGCGCGCGCGCACAAGGCGCGTTGCAACGCGCGCACGCCGCGCTCGACGCGGCGCAACTCAGCCTGTCCTATACGCGCATCGTCGCGCCGGTCGACGGCACGGTCGGCCAGCGGGCCGCGCGGATCGGCGCGTACGTGACGCCGGGCAGTCCGCTGCTCGCGGTGGTGCCGCTGCGCCACGCCTATGTCGTCGCCAACTTCCAGGAGACCCAGCTGACCGACGTCCGGTCCGGACAGCAAGCCGACGTTCGCGTGGACACCTATCCCGGCCGAGTCTTCCACGGTCGCGTGGACAGCATCGCGCCCGCGACCGGCACGACCTTCGCCGCTATCGCGCCGGACAACGCGACCGGCAACTTCACCAAGGTGGTCCAGCGGATCCCGGTCAAGATCGCGTTCGATCCGGAGCAGGACGGACTCGACCGGTTGCGCGCGGGCATGTCCGTCGATGCGGAGATCCATACCGGCTCGCCCTCGCGCGGCGCGCCGGAGACCGGAGGAACGGCGCGATGAAGCCGCGGCTCCAGACGCTCGCGTTCGCACTCGGCCTGGGCGCGGCCGGCCTCGCGGGTTGTACCGTCGGCCCAGACTTCCATCGGCCGGATGCCGCGGCGCCGCGGCACTGGACCGCGGCCGGCCGGGACGCGGATCCGGCGCGCAGCCGGATCGCGGCGGGCGCACTCGATCCGCAATGGTGGAACGCGTTTCACGACGACGTGCTGACGTCGCTGATCCGGCGCGTCACGGTGTCGAATCTCGACGTGCGGACCGCCACCGCGCGGCTGCTGCAGGCGCGCGCGGCGCGCCGGATCGCCGGCGCCGACACGCTGCCCGCGCTCGACGGCACCGCGTCGTACCTGCATGCGCGTTCGAGCCAGCGCGGCCTCGTCGACATCTCCGGCCTGAACGGTCAGGCCGACTACAACGTCTGGCAACCGGGCTTCGACGCGTCGTGGGAAATCGATCTGTGGGGACGCGTGCGCCGGCAGACGGAATCGGCCGACGCCGCGGTCGACGCGAGCGAGGATGCGCGCCGCGACATGCTGGTGTCGGTGCTCGCGGAGACCGCGCGCGACTATGTGCAGCTGCGCGGCGTCCAGGCGCAGCAGGCGATCCTCCGCGACAACCTCGACATCGCGCAGCACAGCCAGCGCCTCACGCAGGTGCGTTTCGCGGACGGCGTCGCAACGCAGCTCGACGTGGCCGAGGCAACCGCTCAAGTGAAGGCGATCGAAGCGCAGGCGCCGTTGCTCGACCACCAGCTGACCCGGCTCGTCAACGCGCTCGGCTATCTGCTGGACGCACCGCCGCGCGCGCTCGACGACGAACTGCGCCGGGCCGCGCCGATTCCGGCCGTGCCGCCGGAGGTGCCGGTCGGACTGCCGTCCGAGCTGGCGGAGCGGCGGCCGGACATCCGGCGCGCCGAAGCGCGTCTGCACGCCGCGACTGCCGACATCGGCGTCGCACGGGGCAGCTTCTACCCGCGCATCACGCTGTCGGCCAACCTCGCGCTGCAGGCAACGCATGTCGGCGATCTCGGTTCATGGGATGCGCGGATGTTCGGCATCGGGCCCGCGCTCAGCGTGCCGATCTTCGAGGGCGGCCGCCTGAAAGGCATGCTGGCGCTGCGCAGCGCGCAGCAGCAGGAAGCGCTGCTCGACTTCCGGCGCACAGTGCTGTCGGCGTGGCACGAGATCGACAACGCCATGGACGATTACGCCGCACGGCAGTCCAACAGCGTCCGGCTCGGCGAAGTGGTCGACCAGGACCGCATCGCGCTCGAACAGGCGCGGCGCCGGTACGTCACCGGCGCGGCCGACTTCCTCAACGTGCTGACGGCCCAGCAGGCGTTGCTGAAAACCCGGCAGGCGCATGTCGACAGCACGACCGAAGTGTCGCTGGCGCTGATCGGTTTGTTCAAGGCGCTGGGCGGCGGCTGGGAGCGCACCTTTCCGGCGGCGGCCACGCCGCCCCCGCACGGCGGCGACGCGCGATCCCGCCAGTCGGCGGCACCCGCGCGAATCGCGCGGGCGGACATGCGCTGACCGCCCCGCGTTCGTCACGCGCCACGCCGCGCCTACCGCGACGGCTCGCCCCGCATCGCCACGCCGGCCGGCGGCTTGCGCTTGCCCGGATGCGTCTCCGGCATCCGCCAGTACACCGCCAGCGAAATCGCCGCGCACGCGGCGACGTACCAGAAGAACATCGCTTCGCTGCCGCTCGCCTTGAAGCGCAGCGCGACGAACTCGGTCGTGCCGCCGAGGATGGCCGTCGTCAGCGCGTAGGGCAACCCGACCGCGAGCGCGCGGATCTGCGGCGGGAACAGCTCCGCCTTGACGAGCATGTGCACCGACGTGAAGCCGCTCAGCACGACCAGCCCGGCGAACACCAGCGCGAACACGGCGAGCGGATCGTGCACGCGGCCGAGCGCCGCGAAGATCGGCACCGACAGCGCGGTGCCGCCGATTCCGAACCAGAGCAGCACCGGCCGCCGCCCGACGCGATCGGACACGAGCCCGAACAGCGGCTGCAGCGGCATGTACAGCAGCAGCGCCAGCGTGCAGATCCAGGTCGCCGTCTCCTTGCGCAGGCCGACCGAATTGACCAGATATTTCTGCATGTAGACGGTATAGGTGTAGAACGCCACGGTGCCGCCGATCGTGATGCCGATCGCGAGCAGCAGCTGGCGCCAATGGGTCAGCAGATCGGCCGATACGCGGGGCCGGGCGGCCCGCGCGCGGCTTGCGACGAACGCCTCGCTTTCGACGACGTTGCGCCGCATGTACAGCGCGAACAGCGCCAGCACCCCGCCCACCGCGAACGGAATCCGCCAGCCCCAGCGCTCGATGTCATGCGTGCCGGCGAACAGCCGCTGCATCAGCAGCATCAGGCCGAGCGCGAGCAGTTGCCCCGCGACGACGCTCACCTGGAGAAAACCGACATAGAACCCGCGCCGCGCCGGCGGCGCGATCTCGCTCAGGTAAGTTGCACTCGTGCCGTACTCGCCGCCCATGCTGAGCCCCTGCAGCAAGCGGGCAGCCACGAGCAGCACCGGCGCGAACACACCGATCGTCGCGTAGCCGGGCGTGATCGCGATCAGCATCGAGCCGGCGCACATCGCCGTGACCGATTTCGTGAGCGCGGCCTTGCGGCCGCACCGGTCCGCATAGAGGCCGATCAGCCAGCTCCCCGCGGGCCGCGCGATGTAGCCGACCGCCGCAATCGCGGCGGTGTTCATCAGTTGCACCGTCGGCCGGTCCGCCGGAAAGAACGACGGCGCGAAGTAGATCGAAAAGATGCTGTAGGCGAGAAAGTCGTACCACTCGATCAGGTTGCCGGCGAGACCGCCGACGATCGAGCCCAGGCGCGGCGGCGTGCCGGCCGGTCCGGATGCGGGCATTGCCACGTTCGTCTCCTGTTGGCGAGCGCGCCCGGATATCGAACGGGGCCTCGCGGGAAGTGATGCGCGGTTCTTCTATGGCTGAGGTACTGCACGGCGGAACGTCGCCGCCAAGCGAAAGGCATCGGACGATCGTGCCGTGCGCGCCGGACCGGCGACGTCCGGCTGAATCGGGGCACGCCGTGCCTTCCCGGCACCCGCGCATCGGGCAGCGCGAACGCGCCCGCCATGCGCGCCCGGAACCGGAATCAGCTCACGGCCGCCAGGAATTTCACCATCAACAGCTCGTCCGCGTAACCGTTCGCGCTCTTCAGCGCGCGCGGCTCGACCCCGTAGAGCGTGAAGCCGAGGCGCTCATACAGCGCACGCGCCGCGTCGTTGCCCTGCACGACGGACAGCGTGACCTGCTCGACCTCGGTGGCCGCCGCCGCGAGCGCGGCCTCGACCAGCGCGGCGGCGAACCCGCGCCGCTGCGCGTGCGGCGCGACATACATGCCCCACAGAAACCCCTTGTGGCGATCCTTTCCGCCGCTCTCCCGCTTGTAGCCGATCATGCCCGCGATCCGGCCGTCGAGATAGACGGCGAACACGCGCGTCGTCGCGACCCGTTCGGCGAAATGCTCGAACGGCCGCGCCGCCTCGATCGCGTAAGTCGAACCGAAGGCGTCGGGCGCGTCGCGCAGCGCGGCCAGCCGGATCGCGCGGTAGTCGGCCGCACAGGCGGTATCGAGCAGCCGGATGTCGACGCCGGCGGGCGGGGATGGAGGCAAGGATGAGGACATGATCGGCCGGATGAGCGAGGATGGATCGATGGTACACCGGGCCCGCGCGGTTGACCCGCGTCGCGCGCGACACCTAGAATGCCAGCACGCGTGGCGCCCGTCCCCGCTTCACCAAGGAGTCCGCAGCGTGCCGGCCCATTCCGTCCGTTCCCGCGCCGCGGCGCGCCGCCTGGCCGTCCCGGCGGGCATTGCCCGGTGCCTCGCCTGCGCCGGCATCGCCCTCGCGCTGCTCGGCGGCTGCGCCGCCCAGCCGCCCGCCACCGCGCTGCCCCGCACCGTCACGCACGCGCTGCCCGCCGATACCGCCACCCCGCTCTCCGACGCACTCGCGGCGCCCGAGCGCGCGCATCCCGGCGAATCCGGATTCCGGCTGCTGCCGGACGGCGCCGAAGCGCTGCAGATGCGCATCGCGCTCGCCCGCGCGGCCACCCGCACGCTCGACATGCAGTACTACATCGCGACCGAGGACACGACCGGCAAGCTGCTGCTCGGCGCCGCGCTGTATGCGGCCGATCACGGCGTCCGGGTACGGATGCTGGTCGACGACCTGAACTTCAAGGACATCGATCAGGTGATGGCATCGCTGAACACGCACCCGAACATCGAAATCCGCGTGTTCAATCCGTTCGGCGCCGCGCAACGCGGCATGTTCGAGCGCACCGCGAACCTGTTCACGCGGATCGACCGCTTCACGCGCCGGATGCACAACAAGGCGATGATCGCGGACAACCAGCTGTCGATCGTCGGCGGCCGCAATCTGGGCGACGAATACTTCAGCGCGAGCCCGACGCTGCGCTTTCGCGATCTCGACGTGCTCGCGGCCGGCCCGGTCACGCATGACGTCTCCGCGAGCTTCGACACCTACTGGGCGAGCAGCAGCGCGTATCCGCTGAGCGCGCTGAATCATCAGCGCTTCGATGCGAAGGATCTCGACACGACGCGCGACGCGCTGCGCGCGCACTGGCGCGCCAACGCGCAGCCGTACGACGCGAAGCCGCTGAACGCGACGCCGCTCGCCGCGCAGATCGCCGGCGACACGCTGGGGCTCATGTGGGCGAGCGCCGAATTCAAGGCCGATTCGCCGGACAAGATCATCGAGCCGAGCGCCGACTATCGCAGCCCGCCGATGCAGCGTCTCATCGAACTGACTCACGATGCGCGCAGCGAATTCCAGGTGTTCTCGCCGTACTTCGTGCCGCACGACGCGGGTGTGAAGGCGCTCGGCGCGTTGACGGCGCGCGGCGTGCGGGTCGCCGTGCTGACCAATTCGCTCGCCGCCACCGACGCCGTCGCGGTGCAGGCGGGCTACGGTCCGTACCGCGTGCCGCTGCTGCGCCACGGCGTCGAGCTGTATGAATACAAGCCGGAGCAGGGGCGCGGCCGCCCCACCCTGTTCGGCTCGCGCTCCCGGGCGAGCCTGCACGCGAAGGCCTATGTGATCGACCGCAGGATTCTCGTGATCGGCTCGATGAATCTCGATCCGCGCTCCGCGCATCTGAACACGGAGCTGGCACTCGTGATCCACAGCCCGGCGATCGCGCGGCAGGCGGCGACGCTGTTCGATCAGGTGACGCAGCCGTCGATCAGCTATCGGGTCACGCTCGAGACGCCGGACCAGCAGGCGGTACCCGGCGCGACCCGTTCGCCGCTCGTCTGGACCGACGTCGAAGACGGCGAGGCGCGGACCTATCGCGTCGACCCGGGCGCCGGCCTGTACCGCAACCTGCTGACGGGGCTGTGCGTGCTGCTGCCGATCGACAGCCAGCTGTGATCCGGCCCGCCCGCGGCGTTACAGCGCGGGGCGGATCCGCACGGCCAGCGCTTCGAGCCGCGCCGCGTCGGCCATCTCGCGCGCATGCATCGCGAGGTCCTGGCCGTGCCAGCGCGGGATCAGGTGGAAATGCACGTGCGGCACCGTCTGGCCCGCCGCCGCGCCGTTGAACTGGCCGATGAACAGCCCGTCCGGCGCCAGCACCTCGCGCAGCGCGAGCGCCACCCGCTTGACGGTCTTCATGCAATCCGCCGCCGCCGCGTCGGACAGCTCGTAGAAGGTCTCGGCCGGCTCCTTCGGCAGCACCAGCGCATGGCCTTCCGATTGCGGCATGATGTCCATGAATGCGAGCGTCGTGTCGGTCTCGCACAATCGGATGCACGGAATCTCGCCGCGCAGGATCTTCGCGAAAATATTGGCTGAGTCGTAGGCCATCAGGGTCTCCCGGTTTGAAAAGCAATCGACAGCAAGGGGTGTCGATTCTTACCGGTCGCGGCCGATCCCGCAAGTCGCAAACGCATGCGGCCTCCCGTGCGCGTCACAGCATCGTGCGCAGCGCCACCGCCGGATCGGCGAGCCGTTGGGGATCGAGCGGCGCGCCCGCCGCGAGCAGCCGCCGGCACGCGCCGATCTCCCGCCCCGCATTGACCGCCGCCGCCGCGCGCAGCACGCCGCCGGCATCGAGCGCCAGCACGCAGAACGGGCCGGACTCGGGATCGCCGCGCAGCACCAGCGTCTGCCCGGCCTCGAACACGCCGAGCGTCTGCAGGTTGCAGTCGTACTGATCGGACCACAGCCACGGCCACTCCGCGTAGGTCTCGTCGCCGCCCAGCAGGTTCGCCGCCGCGACCGCCGGCTGATGCTCCGCGACCTGCCACGACTCGACCCGCAGATGGCGCCCCAGCAGCGGGTTGAAATGCAGCGTCACCTCGCCCGCCGCGAAGATCGCCGGATCGCCGGTGCGGCAGGCGGCATCGACGCGAATCCCGTTCGACGCATCGAGGCCCGCCGCCTGCGCGATTTCGGCGTTCGGTACCACGCCGATGCCGATCACCACGATATCCGCATCGATCGCGCCCCGGCTGGTCTCGATGCGCGCGCCGCCGCGCGGGCCGCGCAGAATGCGCTCCGGCCGCGTGGCGAGGCGAACCTCGACGCCGCGCCGAGCGTGCAGCGCGCACGCGAACGCGCCGATCGCCTCCGGCATCCCGCGTTGCAACAGGCGTTCGGCGGGATCGATCACGGTCACCGCGCAGCCGCGCTGCACCGCCGACGCCGCCACCTCGAGGCCGATGAAGCCGCCGCCCAGCACCGCGACCCGCCGGCCCGGCTGCAACGCGGCGCGCAGCGCGCGCGCATCGGCGACGGTGCGCACGTAGTGGAGCGGCACGCCGTCGTCGACCGGCCCGCCGAAGCGCCTCACCCGCGATCCGGTCGCGATCAGCAGGCGGCCGTACGCGACGTCCGTTCCATCGCTCAAGCGCACGCGCCGCGCGCCGCGATCGATCGCTTCCGCGCACACGCCGAGCCGCAACTCGATGCGCTGCTGCGCATACCACGCGGCATCGCGGATGAACGCGCGCCCCTCGCCTTCGTCGCTCAGGAGCGCATCCTTGGACAGCACCGGCCGGTCGTACGGCAGTTCCGGCTCCGCGCCGATCATCACGATCCGCGCGGTCGCGCAGCGCTCGCGCAGCGCCTCGGCGGCCCGGCGCGCCGCGTGCCCGCCGCCGACGATCAGGTACGGATCAGCCGACATGGATTTCCGCCCGGCCGTCGACGATGCGGATCGGGTACGCGCGCACCGCCTCCGTCACCGGCGCGCAGCGCGGCGCGCCGGTGCGGATGTCGAACAGCCCCTGATGCAGCGGGCATTCGACGCAGCCGTCCTCGACATACCCCTCCGACAGCCTCGCATGGCCGTGCGTGCACAGGTCGTGCAGCGCGAACAGTTCGTCGCCGACGCGGAACACCGCGATCGGCTTGTTGCCGACGACGCGGGCCGCCGGCTCGTCCTCGGAGAATTCGTCGAGCGCGCCCAGCGCTTGCCATTCGGCGACCGTTTCATCGCTCATGGGGGTTCCTTGTTCGTCCTGGTTCATGTGTCGTTCAGATCGGCGTCGCCAGCAGGGTCTGCACGCGCGACGTGTCGTAGATCACGCGCTTGGTCCGGTAGCGCAGCCCGTCGAGGGTGCGCACCACCGTGTCGTAGTACTTGCCCGCCTGGTAGACGTTCGATTCGCCGTTGCTGCGGGTCTGCACGACCACGTAGTTGCTTTCCGTGTCGAACTCGCCGTCGCGCACGCCGACGATCGACAGCCCCGACGTCATGTGGCGATACGTATGCGCCTCGTAGATGTTCGCGTGGCGCAGCGACACCACTCGATCGCGCAGCATCCGCTGGTTCGTGCAGTGGACGATCCCGACCGGCAGGCCGAGATCGGCGTTCTCCTTCGGAACGATTTCATAGACGCACGCCTCGGTGAACAATTCCGGCCACTGTTCGAGCCGGTTGTTGTCGAGGTGCCCGATATAGCGGTTCTGCAGCATGTGCAGTTCGAACCACAAATAGATGTCGTCAGTCATGTCGCGCTCCGCGTCAATAGCCCATCAGCTTCTGGTAGCCGACCCAGAACTTGCGGATCAGGCTTTCGGTGATCGCCGTGTCCTGCTGGTCGGGATTGCCGCGCGACATCTCGATCACCGACGTCGCATCCTGGTCGCGCACCGTGCCCCGCTGCACCAGTTCGGTCGCCTCGGTGTCCTCCATCGAGATGTAGCCGGCCGGCCCCACGAGATTCGCCTGCTTGATGCGCAGCGCGCGCAGCTCGGGCGTGTCGTCGGCGTAGCCGAAGAAATGGAAGATCAGCTCGAAGCTGTCCGGCCCCTTCGGCAGCAGCTGCCGCGCGACCAGCGTGTTGTGGATCTGCTGGATCACGAGCTGCGGGAAGATCGGCTGGATGTGGTTCGTGGTGTCCTCCTCGTACTCGGAGACCAGCCCGAGGATCGAGTCGTCCTCGAGCGCGAAGCCTTCGTCGAACGAGCGGATGTGCTGCTGCTTGTACGCGGCGGACGTGTCGTCGTTCGTCTTGGTCACGGTGATGATGCTGTGCAGCCCGTGCGTCGCATCCGGGATCGAGCGCGCCTTCATCCCGACCCGGAAGATGTTGAAGGTCGTATGGAACAGATGCAGCATGCTCGCGTGATACGGATCCTTGACGTTCTCGAAGTAGAGCTTCCAGTTCGATTTCGAATACTGCCGCGTGCAGCCCAGATACGCGATCGGCTTGTGGAAGATCCGGTCGATCCACGGCCGCATCTGCTCGCCGAGGTACTCGGGCAGCGGCGCGACCGTCTCGCTGAAGCTCGCGAACACCAGCCCGCGATAGCTGTCGACGCGCAGCTGGCGCAGGCTGTGCTGCTTCGGATCGAAATCCGCGGGCATCCCGGTCATGCCCTTCTGACCGCGCCGGAACGGCACGCCCAGCAGGTTGCCCTGCGTGTCGAAACTCCACTGGTGGTACACGCAGGTGTGCGACGTCGCATTGCCGCGCGACTTGCGGCACACCTGCGCGCCGCGATGCGCGCATCGGTTGACCCATGCGGACAGCGCGCCGTCCTCGCCGCGCGTGACGACGACGGGCGTATCGCCGACGAAGGTGCTCTTGAAATCGCCCGGGTTCGGGATTTCCGCCTCGAGCGCCAGAAAGCTCCAGGTCGGGCCGCGATAGATCCGTTCCTGCTCGCGTTCGTACACCGCCTGCGAGCTGAACACCTTGTAAGGCACGCGCGAGCCGTCGTCGCGCGGGAACCGCACGTCGGACGCGTCGTCGCGATCCATGCGCCGCACCGGCGCCTCGATCTGTTCCATAGGATGTCTCCGGGTCGGGAGGTGGGGATCCACCTGACAGGCCCCGATTTTTGAAACGCTAATATTCCCCGTCTATCCGGAAAGTGCGGTTGCGGCGCTGCACTATCCACTTCCGGCGGCTTTCTGCGTTAGGATGCGCACATCAACATGCCGCCCGGCCGATCGGTCGCTCTCCCGATCAATGCGCCGGCGCTTCGATGCGAGGCAGCACACCATGTCCCCCGATCCATTCGACCCGCTGGCGCTGCGCGGGCACCGGTTGTTCGAATCGCGCGATCTCGACGAGACGCGCGAGCGGATCTCCCGCGTGATGCAGCCGCACGCGCTGATGCCGAACGGGCACCGGCACGGGCCGTCGCACATGGATTTCGTGCGGCTCGGCGGCCTCGGACTCGGCGCGATCGCCTTCGGCGACGCCATGCACGTGAGCGTGGACGCGGTGGACGGCTACTACCTGCTGATGTTCTGCCTGTCGGGCCATGCGCGGGTGCGGGCGATGGGCCGCACGGTCGACGTCGATCGCCGCACGGGCGTGCTGTGCGCGCCCGGCGAGCCGTTCGACGCGCAGCTGTCCGCGGATTGCGAGCAGTTCGTGCTGCGGATCGATGCGGCGGCGCTCGCGACGCTGACGGGCGATGCGACGGCGACGCTGGACCCCGTGATCGGCGTCGACAGCGCGGCGCTGTCCTCGTGGATGCAGCAGCTGATGCTGGTCGCCCGTTCGCCCGCGCTGCTGGACAGCGCGAACGCGAACCCGCGCGTCGCGTCGCGGCTCGAACACCTGCTGCTGGACCTGCTGATCGACGGGCATCCGCCCGTGTCGGCGTCGGCCCGGCGCCACGATCCCGCCCCGGGCTTCGTGCGGCGCGCGCAGGATTACATCGATACCCATTTCGGCCAGCCGCTGCAGCTCGCGGACATCGCGCAGGCGGCGGGCGCGCCCGAGCGGACGCTGCGCGACGGCTTCCTGCAGTTTCGCGGCGTCAGCCCGATGCAGTACCTGCGGCAGATCCGGCTGGAGCACGCCCGCGACCTGCTGCGCGCGGCGGCGCCGGAGCGGCGGATCGCCGACATCGCGCTCGATTGCGGCTTCACGCACCTGGGGCGCTTCGCGATCGCGTACCGGGAGCGGTTCGGCGAACTGCCGTCGGCGACGATCGACGGAAGATAAAAAGCCCGCGGACGCGGGCTCGGCATAAGGTTCGGCCTCCCGCCTTCAACGCGCGATGCATTGCCGGGACGCGCGTGCACGGGTTCTTCTTCAGGGTACATGGCCTGCCGGCGCGTATCCGTATCCATCCCCACCACCCCGTCCGCATCCGTCAAGAAAATGAAAGGACGCCAACCGGCCCGCCCATGCGCCGCCCCGCCCCCTCACCCCGCGAACAACGCCCGCGCCACCTCGCAGAACAGCGCCGTCGCGGCGCGCTCGTCGTGCAGCCGGCGGCTCATGATGATCGGGGACGTCGCGACGGGCTCCGGCAGCGCCCGGTACACCACGCCCCTGACCCGCACCCCGTCGACGCTCTCCGGCACCAGCGACACGCCCACCTGCGCGGCGACCAGCCCCAACGCGGTTTGCAGCTCGCGCACCTCGTGCACGGCGGCCGGCGCGAAACCGCCGTCGCGCAGCGCCGACAATTGCTGGTCCGCGAAGCTCGGCCGCGGCGTGCTCGGATAGACGATCAGGGTTTCCCGCGCGAGATCGGCGAGCGCCAGCGGCCGGCCCGGGTCGGCGAGCGGATGCCCGGCCGGCAGCGCCGCGATCAGCTTCTCCTCGATCAGCGCCTCGCGCACCAGCTGCTCGTCGTCGAAACGCAGACGGCCGAAGCCGACGTCGATGCGGCCGCCCTTCAGCGCGCCCAACTGCTCGAGCGTGAACATTTCGATCAGCGCCAGTTCGATCGACGGCGCGCGCTCGCGGAACGCGCGGATCACGTCCGGCAGCGCGCCGTACAGCGCCGACGGCACGAAGCCGATCACGATCCGCTCCGAGAGCTGCGCGAGCCGGCGCGTGAGCGGCGCCAGCTCGTCGGCCTGATCGACCAGCCGCTTCGCCTGCGCATAGAACACCCGCCCCGCCTCGGTCAGCTTCAGCGGCCGCGCGGCGCGCTCGAACAGCGGCAGGCCGATCTCCTCCTCGATCAGCTGAAGCTGGCGGCTCAGCGGCGGCTGCGTCATGTGCAGACGCTCCGCCGCCCGCGTGATGTTCATTTCCTCGGCAACCGCGATGAAGTACCGAAGCTGGCGCAGTTCCATGCATACCTCGAAAGTATGGAAGTAGTCGGAAAGGGTGTTGGACGCTGCCGGGCGTTTGTTCCTACCATGTGTCCGGACTGGAGGAACGCATGATAGCAACCGCTGCAACAATCGAAAGCGTCGAGACGCTGCTCGTCGACGTACCGACCATCCGGCCGCACCGGCTCTCGGTCGCGACGATGAACTGCCAGACCCTGGTGCTGGTCCGGCTGCGCTGCAGCGACGGCGTCGAAGGCGTCGGCGAAGGTACGACCATCGGCGGCCTGGCTTACGGCGAAGAAAGCCCGGAAAGCATCAAGGTCAACATCGACACCTATTTCGCGCCGCTGCTGAAAGGCGTGGACGCCACCCGCCCGGGCGCCGCGATGGCGCGGCTGCGCAAGCATCTGCAAGGCAACCGCTTCGCGAAATGCGCGCTCGAGACCGCGCTGTTCGACGCGCAGGCGCGCCGTCTCGGCGTGCCGCTGTCCGAGCTGTTCGGCGGCCGCGTGACCGACGCCGTCGAGGTGGCGTGGACGCTCGCGAGCGGCGATACGCAGCGCGACATCGCCGAAGCGCAGGCGATGCTCGAAGCGCGTCGCCATCGCGCGTTCAAGCTCAAGATCGGCGCGCGGCCGGTGGCCGACGACGTCGCGCACGTGATCGCGATCAAGCACGCGCTCGGCGCGCTCGGCGACGTGCGGATCGACGTCAATCAGGCCTGGACCGAAACCGACGCGCTCTGGGCCGCGCCGCGCCTCGCAGAAGCGGGCGTGAGCCTGATCGAGCAGCCGGTCGCCGCCGCGAATCGCGACGGTCTCGCGCGCCTCGCCGCGCGCGCCGACCTGCCGGTGATGGCCGACGAGGCGCTGCACGGCGCGGGCGACGCATTCCAGCTCGCGCGGATGCGCGCCGCCGACGTCTTCGCCGTCAAGATCGCGCAATCGGGCGGGCTGCTCGGCGCGGCGGCCGTCGCGTCGATCGCGACGGCCGCGCACATCGACCTGTACGGCGGCACGATGCTGGAGGGCGCCGTCGGCACGATGGCGTCCGCTCAATTGTTCAGTACGTTCGGCACGCTCAAATGGGGTACCGAATTGTTCGGACCGCTGCTGCTGACCGAGGAAATCCTGGTCGAGCCGCTGCACTACCGCGATTTCGCGCTTCACCTGCCCGCCACGCCCGGCCTCGGCATCGAACCGGACTGGCCGCGCATCGAGCGCATGCGGCGCGGCGCCGCCCCGCGCTGATCCGCAGTCCGCCCCGCCCCCACAACAGGAGACACACATGAACCCGGCAACCATCGACGCACTGCTGAAGTCCATCGACGACAGCGCGACCCACCCCGGCAACGCCCGCACGAAAGCCGTCGTCAACCGCATCGTCCGCGACCTCTTCCACACGATCGAGGATCTCGACGTGCAGCCCGACGAATTCTGGACCGCGCTCAACTATCTCGGCGAAGCAGGCAAGAGCGGCGAGCTGGGGCTGCTGGCCGCCGGGCTCGGCTTCGAGCACTTCCTGGACCTGCGGCTCGACGAAGCCGAGGCGAAAGCAGGCATCGCGGGCGGCACGCCCCGCACGATCGAAGGGCCGCTGTACGTCGCGGGCGCGCCGGAATCGGTCGCACATGCACGGCTCGACGACGGCACCGATCCGGGCCAGACGCTCGTGATGCGCGGCCAGGTGCTGAGCGAAGCGGGCACGCCGATCGCGAACGCGCTCGTCGAAGTCTGGCACGCGAACCATCTCGGCAACTACTCGTACTTCGATCCGTCGCAGCCCGCGTTCAACCTGCGCCGCTCGATCCGCACCGATGCCGAGGGACGCTACAGCTTCCGCAGCGTCGTGCCGGTCGGCTACAGCGTGCCGCCCGGCGGCAAGACCCAGCAGCTGCTCGATCAACTGGGCCGCCACGGCCACCGTCCCGCGCATATCCATTTCTTCATCTCCGCGCCCGGCCACCGCAAGCTGACCACGCAGATCAACATCGACGGCGATCCGTATCTGTGGGACGACTTCGCGTTCGCGACGCGCGACGGCCTCGTGCCCGAGATCCGGCAGGCGGAGGGCGCGGCGGGCAAACCCTACGGCGTCGACGGCCAGTTCGCGCTGATCGATTTCGACTTCACGCTGTTCAAGGCGCGCGACCATGCGCCCGATACGGAAGTCGAGCGCGTGCGCGCGCAGGCATGAGCGCCATGAGCGCCGCAACCCGAACCCCCATCAGGAGCCAGGCATGCTGTTTCATGTGGAAATGACCGTCAATCTGCCTGCCGACATGGACGGCGTGAAGGCGGCCAGTCTCAAGGCGGAAGAGAAGGCGATGTCGCAGCGCCTGCAGCAGGACGGCACGTGGCGGCATCTGTGGCGCATCGCGGGACGCTATGCGAACGTCAGCATCTTCGACGTCGACAGCCCCGCGCAGCTGCACGACGTACTCAGCCAGCTACCGCTGTTTCCGTACATGCAGGTCGAGGTTCGCGCACTGTGCCGGCATCCGTCGTCGATCCACGACGACGACCGCTGAGCACGCGCGCATGACCGCCCTCTACCGCGGCATGGACCGCGCCGCGCTCGACGCGGCCTACAACAACGTCGCCGCCGATCCCGATTTCGCGAGCACGCTGGCCCGCTTCCGGGCGCGCAGCGCGGCGCTTTACGCCGCGCATCCGGTCGAGCGCGACCTTGCGTACGGCGCGTCCCCGCGCGAGCGCTTCGACTGGCTGCCGTGCGGGCTCGCGGCCGCGCCGACCTTCGTGTTCCTCCACGGCGGGTATTGGCAGCATTGCGACAAGGAGGATTTCGCGTTCGTCGCGAGCGGCCCGCTCGCACGCGGCTTCAATGTCGTGCTGGCCGAATACACGCTCGCGCCGCACGCGACGATGACGCGGATCGTCGCGGAGATCGGCCGCCTGCTCGACCACCTGGCCGCCGATCCCGCCCGACTCGGCACGGCCGCCCGCCCGCTGTGCCTGTCCGGACATTCCGCCGGCGGCCATCTGAGCGCGCTGCATCGCGCGCATCCGGCTGTCGCCTGGGCGCTGCCGATCAGCGCGCTGGTGGATCTGGAACCGATCTCGCTGTCGTGGCTCGACGACACGCTCGGGTTGAGCGCCGACGAAATCGCGCGCTATAGTCCGATCCGCGCGATCGGCCCGGGCGCGCCGACGACCGTGGCGGTCGGCGCGGCCGAGCTGCCGGAACTCGTCCGGCAATCGGCGGACTACGCGACGGCCTGCGCCGACGCGGGCGAACCCGCGCACTATCTGCCGGTCGCGGGCCTCACCCATTTCTCGGTACTCGACGATCTCGCCGATCCGGCCGGCGCGCTGATGTCCGCGCTGGCGCGCATGGTATCCGTGCCCCTGCGCTGAACGCGGGGCCGCGTCCCGGACCGCCAACGCAAAACGCCGCTCGATCGAGCGGCGTTTTGCATGGTGCGCGAGAGGAACCGCCGCGTCAGAAGCTCACGCGCACGCCCGCGTTGCCGCCCACCATCCGCTGGTGCGCGCCGCTCAGGTTGAACCAGTAGCCGGCCGACGCATAGACGCTGACGAGCTTGTTCACCCGCGTCGATACGCCGACGCCGACATGGCCCAGCGTGGCGTTCTGATCGCTCGACACCGACGCGCTGTTGCCGAACGACACGGTGTCGGAGCCGCCGAAGTAATGCAGCACGTTCACGCGCGCATACGGCTCCCACACCTGTCCGGCCGCCGTGAACGTGCCGTACAGCCGCGCGCCCACCCGGCCGATCACCGAGTTCGCATTGCCGAACGATACGCTGGACGTACCGTCGTTCAGATCGTTGATGTTGGTGTGCTGGAAGATCAACTGGATCTGCGGCTCGAACATCAGGCTCGGCGAGAACGGCACCGGCGCGCCGGCTTCGACGGATGCCGTCAGCGACGTGCCGTGCGTGGTCGCGCCGACGTTGTTGTTCGACTTCGGATCGATCGTCATCGTGCTGCCCATCAGCACCGTATCCGTGTACCAGCCGCTCGGGCCGATGTGGCTCCAGTAGCCGCCCGCGCTGTACGAATTGATCGACAGATTGCCGACCGGCAGGCCCTGCTGGCCGAGCGCGAAGCCGCTGACGTCACCCGACGCACGCGTGAAGCCGAGGAAGAAGCCGTAGTGATTGCGATGGCCGCTTTCGGTGCGGTCCGCATATAGATCCTGGCCGACCTGGCCGCCGATGATCGAGCCGTCGAACGACTGGTTCACCGTGCCTTCGCTGCCGAGCACCGCATGGTTGCCCCACACGCGCCCCCAGGCCGCCGGCACGGGGCCGGTCTCGGACAGCAGCGTCTGCGAGCCGAGCCGGTCGTGGAACGTGCCGATCTGCTGCACGCCCATCTCGCGGGCCAGCGCCGCCACTTCCGCGTAGATCGGCACTTCGATCCGGTAGGTGGGTACGGGCGGATCGGGCACGATATCCGGCTTCACCGGGCCGATCAGCTGCGAACGCAGATACCAGCTGTCCGGATCGTTGCCGTTCAGGCCGCCGCGGTACAGCGTGTACGTATAGGCGCCCGCGTCGACCGACGCACCCTGCTTGAAGGCGCCCACGGCCGTCGTCGCGCCGTTGGCGGCCTGCACGACCTGGATCCCGTTGCCGCTCGTCAGCGCGCCGCCGCCGCCGACGTTCGTCACCTTGAGGTTGGTGGTGCCGCTCGCGGTGCCGCCGTTCAGCACGACCTTGTCGGTCGGCGAATTGTCGCCGCCGAGCTGCGAATTGATCGCGATCGTGCCGTTGCTGCCGAGATAGTTGCCCGTCACCGTCAGCGTATTGCCGATGCGCGCGCCGCCGAGATTCACGACGCCGGCATTGGTCAGGTTGCCGTTGACCGAGAAATTGCCGGTCGGGCCTGTCGCCAGTTGCGCGAGCGCGTTCGCGACGCCGATCGTGCCGTTGTTCGTCACGTTGCCGGTCACGCTGCCGTAGCCGCCGAGCGTGCCGCCCGCATTGACCGTCACCGGGCCGCCGCCCGACAGCGAGGCGCCCGCATGCGTCGCGTCGCCGACGATCAGCGTGCCCGCGTTGACGGTCGTGCCGCCGCTGTACGGCTGCGTGCCGTTGAAGGTCAGCGCGCCCGCGCCGTCCTTCAGCAGCGCGCCGGTGCCGGTGATCAGCCCGGCATAGGCCGCGTCGGTCGGCTGCGTGACCTGCACGAGGCCGTTGTCGGTGATCGCGTTCGGCAGGCTCTGCGCGTTGGCCTGCAGCGTACCGGGCTGGTCGACGATCATCTTCCCGGTATAGCCGGAGTTGTCGCCGTTCAGCACGAGCACGCCCTGCTGCACTTCCGTGAGCGTCGGGCCGGTGAGCGGCCCCGTCAGCGTCCACGTGCCGCTGTCCTGCTTGTACAACGTCTGGAAATTCGTGAAGGTGGCGGTCATCGAATCGGCGCCGGTGCCGTTCAGCGTCACGAGGTTGTTGCCGCCGCCGCCGTCGATGACGCCGGTGACGCTCGACCCGGTGTAGATGTGCAGCGCATCGTCGCCGCCCATGAACACGAGGTTGCCGATCACCTTGCCGCGATTCGTGAAGTCGATCGGGTCGGGGCCGCCGCCGATCACGCTGCCCTGCACGCTGGAGCCGTCGGCCAGCGGAATCGTGTCGGGGGCGATGATCACGCCGGTCGCGTTGTTGACGACCGTGTTCGGGCCCGTCGTGATCTGGCCGTTGTCGAGCACGTTGTCGAACCAGATCGCCGTCGAATTCGTCGCGCGGATCGTGCCGTTGTTGATGATCGTGTTGTTCGCGCCCAGCGTGTTGATGGGCTCGCCGCGCCACGGTTCGCTGGTGGTCGCCGAGCCGACCGAATACACCGTCGCGCCCTGTCCGATGGTCAGCGTGTTGCCGCTGAGCATCTCGATCGTATTCGCGCCCTTGTTGTAGTTGCCGGGATTGGTCGACGGCGTGTTCTGCACCAGCGAGCCCGCGCCGAGCGAGATCGTGGAGTTCTGGCCGATCGAGATCGCGGGCGCATTGCCCGTCACCAACTGGGCATTCGGATCGAGCGTGATCGTCGAACCGGACGGCGTCGTCGGACCCGTGCCGATCGTCGACGTCCACGGCGACGGATTGGTCGTATCGCACACCGTGCTCACGCCGGTCGTCGTGCAGTTTGCATAAACCGATGCCGGCAGGAACGCGAGCACGGCCGATGCGGCGGTGACGGCGCGCGTCATCGCATGTGCGCCGTCATCCGAGCGCTTACGAGCGGCGAGGGGAATCGAACGCAGAGTGAGGTTGAACCACGAAGGCAGCGGGGCGACGCGCGCCGCAGCTGTCTTCGAGTGCCGTTTAAAACGGTCTCCGAGGGATCGCAGCATTTTTGTCTAATGTCAGAAGTGGAAAATTCGTCATCAGATCCGCGGCCAACGAGCAGTTCAAACTTCAAATACTTAGGTATTCTTAATTAACTGCGTTCTGATGCTGATTACCAAACTACTGACCCCGCCCGCATGGGTCAAGAAGATGCATGCGCAGTGAAGGGATTGTGTAGGCTGAGGCACATTGAAGCGCCGGTTTTCCGCAATTCCGCCACTGCGTAACCGCCGCGATTGCAATCCCGTCGCGATACCGATTGTCAAATCGCCGCACGCTGCACCGCGTCACGCAGGTTGTCGGCTTCATGGCTGTCGAGGCGGCTTGGCCGCCGCATAACGGCTCGATCGCATGGGCGTCACCTGCCACGGATCGATCGTCTCCTCCGCATGCTGCGCGCGCGACCGGGCCACCCGATCCCGGCTGTAGGCGAAGAAGCGCGGCCAGTAAGCGATCAGATAGGCGAGCGGGATGAACGACGTGACCGACGTGAGCGAAAGCGTCGACGTCAGCAGCAGCAGGATCAGCATGCTGAAGCCGTCGCCCACCGTGAAGGCCAGCACGCCGAGCACGATCAGCGCGGGGAACAGTCCCATCTCCGTCACGTTGTCGGCCAGTCCGGCGAAACCCGCGAGGTCGATGTCGGCACGCACGAGCCGGATGTACGGCAGGTTGCCGTAGCGCCGCACGACTTCATGCTGGTCGATGCCCTTCACGAGATCGTCGATCCGCGCATCGAACAGGAACGCGTAGCCGCTGAAGCGATGCCCGAACGTATCCGACTCGAAGAAATTGTGCGCGGCCAGGTACAGCGAGAATCCGCACATCGCCGCGCTGAACAGCACCAGCACGACGAGCGGATGCACGCGCCGCAGCTGATGTCTGAACGGGTACAGCAGCGCGATGATCCCGAGCGCCGCGGTGGATTTCGAGAAGCTGATGAAGAAACCGACCAGATAGATCGCCAGCATTTTCCTGGTCGGCTTCTCCGTGTACAGGTAGACGATGAACGACGCCACCAGCAGCGACGAGAAGAAGCCCGCCTCGCGCGACAGCCCCGATACCCGCGAGAAATAGAACACCTCGAAGAAATTCGTATACGTGAGCGTCGCATAGGGGCCCCACACCATCTCCGAGATCGCCGTCGGCCCCAGCTGGTAGGACAGCGGCCGGTCCACGTAATAGGTCACGAACTGCAGCACCGCGAACGCGATGTTGAACACGACCCAGTGCTGCAGATACGCGATGCGCCGCTCGTAGGTGTACATCAGGTAGCCGATGCTGATCGCGATCGACACGATCCGCATCGCCATCGACGGCGAACCGATCGCGCCCGCCGCCACCGCGAGCAGCAGCGGCGCGCTCCACTTGCGCGCGGTTCCCGCGAGAAAGCGCGAGAAGTCCGGATCGAGAAACGGCACGAAGAGATACAGATAGATCGTGAAGCCGCCCACCTGCGGGTTCAGCACCACGCATGTGAACAGCATGTAGAACAGCACCGAGATGAATCTGGCGTACATGAAAGCCCTTTGTCGTCCGCCGCCGCTACGGCGCGGTCCGGCCGTCCACGGCCGGGATCAGGTATTGCGGCATCGGTCCGAGCGCCCACGCCAGCCCGCCGTCGGGCACGACGAGCGCGCGCGTGACGCCCTGCCAGTCGCGCAGCCAGTACTTGCCCGGCGGCACGGCGATGCGCGTCGCCGGCGCCGTCGCGCCGGTCCGCCAGCCCGCGATCACCGCGTCGCCACCGGTGCCGTACTGATAGACGCGCACGCCGCCGGCGTCGGCCAGCGAGCGGTTCCAGGCCCGCGCGCCGAGCGTGCGCGCCAGCACGGAAGCCGCGACGTACGCCGGCTTCGGCGCGAGATCCGCGCTCAACAGGCCGAAGTTCTTCTCGCCGTCCGCCGGGTCCGTGCCGTCGTCGACGAAGTCGTACCAGAACATCGCCGCGACGGCCGGATAGCGCCGGGACAGCAGATAGCTGCGCAACAGGTATGCGGCCTGCGTCGCATCGGTCATCCGGGTCGACTTCGCGCTCGACGGCCAACCGATTTCCGTCACCCACACGCTGGGCCGCGCCGCCCTGCCGGCCGATTCGCGCGCGACCATGTCGCGCAGGTGCGGCCAGACGGTCGGAATGTTGACGGCGGAGATCGGCGCGCTCGGCGTGGTCGGATAACCGGCGTCGGGATCGAACGGCGTCATGTACGGATGGATGCTGACGCCGTCGAACACGCCGCGCGGCACGCGCTTCAGCAGCGATGCGACGCAATCCCCGCCGGGGCCGCCGCCCGCGCCGCCGCCGCTGCACGCCAGCACCTGCGCGGCGGGATCCTGCCGCTTGAGCGCCGCCGACACGCTCGTCAGCAGCGCCGCGTAATCGTCGATGCTGACGGGGCCGATCGACGGCTCGTTCCATACCTCCCAATGCCCGACCGTCTTCGCATAGCGCTGCGCCACCTTCGCCGCATAGCGCGCGAACAGCGCGCGCTCCTCGACGGTGCGCGGAAATCCCTGCGCCCCCGTGAACAGCCCCGGATAGGCCACCGCATTGCCGTAGTCGAGGACGATCAACGGCTTGAGGCCGATGCGCGCGGCCGTGCCCACATAGCGATCGTAGTCGCCGGGAAACACGAATTGGCCGGGCTCGCGCTCGACGTTGTCCCAATAGATTTCATCGCGGAACCAGCGGAAACCCGCGCGCCGGATCAGCGGCATCACGATCTCCGGATCGCCGCGATGCTGCCCGAAATGCGTCGCGACGCCCGCATCCGGCAGGCCGGCGTCCAGGTCCGCGACCGGCGCCGCCGCCGCGACGCCGAAGCGGCGCTCGGCCACCGTGACGCCCGCGCGGATCAGACGCGCGTCGGCGGCGAACCAGCCCGGGTGCGGCAGTTCGACCTCGATCCGCAGCGCCGGTTGAGCCTTCGCGCGATAGGTCGCGACCGGGGTGCCGCCCGGGGTGCCGTCGCGATCACGGTCGCGCAATTCGACCGTCACGGTCGCGTCGCCCGAGTCCGGCGGCAAGGCTGTCGTGAAGCTCAGCGTCAACGGCCCCGCCCGATCGACGATCAGCGAGCCGGGCGCATTGGCCAGCGCGAGCGGCACGGCGTCCGCCGCCATCGCCCACGCGCTGCCCGCCGCCAGCGCCACGGCCGTCAGCCATGCGCGGACCAGCCGGATACGCCGGGCGTGGATCGCGCGCGTCCGGCCGTGCGGCGAGCTTGACGCCGATGCGCTTGCGCGCCCGCGCGAACGGCTAGTTGAACCGGTGTCCACGTGTCACGCGTAGCGCTCGCTGCGCCGGCGCGGAATCGCATTCAGGATCACGCCGACCACGCACGCGCCCGTCCGTTCGAGCTGCTGCGCGGCCTCCGCGATCTCGTGCGCGCTCTGCGCATTCGGCCGCACCACCAGCACCGACGACCCGGCGATCGCGCCGATCAGGTGCGCGTCGCTGGCCGCCAGCACGGGCGGCGTATCGACGACGATGATGTCGTAGCGCTTCGCCAGTTCGGCCAGCCGTTCGCGCAACACCGGCGTCGACAGCAGCGCCGACGGATTCGCCGGATAACGCCCCGCCGCCATCACCGACAGCCGCTCGATCCCGACGCTGCGGATCGCGTCGCGCACGTCGAGTTCGCCCGTCAGCACTTCCGCGAGACCCGGCCGCAGCGGCTGGCCGAACAGCGCGGCGAGGCGGCCGCGCCGCAGATCGCCGTCGATCAGCAGCACGCGCTGGCCGGCCTGCGCGCTCAGCGCCGCGAGATTCGCCGCGACGAAGGTCTTGCCGGTCTCCGCGGTCGCGCCCATCACCGCGAGGATGTTGTTGCTGGTCTGCGCCATCCGGAACTGCAGCGACGCGCGCACCCGGTGCAATTCCTCGATCGACAGATCGCCGGTGCCGTCGGCCGCCAGCAGGAAATGCTGCCCGGCCTGACGCGGCCCGACCACTTCCCAGTCGCTCGCCCGCTCCGGCTCGATCAGCCGGACCAGCTGCATCCGGTCGAGCTGCGCCTGCCGCTCGCTGTACAGCACGTTGCCGAGCACCGGCGCATTGAGCTGACGCTCGACGACGCGCGGATTGTCGAAGGCCGGCTGCAGCTGCGCGCGGAAGAACAGGAACAGCACCGCCGCGACGAAGCCGCCGACGGCGCCCGCGCCGATGATCAGCAGGCGGTTCGGCTTGAACGGCGACGCCGGCAGCACCGCCGTGTCGATCAGATGCACGTTGCCGAGCGTGCCCGACTGCGTGACCATCAGTTCGTTGGCCTTGTTGACCATCGCGACGTAGATGTCTTCCGCGACCTTCACGCTGCGCGTCAAATCGGATGCGCGTCGCGCCGCGTTCGGCAGCTGCTTGAAATGCGAATCGAAATCGCCCTTCTGTTTCTGCAGCAGTCCGATCTGGCGGTCGAGCACCTGCATTTCGGGCGCCTTGTCGGTGAAGCGCGACGCCATCGCCGCGCGCTGCACCTGCAGCGCGGTGATCTGGCGATCGAGATCGAGGCTCGCCTGCAGATACGACGACGCCTCGGTGGTCGCCGTCATCGAGTTCGACGACGCGCGGTACTGGCTGAGGTTGGCTTCCGCCTGGGTCAGGTTGTCGCGCAAGGTCGGCAGTTCGCTCTCGATGAACGCGCGCGTCTTGCTCGCCTCCTCCTGGCGCTGCGCGACGTGGGCGGCCAGATACGAATTCACGACGCTGTTCGTCACGGCCTGCGCGAGCACCGGATCGGCGTTTTCGTAGCGGACGCCGACGACGCCGGTGTCCTTGCCCGATTCGCTGATCTTGAGATTGCGCATGAAGCGCTTCATCGCGCGCTCCTCGCTGTAGCGGGTGACCGTGAAGCTGTTGCCGGGCCGCGCGGCGAGCTGCTCCACCGTCAGCGACACGCCGCCGCCGGACGCGGGCCGGCCGGCTTCGCCTTCCAGCAGCACGCGGCCATGTTCGTCGCTCAGGCGATAGCGTCCGTCGTCCAGCACCTTCAACGCGAGCGGCCGGTCGACCAGCGCGGCCGGCACGCTCAGGCCGGCGATCGCCAGCGTCTCGCCGCCCCACGCGAACGACGACAGCCCCGGCACCCACAGCGGATCGCCCCGGGTCGCGAATTTCTCGGTCAGCGCGCCGAGCAGCGGAAAGCGGCGCGGCTCGACCAATTGATCGAGTCCGTACTGCGCGAGCACCGGCGCCAGCACGAGACGGCTCTGCATGATCTGGATCTCGGCATCGGTCGGCAGCGTCGACGGCACCGGCCCCGGCGCGCCCGGCGCCGTCGCGACGAGCGGATTCGGATTCGGGAAATCGACCTTCACCGTCGCATCCGCCGAATACATCGGCGTCGCCACCAGCGCATACACCACGCACAGCACGGTCGCGACCGCCACGCAGACGCCCACGAACCCGATGTGGTCGATCACCAGGCGAATCAGATCCGACGCGGAAAACGCGTCCTGATTGTCCCGTAACCGAATCGGGCGCTTGTCGGAAACTTCGCTATTCATGTGCTGCCTGTCCTTACTCGTGTCGCCCGAGGCGTTGGGCGAGCGGTGGGCACGGCCGAGAGGCCGCGCGCGGGAAATCCGGCCGGCGCGCAATGCGCCGGCAAACGCACGTATCGCGCCGACTGGATCGGGCGCGGCACGCGGTCGAAGCGCCGGGAGAGAAACGGCCCGCCGGCGGCGGGTCAGGCCGGCCGCACCGGGCCTATTGGAAGAACGGCGCTGCAAGCAATCGCTGTTTTCGACGAACAGCATGCATTCAAGTACGCCGTCCGTCTGTTAGTTGGCGCACAGTAATTGCGAGTGACGAATTGGCCCGTTTAGCGCGAATTACTTCCCGGCGGAAGGGTTATCGCCCGGCTCGCGCGCGACACGCAAGGCCGGCGCGGGTGGGCGGGGCGGTCCGGCGGCGGCGGACGCCGGCCTGCGGGCAGATCGAACGTTGGTTAAAGATTGCCAAATCCGGGCGTGGCCGGTTTTGTCATGCCGTGGGCGGCGCGTCGGCATTCCCGGCGGCGTCGCACCTGGCTGTGCGGCGGCGCCCGGAATCGAAGGGGTTCGAGGAAACGGCAGGAGGAACGTGCGGCAAAGGAAGTCGGCGGACGTTCGGCGCGGTCCGTCAGCGCGGCGGCGCAGCGGCGCAGCGGCGCAGCGGCGAGCATGCCGCCCCGCCGCCGCACGGGCCGAGCCGCCCGCCGCGCCGCGTATCCGTATCAGAGGCTCAGCGGAATCGGGCCGCTCAGCGCCTGATAGGCGTCGTCGAACAGGTACCACAAGTCGTACTGACCGGACGGCAACACCGCGTTTCCGCCACGGCTCGCGAGCAGCACCGACCCCGCGCCCTTCGGCGCATAGACCCACGCCAGCGACGGCGTCTGGCTGCCCGGGGTCGCGCCGCGCTTGTACACCCCGATCCAGTTCTTCGGGCTTTGCCGCCACGGCGGCGTCACGTAATCGAAGCGGAGCGTCGCGAACGTCGCGCCCTGCGCCGAGAACATCGGCACGAACTGGCTGGTGTTGCCGATCGCCGAATCCGTCAGCAACGCCCCCGTCTGCGGCTGCACGCAGCCCGCCACGCGCCGGAAGTAGGCGGCGTCGTCCGCCACGCGGATGCTGACGTCGTACCAGCCGGCGTCGCCGAGCCACACCACGTCCTGGGTCGCGCCGGCGGCGACCGTGACGGTGGTGTACGGGTTCTGCCGGTAGGCGTTGTCGGTCAGCTGGAAGGCGCCCGGCCGGCTGCCCTTGCTGTTGTCCAGCGTGATGCGGATATTGCCGTTGCGCACGTCGTAGCACACCTGGATCTCGGCGGACGAGCCCGCCTGGCCGGATGCGCCGACGCCGCCGCGCAACTCCTGCAGGAAGCCGTTCGGCCCGTGGATCGCGAAATCGTAGCTGCCGTCGGCATTCATCGGCAGCGCGTCCTGCACGGTCGAGCATGCGCCGCTGCCGGCGCCGATCGTGTAATGACGCGGCGCGGCGGATGCGCCGCCGCCGGCGCGGACCTGCAGGCTGACGCCGGCCTGGCCGGTATTGCTGAAGGTCAGCGCCACCGTCTTGCCCGCGCCGTTCGCCTTGCCCGTCACGAAGAATTCGTACGGCAGCCGGCACGCCGCGCGGCGATTGGCCGACAGCGCGGGCAGCGCCTGCGGGTTCGGCGGCGACGCGGACACCACCGGACCGCTCGGATTCATGTTGCTGCTGGCGGTGCCGATCGACGTGCTGCTCTGATCCGGCGCCGAGAAGTCGAAGGCCGAGGTCAGATCGCCGCAGACGGCGCGCCGCCAGGCGGTGATGTTCGTTTCCCGCAGCGGCGACGCGGCCGTGCCGAAGCGCGCTTCGATGAAGCGGATGACCGACGTGTGGTCGAACACCTGCGAATTGACCTTGCCGCCCTTCGACCACGGCGAGACCACCACCATCGGAACGCGCACCCCGAGGCCGATCTGCTGGTCGCCCGACGCCGTGCCGTCCGATGCACCCTTGGTGCTGCCGTTGTAGAACTCGGCGGCGGTGCCGACATTCGACTTGCCGTTGTTCGCCGAAGGCGGCACGGGCGGCGGCACGTGATCGAAGTAGCCGTCGTTCTCGTCGTAGGTGATGAACAGGACCGTGCTGGCCCAGACGGCCGGATTGGAGGTCAGCGCATTCAGGACGTTGCTGACGTACCACTCGCCGCCGCTCGTCGCCCAGGACGGATGCTCGGAGTACGCATACGGCGCGGCGATCCACGAGACCTGCGGCAGCTTATCGTTGGCGACGTCGTCGCGGAGCTGCTGGAAGAGGCCCGTGTCGTAGGGCTTGCCGCTCCCCTTCGGATCGATCTGCGTGCCGTTCAGCGCCGGGGCGAGCGGATCGGTCGACGACAGGTTCTGGTACTGCTTGAAGTTGAGCAGCGTGTTGTCGCCGTAATTGCCGTTCCACCACAGATCGCTGGTTCCGCCCGTCGGGTATTCGCCGAAGCCGCTGTTGCGGTCCAGGCCCTGTCCCTTGTCCTGATAGAACTTCCACGACACGCCCGCCTGGTTCAGCCGCTCGGGCAAGGTCGTCCAGGCGGCGCCGTAGGTGTTGTTGTCGATGCTGGGCGACGATCCGGCGACGTTCCCGCAACAGCCCGTCCACAGATAGAGCCGGTTCGGATTGGTCGGGCCGAGCAGCGAGCAATGGTAGCCGTCGCACACCGTGAACGCCTGCGCCAGCGCGTAGTAGTACGGGATGTCCTGGCTCGTGAAGTACGCCATCGTCTGCCGCGATTTCGCGGAGATCCAGTTGTCGTACTGGCCGAGGTTCCAGGCGGAATGTCCGCCGTTCCAGTCGTGATTCAGCCCTGCGTAGTAGATATCGGAATTCTTCGTCCCCGGGGCGCTCGGCGTCGGCCGGAACGGCAGCACGTAGGACGCCCCCGAAGGCTGATACCAGACCGGGTAGCCGCTCGACTGCATGACCACCGGACGCGGATCGCCGAAACCGCGCACGCCGGCCGCGTTGCCCAGATAGTGGTCGAACGAGCGGTTTTCCTGCATCAGGATCACGATATGCTTGACGTCCTGAATCGTGCCCGTGACGGTCGCCGCCGGAATCGACTGCGCACGCAGGATACTTTCCGGCAACAGGCCGACGGCGGCGGACGCGCCCACCAGCTTCAGCGTATCGGACAGGAACTGGCGTCTCGTGGAAGGATGTTTCGGCATGATCGCTCTCGGGTTCGGATCGTCACCAGATGCATCGGCAGCGGCGCGGCGTCGTTCGCGATCGAACGGCGGCCGGCCCGGCCCGTTACATCAGGTATGCGAAGTATGGTTGGGGGGGACGCGCTGAATCAGCAGGCGGCCGCGCAATGCCAGACCGGGGCCGACGCGGCCGGTCCCGCCGGGCTGGCCGGACTCGCCGCGCCGCCGGTCGCGGCCGGCGCGGCCGCGGGCGCGGCGTTTTGCGCCAGCGAGACGCCGGCGGCCGTGCCGCCATCGTCGCCCCCGCATGCGCCGAGCGCACCGCACAACAGCGGAATCAACGCCAGCCGCATGAATCGCGGCGCCCGGTTCGCATGACGAGCCGAGGAATCCGTCGGCGCCGCCGCGTCGATCGGTATGGAATCCGTTCCATTCGGGTATTGCGCTGGCATGCCCTCTCCTTTTATCGATACACTGACCACGACAGATTCGCACCGGGCACCGGGTTCGCTTGAATTTAGGTTAGCGAATTAATGACGGAGCGATGCAATCCGCCGTGTTCTTGTCAAAATGCGACCCGGCCTCGTCCATTCTTCACGACATCCGTGTTGATTCATGGGCCGCCGATCCGGCGACGAAGGCTTCGCGCGGCGAGGCGCGATGTCTTCAAACGGCGGAAACCGCAGCGGACAGTGTGCCGCCCGGTTGGGTCAGTTCGATGACGCGCGGCATGTTTGCGGCGTTTCCGTACCGCGCACGGCGATGCGATGCCCGGTTCGCATGCCTCGCCATCGATGCCACCGGTTCCATTCGGAACAACCGGCACGGTTCGGACACCCGCCCCTGTATACGGCGACACGCGCGGCCGCTTCACCGAAGGTCGCCGGCGCAAGTGCGCCGTCGTCCGGCACGCACCGGCGGCGGCGACATGAAGCGCAAACGCGCATTCCCGCGCGCCGCCGACGCTCGCCACATCGCCCCTGCTCCCCGGCCCCTCCACCGGCGATTCTCCGGGCCGAAACGCAAACACGCGTATGATGACCGCATCTGGTCGCGCTCCTTGCACGACGCCCAGCCTGCTCGTCGCGCCTCTCTCCCCTGTCAGCGTGCGCCGCCCCATTTCCTTGCGCCAGCCCGTGCTGGCGCATCCGCCCCAAGTTCATGCGGGTCGTTCGACGAACCGACGTTCCCGCCAGTCATCGCGATGCGCCGCATGCATTCGCCAGGAGTCCATTATGAGCACGCACACTTATCGCGGATTCGAAATCCATCCGCTGATCTATCCGCATCAGGTCGCCGAGGACGGACGAGCCCACAACTACGAGGCGGGCTTCGACGCCGCCGTGCGCATCAGCCTGCTCAGCGCGGACACCTCGCAGACGCAAAGCCGCACCTTCAAGCTCGTCGACGGTTCGCCGTTCGCCAATGCCGGCGATGCGCGCCGGGCCTCGCTCCAGTACGCGGAGCTGATGATCGATTCGCACAACGGCGACCACAAAACCTTCCGCGAGACGCTGCAGCAACCGTAGTCCCCCGAGCGTGGCCGGCGGCCGCGCACCCGCGACGAACGTCGGACGGTTTCGACGGTCGCGCAAGACCGCCGACGCGGTATCCGAACCGGCCCGCATCGCGCGCCGGTTCGGGACGAACGGATGCCCAACCCGATTCACCCTTCACCCTTTCAACCCAGGATCACCTTGACCACCATCACGCCCAAACTCAACGAACCCATCGATGTCACGATGCGACGCTTCCGCCGGGAAATCGAGCGTACCGGCCTCATCCGCGACCTGCGCGCCCGGCTCAGCTACGAGAAGCCGACCACCGAGCGCAAGCGCAAGAAAGCGAGCGCCGTGGCCCGCCTGCGCTCGCAGATCAGACGGTCGATGCTGCCGAAGAAAAAGTATTGACGCACAACCGCCGAGAACGGCGGGCATACGCGCCGGACTCGGGGAATCGGGATCAGGATGCGGCATGGGCCGTGTCCCGAGCCGCGCCCGGCGCGTAGCGCTCGCGCTTCCTCTTCGGCAGCCTGGGCGCCGGGCCATCGCGATACGGTCGGCCGGGTAAGCCCCGGTCGATCCGGATCGACGAATATACCGGGGACGGCATCCGGCTTCATGATCGTCGGCGACATATCGGCTGCCATCGCGCGACAGACCACCATCGACCCGGATGAATTCCATGCCCTCACGCAGCCTTCTGCCTGCCCTGCTTGCCGTCCTTGCCCTCCCCGCGCTGGCGCAGACCGCGCCGGACGCCCCCTCGGCTATCTGCGCGCCGATAACGGTCAAGGGCAAGGTCGTCGGACCGGCCAACGCCGCGATACCCGGCGGCGCCCGTTTGGACATGCGGCTCTACGACAGCGGACTCGCCGACGCGCCCGCTTCGATGACAACCGCGGCGCGCATCGAGCGCCCCGTGCGCGGACGCTTCCCGATTGCCTATACGTTGAAGTCCGGCGCGTCCCGATGCCTGCACATGCCCGCGGTATCCGCGACGATCACGCATCGAGGCAAGCTGCTGTTCCTCAACGACACGAGCATCCAGGTCAGCCGGCAAGGCGCGGACGGTGTCGACGTGCCGGTCATTCGGGTGAAGTAGCGGGTTGCGGGGACGGGCATGTAACGGTCAGCACCCCGCCCGAGTCGGGCCGCTGTCTGCGCCCGCGAGGCCCCCACCCGATTCCTCCGATGCGCGCTCAACGCGCGGCACCCCCGCCTTGCCGCCCCGCATCGATCCGCCGCCGGTTGGCGAAACCCGTCGGTCGGATGCGTTACGCGTCGCCGTCACCATCCGGCGCCGGCTCGATCCGCTTGCCCATCTCGAGTGCCCGCACTTCGTAACCGAGCCTCTCGTACAGATGGACCGCAGCGTCATTGAAGGTCCAGACGGCAAGCCGGACATCGGCCGCGCCTTGCTCGCGCGCCCACGATTCCGCCAGCCGCATCAGCGCGCGGCCGATCCCCCGGTCGCGTTGCGCGTCGGCGACGGCCACCGAGCCGATCCGCGCGAACTTCACCGGCTGAAACAGCGAGATCGAAGGCTGCGCGACATGCACGGTAATGAAACCCACGGCCGTACCGTCGCGCTCGGCGATGAAAGTCGCCCGGTCGGCATCCTGCAGACTCGGCAGCCAACTGGCCTGATCGCGCGCGATGTCGGGCGTCGCGGCCGCATAGATGTCGGGCCGCGCATGGTGGTGGATCCGGTTGAGCATCTGTCCCAGCGCGCAGATGCTCGGCAGATCTTCGAGCGTCGCGCGGCGATACGTGATCGATTCGGCCATCGCAATTCGACTCCTTCAAATCCGGGTTGTCATCGGAACCGGCATCGCGCCGCGGTTGCGTGAGCGCCTTCGCATCGGGTCCGCGCCGCGCCATGCCGTGGCTGACTTGCCGCCTTTCCCTGGCGGCGCAGCGCTGTCACCAGGCGGCCCCGCCCATCACGCTGCCGGCCGCGCGGCGGACGGCCGATCGCCCGGCAACAGACCGTACAGCGCGGTATCGGAAACCTCGCCGTCCACCAGCCAGCGCTCCCGGAGCAAGCCTTCCCTGACGAATCCCGCACGCTCGAGCGTGCGCGCGGATGCGTGATTGCGGGGGTCGATATCGGCTTCGAGGCGGCGCAACCGCAACGACGAGAACGCGTGATCGATCAGCGCCTCCAGCGCCTCGGCCATGTAGCCCTGCCCCCAGTGCGCACGATGGAGGCCGAAGCCGATTTCCGCGCGGCGGCAGCCTTCGTCCGCATTGAACAGCGTACAGGTGCCGAACATCACGCCGTCCGTTCGCCGCGTCAGCGCGACGAGGAATGCGCTGCCTTCGGCCGATGCCCGCATCAGACGCGCCACCCGCTCGGCCGCCTGCTCCAGCCGGGTCATCGCCGGGAACGAGTAGTAGCGCATGTACGCCGCATCCGAATGCATCTCGAACATCGGCGCGACATCCGCCTCGATCAGCGGACGCAGGATCAGACGCGGGGTAGACAGGGTAAGCGGCTCGAAGACGGGCATGGTCTCGAATGCGGGGTCGAGGGAGGATCGCGCATTAGATCACGCGCTCGTGCGCACGGGCAACGGCGGCGGCCGTCTAATAATCGAGCCGCCCGAACAGCTCGCCGAACGGAATCATCACATGCTCGCGGTACGCGGGACGGCGCTGCAATCGCTCGTACCACGCCTCGACATGCGGGACGCGCGGCCGCCGGATATCCAGTTCGAAATACCGGTACAGGCTGGTGCCGGCCGCGATGTCCGCCAGGCTCGCCCGCTCGCCGGCGAGAAACGGCTGCCCGGCCAGCACCCCGTCGACCAGCGTGAAGTAGCGCGCGCACAACGCGACGTTCGCGTCGATCCGGGCCGGATCCCGCTGCGCGGCGGGCGTCCGGTAGAACGCCCAGAACACACCGGTCAGGAACGCCGGCTGCAGGCTCGTCTGCGCCCAGTCCATCCAGCGGTCGGCACGCGACCGCCGACCCGGGTCCGGATCCCAGAAGCCGGGTTGCCCGTAGCGGGCGGCGAGATACCGCAGGATGCTGTGCGATTCCCAGACGACCGTGCCGCCGTCGTCGATGAGCGGCACCCGGCCATGCGGATTCATCGCGAGAAATTCGGGCGCCCCGTTCAGACCGAAGCCGCCGCCTGCATCGATGTGCCGGTGCGGCAAATCCAGCTCGCCGACGAGCCACATCACTTTTTGCACATTGAACGAGTTGCGCCGTCCCCATACGGTCAGCATGCGGTCTTCTCCTTCGTCACGCGGCGGAGGCCGGCCCGCCCCTTCACTCCGTGCGACGCGCCTCTCGCCGCGCCGCGCGGGATCTCCGCCTAGCTCGCGAACCGGTCCGTCGCGGTGAGCAGCGCCCGCAGGATGCCGGGTTCGTTGTACGCATGCCCCGCGTCGGACACGATCTCGAACTGCGCGCGGGGCCACGCCTTCGACAGCTCCCACGCGGTGCGCGCCGGCGTCGCGACGTCGTAGCGGCCCTGCACGATCACGCCCGGTATGTCCGCCAGACGGCCGGCGTCGCGCAGCAGCTGGCCCTCCTCCATGAATCCCTGGTGCACGAAGTAGTGGTTCTCGATCCGCGCGAACGCGACCGAGAAATCCTCGTCGCCGAAAATCTTCGCGAGATCCGCGTCGGGCAGCAGCGTGATCGTGCGTCCTTCCCACAGGCTCCACGCGCGCGCCGCCTCGCGCTTCGCCGCCTCGTCGTCGCCGACCAGCCGGCGCCGGTAGGCCGCCATCAGGTCGCCGCGCTCCGCCGGCGGGATCGGCGCCAGGTACTCGTCCCAGAGATCCGGGAAGAGCCACGACGCGCCTTCCTGGTAATACCAGAGCAGCTCCGCGCGGCGCACCGTGAAGATGCCGCGCACGATCAGCGCGCTGACGCGCTCGGGATGCGTTTCGGCGTAAGCGAGCGCCAGCGTGCTGCCCCACGATCCGCCGAACACCAGCCACGCGTCGACGCCCATCATCGTGCGCAGCCGCTCCATGTCGGCGACCAGATCCCAGGTGGTGTTGTTCTCGAGGCTCGCGTTCGGGGTCGAGCGGCCGCAGCCGCGCTGATCGAACAGCAGGATGTTGTAGCGGGACGGATCGAACAGCCGGCGATGTTGCGCATTGCAGCCCCCGCCGGGGCCGCCATGCAGGAAAACAGCGGGCTTGCCGCGCGGATTGCCGCACAGCTCCCAATACACGCGGTGACCGTCGCCGGTCTCCAGGAATCCATGCTCGTAAGGTTCGATCGGGGGATACACGCGTTTCTCCAAGGGGTGAAGTCCGTCTCTGCGTCTCGTGGCAGCCACCGCGATTTGCCGTGGCCGCGCGACGCCGCGTCAGTACGCGAGGGAGTCTAATACGGCCGGCCGTCTTTGTGCGCGAACGCCTGCGCCGGACGGGCGCGCCGCGTCATCGCGACGCCGCATCCACCAGCGCCGGCCATTCCGCCAGCAGCGCATCGCGCGCGCGAACGCCCGCGTTCGGGGCCGTCGGCACATCGTCCTGGATCAGCCGCGCGAAAACCAGCGTGCGCGTCCCCTTGCTCGCCCAGCCCACGAACCACCCATACGCGTGCGCGCGGTCGTAGGTTCCGTCGAGCGCCGCCGTCGTCGGCGATCCCGTGCCGGCCTTGCCGTGCACGTCCCAGCCGTCCGGCTGCGTTCCGATGCCGGTGATGCGCTCGGTCATGTCGAACGCGCGAGGCGTCACGGGCAGCTGCCGGTTGACGACCTTTCGCAGGAACGCGATCTGCTCGAGCGGCGAAATCCGCAGCGACGAGTTGTTCCAGGCCACCGACGTGCCGTTGTGCTTGCCCACCGCGCCGGACGCATCCCGGTTGCCGTACCCGAACGCGTCGATATAGCGCTGGAAGCGCGCCTCGCCGAGCGCATGTCCGACCTGCCGCGAATACCAGACGACCGAATACCGGATCCAGCGGGCAGGATCGGTCGGCTGCCGCCATGCGTCGCCGCCCCAGTCGGGATAGCCGTCGCGATACGGCAGCGTCGGCGCGTGCTCGTCCTTGAGAAAACCGGAATCGAAGCCCATCAGGCTGATCGCGATCTTGAAGGTGGACGCCGGCGTCACCCGGCCGGCGCAGTCGCCCTGCTCCACCAGCGGCTTGCCGGTCGCCGCGTCCGCGACCACCGTGCAGATCGTCCTGGCGGATGCCGCCGAGGCAGCCAGGCAGCCAGCGAACGCTACCGGGATCAGAATGCGGGTGGACATCACGCTCCTTGCCGGGTCAGCGCCGCCGCCGCGCCAGCCACGCGCGGCACGGCGAACGCGCGAATCGAAAAGCCGTCATCATGCCACGCACGCGCGCCGGCGGCTCGCGCATTTCGGCGGCGGCATGCCCGCCGCCGCGCACCCGGCCCGGCTCCCCCACGCGAACGGCTCAGACCGGATACGCTTTCGTGTAGCTCCGGTAGGCGGCATACGCCGCCTTTCGCGTGATGCCGTCGGTCTGGAGCATCCCCCAGTTCATCGCCGCCGTTTCGCCCTGGTTGGCCGGATTCGGGAACAGCGCGTAGAACAGCGCGGCGACGATGTTGTATTCGCTCCGGTGGGTCCGCCACACGTCGAGCTGGCTCGTCAGGTAGCGCGCCTGGTTCGCGTCGGTATCCCACGCGCCGAACTCGGACACGATGATCGGCTTGCGCGACGTGACCGCATTCAGTTGCTGCAGCACGTTGACGAACTGATTCGTATGCGTCGACGGTCCGGCCGCCAGGATGTCGTTCTGGCTGCTGTACCAGTGCATGCCGATGAAATCGAGCGGAATCGGGGTCGTCGTCGTCGCGCCCGTCGTGTCCTTGCCGTTGCACAGCATGTCCGCGACGACATGGCCGTACGCAACGCCCGACGCATAGCCGCACTGCGCCGCCGGAATCACGCGCTTGATTCCCGCCAGCATGCCCGCCGTCCAGCCGCGCAGCACCTCGATCGACGCCGGCCGGTAGTCGGTCGGCACCGAGCCGTCCACCGGTTTGGCGTCGACCGGGTTGACCCTGCCCCGCGCCAGATAATCGACCCGGCACGCGAAGTCGAGTTCGTTGCCGCATTCGAAGTACCGGCAATGCCCGTTCAGCGGACCGGCGATCGCCAGCCCGAGCGCATGCGCCGCCTGGTAGTTCGTCTCATACGACCCGGCGAGATCGAAACCCTGGTCGATCACCACCAGCGGCACGATGCCGCTCGCGGCGAACGACTGGAAGAACGGCACCAGCCCGGCCGCGCCCACCGCGTCGCTGATGTTGGTGCGCACCACCCGTGCGCCCAGATCGGCGAGCGTGCCGACGTAGTCCGACGACAGCCACGCGGGCAGCGGCGCGTAGTCGTCGAGCAGATGCGCGTTGACGCCGTAGAACGGCAGTTCCGGCGTGACCGGCTGCGTCGGCGGTGTCGCGTCGCCGGTGGCCGCCGGCGGCGCGGTCGGCTTGCCGCCGTCCGTCGATGGCGCGGTCGGCTTGCCGCCCTCCGCCGGCTGCGTGCCCGTGGTGCCGCCGACCACGGGCGTGGCGGCCGGCGTTCCGTCGCCGCCGCCGCAGGCGGACAGCGCCCGGGCTGCGCCGGCCGCGGCCGCGGTCAGCAGAAATTGTCTACGCGTTGCCATGATTTACCCCCATCCATCAAATCATGTGGATTGGAAATTCCGCACAGAATCTCCATCCGAATCAGTGAAAAGCTCATGAAAATCCAGCGCGTTCCGGTGCGCGCCGTTTCGAATCCTATTTTTTACGAGGTCGATGTAAATTGGACGATGGTCCCGGGACGTCCGGGATCCGGCGGTCTGAACCGGCCCGTGGTCATGCAGAAATGATTCTTTTTGGATGCCTTATAAATCAAGTTGTCATTTTCAGAACGATTGGCCGCTTGCGGAGCCGCGCATCGATAACGCCTTTCCGATCGGTTCAACCCTATCGCGAGCGCATCGCGCGACGTCGCGCGGGCCGGATATTACCTGAATCAATACCGTCAGCTGACCAAAACAGTCGGATCGACACACTACGAGCCGGTTCGATCGGCGCCGCTTCCACCGATAACGGCCTCGCGGCCGCCGCCTGAAGGGCCGGCGGCAAGCCGGCACGAAGCAACGAAGCGGAAGGCTTACGCGACGGCGCAAGCGGCCGCGTGCAGCCGAATGAAAAACGGGGCCGTCGCGACAGACGGCCCCGCTGGAACGGCAGGCGGAATTCGACGAACCGGGACGGCTAGAACGACGTCCCGATCTGAAACTGGAACTTCTGGTACTGATCGCCCGTATGCTTGACGATCGGGAAACCCAGGTCGAGCTTGAGCGGGCCGATCGGCGAGATCCATTCGAGCCCGGCGCCGTAGCTGTAGCGCAGGCCGTTCGCGCCGATGCTGCTCCCCTCCGAGCCCCACACGTTGCCGCCGTCGACGAACGTGAACACGCGCAGCGTGCGGTCGTAGCCCGTGCCCGGCAGCGGGAAGGTCATTTCGATGTTGCCCACCACCATCTTCGAGCCGCCGATCGGATCGTTGGTCGTCGCATCGCGCGGCCCGAGGGAACTCGGCTCGTAGCCCCGTACCGAGCCGATACCGCCCGCGTAGTAGTTCTTGAAGATCGGATACGGCTGGCCGCCGAGCCCGTTGCCGTATCCGCCCTGCAGATTCATGCCCAGGATGAAGCCGCGCGCGAACGAGTAGTAGTACTGCGCCTGCAGGTCGGTCTTGTAGTAGGTGGTGCGCGCGATGGGGGTCCCGTACTCGGCGTTCGCCTGCGTGAAGTAGCCCTTGCTCGGAATCAGCGCGCTGTCGCGGGTGTCGCGCGACCAGCCGATCGTCAGCGGCACGTTGTTCGACACGCGGCCGAATGCGTTCACGTAGTCCTTGTAGGACTGCGGGGTGGTCGAATCGATGTCGAGGCGGTTCTGCTCAATGCCCAGCCCGAAATACACCATGTCGGACTCCGAGAACGGAATGCCGAACTTGGTGGCCGCGCCGAGCGTGATGACCCGGAAGCTGGTGTCGGTCGTGCTCGAATAGTAGAGCGGCTGCGTGGTGCGGTAATACACGTCGGTGATGCGCTTGATGCCGTCGATCGTGAAATACGGATCGACCTGCGTGACGGTCAGCGTCCGGTAGGTCGTCGCCGTGTTGATATTGACCGCGAGACTGGTGCCCGAGCCGAACACGTTGTCCTGCGACACGCCGGCCGAAATGATCGGCCCCTCCCCCGAGCCGTAGCCCACGCCGAGCGTGATCGAGCCGGTCGGCTTCTCGGTCACTTTCACGTTCACGTCGACCTGGTCGGTGGTGCCTTCGACCGGCACCGTCGTCACGTCGACGTCGGTGAAGTAGCCGAGACGGTTCACGCGGTCCTTCGACAGCGCAAGGCGGCCCGAATCGAACCACGAGCTTTCCAGCTGACGCATTTCGCGGCGCACCACCTCGTCGCGGGTACGCGTGTTGCCGACGATGTTGATCCGGCGCACGTACACGCGACGGCTCGGATCGACCACCAGCGTCAGGTCCACCTTGTGGTTCGCCTGATCGATATCCGGCTGCGCGTTGACGGTCGCGAACGCATAGCCGTACTCGCCGAGCTTGTCGACGATCGCGCGCGTGGTCTTCTGCAGCTTGTCCGC
>NZ_JAWJWL010000020.1:0-156069 GCF_034721475.1 Burkholderia alba | reverse complement strand
AGCGCGTGCTGGCCGTCTCGAAGTGGCGCACCGCCCGGCTCAAGCTCGCGGCGAGCCTCGGCAATCTGGGGTTGTGGAACACGCAGTAAAGACGGTGCCGGTCGCACAGCGCCCGCGACGTCATGCGCGGCAACCGTCGACCCACTCGCAGACGACCGCGCCAGCCGGCCCGCCTTCGCGAAAATTAGAAGAGAGCCCCAAGTTAAAACGGCCCGCGGCGCGTTTCCGCCGCGGGCCGTTTTAACAATCTGACCGAATCTTCAGGGCTGCCGGTTCTGCGCCGCCGCGGCGGGACACGCGGGATCCTTGCCCCAGTGCCCGTCGCATACGCGCCACCGGCACAGCTGATCCTCGAAGAAGCCGCGCTGAGCGCACTCCTTCACCCGCACCGCCAGCGACGCGTCGGCCGACGCATTCGTGCTGACTTTCGCGGGCGCCGCACCGGCAGCGGCAGCGGCGCGCGCCTTCGGATCGGCGGGCTTCGTCCGCGCGACGAGCGCGGCGAGCAGATCCGCATCCGGATCGTCCTTCGTCCCCGCCTTCGCTCCGTTCTTCGCTTCGAGCTGGCGCTGCTTCTTCGCCTGCGCGACATCGGCTTTCTCGTGACGCTTGCGCGCCGCCAGTTCGGCCTTCGTCTTCGCGGCATCCTTTTGCTTCGCGGCGACTGCCGCGTTCTTCGACGGGCTCGCCGCCTTGGCCGTCACGGCGGCCGTGGTCGCCACGGCCGCCGCCGCGGCCGCATCGGCCGCATCGGCCGGCGACACATCGGACGCGCCGTTCGCCAACGCGCGCGATAGCCGGCTTTCGCTCGACGCCGGCGTGGCGGCCGCCGCCTTCGCATCGCTGGCGCCGTCGTCGTTGACGATGGTGGCGGCCTGCGGCGTCGACGCGGCCGCCTGCGCGGCCTGCGTGTCGCTCGCCGCGGCGCCGCTGGCTGCGGCGGCCTTCGCCGCCGGCACCGACGACGCGGCGACCGCCGCCTCCGTCTGCGTGCCGGAAGGCTGCTGCACCCGCCACACGCCCCAGCCGCCTATTGCGACGACCAACAGCGCAAGCAGCGCGAGCGGCGCCTTACGGGAACGGGGAGCGGAAGTTTCGGTTTGGGGCGAGACACGGCCCTCAAGATTCGCGAGAATACGCGAACTGTTCGCCCCGCTTTCCTGACTGGCGTTGGAAAGCAGGCTCGGCGGAGCTTTCGAATTTGAATCGTCCGGCGCACTCATTCAGTGTCTCGTTGAATCCTGGTTTAATTCGCCGCAATAATATGTCCCGGCCTACTCGGAGCAGGCCTGATTCTAAGATCAAGCATTGCAAATTACAATCGATTCCATATTCCGGGGTTTTCTTTGATTGCCGTCGTCCTTGTCGCCTATTTCGCCCTCGCCGTCCTGGCCGCGGCATTGCTGCTTTTACCCGCCGTACGGGCGACGGTTTTCGATTCGGTCGCCCAATTGCACGGCCGAATAAGCCGACGCGCATCCGATCGCGCCGAGCGGACTCGCAACCAAATTGCAAAATCGGCAAAATTGTCGCAATCAACGCTAATCGGCGTGCAAAATTTACTGGTTCGCCGGCGCTTGCTGATTATCATCTCCACAGGTATTCTTGCGACGCCTCCATTGGTCGCCATCGCGTTGCGCGGCCGGCAATTGTTCCAGTACGACGATACTTTACGCGCGCCCGACGAGAAAATTGCGGCCCTTTTAAAAGGCGAACAACTCGTCCCGCCACTGCCGTTGCCGCCCGAAGTGTTCGCTACCCGCGAAGTCGAGCTGATCCGGCCCGCGCTGAAAGATGCGAGCCGCGACTGGAACCTGCTGGACGCCGATTTCAGAACCCGTTTATTGCTTGTATACAAGATAATGCACGAGCAGTACGGATATGAAATGGCGCTGCTCGAAGGCTATCGCAGCCCCGAGCGGCAAAACCGGCTGGCGCAAATGGGCGGCAACGTCACCAATGCGGCGGCGTTCCAGAGTTACCACCAATATGGACTGGCGGCCGACAATGCATTTCTGCGCGACGGCAAGCTCGTCATCTCCGAAAAAGATCCCTGGGCCATGCGAGGCTATCAGTTATACGGACAAACCGCCGAACAGGTCGGCTTGACGTGGGGTGGCCGATGGAAAATGATGGACCTCGGGCACGTCGAATACCATAAACCCGGTTTTAAGCTGGGGCGTTCGGCCGCGCAATAAAGGACGGACAAGAAATAATGAGGGCGGTATGGGGCATGTCAAGATTTCGCCGTCGGACGATCCCGGCATCAACAGCAACGGCGCGCGCCGCCCGGCGCACGGCGCCGCGCGCCAGCCCGCTCCCGACCGCCGTTCCCGCCTCCGCGCGCGGCCGCCCGGCGCACCCCGGCGGCCCGTTTCCCGCAGCCAGTCTTCCTCGCCGACAGCGTGACGTCATCGAACGCCGTCACGCTAGCCGATGCGCGCGAACACCCGCCGTTCGCCGCCCGCGTCTGCTTTACCCTATTGAATCGCACCGGAACCTGAACGTCCTATGCAACGCTTCCTCAACGTGTTGACGCATCCACGCACGCTCTCGATCGTCGGCGTACTCGCGCTCGCGGCCGTCCTGTTCATCGCGGCCGACACGCTGCAGATCAGCTACGTCTGGCCGGTCGCCGTGCTCGCCATCGTGTTCGCGATATGGTTCCTGGTATGGCTGGTGCGCCGCCTGCGGGTGCGCCGCGCGAACCGCAAGCTGGGCGACATGCTCGAGCAGCAGGCCGAGGCGGGCAAGACGAACGTGCCCGCCGCCGAACCCGGCAAGCAGGCCGAGCTCGACACGCTGCGCGCCCGCCTCGTCGATACGGTGAAGACGATCAAGACGTCGAAGATCGGCCAGGTATCGGGCGGCTCCGCCCTCTACGAGCTGCCCTGGTACATCGTGATCGGCAACCCGGCGGCGGGCAAGAGCAGCGCCGTGATCAACTCCGGCCTGCAGTTCCCGTTCGCCGACAAGAACAGCGCGGTGATCCACGGTATCGGCGGCACCCGCAACTGCGACTGGTTCTTCACGACGGAAGGCATCCTGCTCGACACGGCGGGCCGCTACTCGGTGCACGAGGAAGACCGCACCGAATGGCTCGGCTTCCTCGGCCTGCTCAAACGCTACCGTCCGAAGGCCCCGATCAACGGCATCATCGTGACGGCCAGCATCGCCGAACTCACCGGCAACCGCCCCGAATTCGCGATCAACCTCGCGAAAAACCTCCGTCAGCGCGTACAGGAGCTGACCGAGAAGCTCGAAGTGTTCGCCCCCGTCTACGTGATGTTCACCAAGGTCGACCTGATCACGGGCTTCACCGAGTTCTTCAGCAGCAACGACCGCCAGGAATACGACCGCGTCTGGGGCGCGACGCTGCCCTACGAACCGGACGAGAAGCGCGACATCGTCGCGCTGTTCGACGAGCGCTTCGAGGAGCTGTACGACGGCCTGAAGGAAATCAGCATCGCGCAGCTGTCGATCAGCCGCGGTAACAAGCTTTCGCCGGGGCAACTGAGCTTCCCGCTCGAATTCTCGACGATCAAGCCCGCGCTGCGCTCGTTCCTCGCGACGCTGTTCGAGAACAATCCGTTCCAGTACAAGCCGATCTTCCGCGGCTTCTATTTCACCAGCGCGCTGCAGGAAGGCGAAACCAACAGCGCGGCCGCGCATCGGATCGCGGGGCGCTTCGGCCTCGACTCGGCGAGCCTGCCGAAACCGCACAGCGCGTTCTCGAAGAACGGTTTCTTCCTGCGCGACCTGTTCTCGAAGGTGATCTTCGCGGACCGCCAGACGGTGCGCCAGTTCGCGAGCCCGACCAAGACCCGGATGCGCTACGCGACCTTCTTCGGCTTCGTCGCCGTGCTCGCGCTGGCGCTCGGCGGCTGGACCTGGTCGACGATCGGCAACCAGCAGCTCGTGACCAACGTCCAGGCCGACCTCGACAACGTCACGCGCCTGCAGCAGAACCGCAACGACCTGCAGTCGCGGCTGCAGGCGATGGACATCCTCGAGGACCGCATCGAGCAGCTCGATCAGTTCCGCCGCGACAAGCCGATCGCGGTATCGCTCGGCCTCTACCAGGGCGATCGCCTCGAACAGCACCTGCTGACCGAGTACTACAACGGCGTCCGCCAGATCCTGCTCGCGCCGGTCGCGGGCAACCTCGCGTCGTTCCTGAAGGACGTCAACACGCACCCGGACCAGCTCGCGCCGATGACCCGCGCGCCCGAATCGGGCGCCGTGCCCGTGTCCGACCGCGCGCCCGCGCAGAACGCGCAGGGCGGGCTCTACAACGACGCGTCGCCGACCAACGTCGAGGACGCGTACAACGCGCTCAAGACCTACCTGATGCTGAGCGACAAACGGCACGTCGAGCAGGCCCATCTGACCGACCAGATCGCCCGCTTCTGGCGCGGCTGGCTGGAAACCAATCGGGGCAACATGCCGCGCGACGAGATGATCAAGAGCGCGGAGCGGATGATCACCTTCTATCTGTCGCGGGTGTCCGACAACGACTGGCCGATGATCGACGCGAACCTGGCGCTGGTCGACCAGACCCGCGAGAATCTGCGCCACGTGGTGCGCGGCATGCCCGCCCGCCAGCGTGTGTACGAGGAAATCAAGGCGCGCGCGTCGACGCGCTTCGCGCCGATGACGATCGCCCGCATCGTCGGCGAAGGCAACACGAACCTGATCGCCGGCAGCTACGCGATTCCCGGCACCTTCACCCGCGACGCGTGGTTCCAGTACGTGCAGCCCGCGATCCGCGACGCCGCGACGAAGGAGCTGCAGGCGAAGGACTGGGTGCTCAACACCGCGACCCAGGACGACCTGACGCTGGAAGGCAGCCCCGAGCAGATCCAGAAGACCCTCGTGGCGATGTACAAGACGGAATACGCGCAGCACTGGCAGAAATTCATGCAGGGCATCGCGGTCCAGGGCTTCGGCAGCTTCGGCCAGGCCGTCGACGGGATGAACAAGCTCGGCGACCCGCAGGATTCGCCGATCCGCAAGGTGCTCGAAACCGCCTACGACCAGACCTCGTGGGACAACCCGTCGCTCGCCAACGCCACGCTGAAGAAGGCGCAGACGGGCATGGTCAACTGGGTCAAGCAGTGGTTCACGCGCCAGCCGGGCGGCCAGGTCGCGGCCAACATCGACATCAACGGCAACCCCGCCGACATCCCGATGGGTCCGATCGGGCAGGAATTCATCGGCCTCGGCCGGATCGTCGCGACGCATGACGGCACGTCGATGCTGCGCGGCTACATGGATACCCTGTCGAAGGTCCGCACCCGCTTCAACGTGATCAAGAACCAGGGTGACCCGGGACCGGGCGCGCGCCAGCTGATGCAGCAGACGCTCGACGGCAACGGCTCGGAGCTGGCGGATTCGCTGAAATTCGTCGACGAGCAGATGCTCACGGGCCTCACCGATTCGCAACGCAAGTCGCTGCGCCCGCTGCTCGTGCGGCCGCTGATGCAGGCGTTCGCGGTGGTGATCCAGCCGGCCAGCGTCGAGGTGAACAAGGTGTGGAACGCGCAGGTCTACCAGCAGTTCCAGACCTCGCTCGCGAACAAGTATCCGTTCGCGCCGGGCGCGAAGGTCGAGGCGGGCGCGGGCGAGATCTCCCAGGTGTTCGGGCCGGACGGTTCGATCGCGAAGTTCGTCGGCACGACGCTCGGGCCGCTCGCGGTGCGCCGCGGCGACACGCTGTCGGCCCGCACCTGGGGCGACATGGGCCTCGCGCTCACGCCGGACTTCACGAGCGGCTTCGCGCACTGGGTCGCGCCGCTCGCCGGGGGCGCCGCCGCCGCGAGCGCGGGCGGCTCGTCAGAGCCGCAGACCGTGTTCCAGATCCTGCCGCAGCCGAGCACCGGCACGACCGAGTACACGATCGCGATCGACGGCCAGCAGCTGCGCTACCGCAACACGCCGCCGCAATGGACCAACTTCGTCTGGCCGAATCCGAGCGGCTCGCCGGGCGCGACGCTGTCCGCGACGACGTTCGACGGCCGCACGCTGCAGCTCGTCAACGAGCCGGGGCGCTACGGCCTCGAGAAGCTGATCAACTCGGCGCAGCGCAAGCGCCGGCCGGACGGCACGTTCGACCTGACGTGGGTTCAGGGCAGCGTGAACATTTCGGTGACGATGCGCATCATCAGTACGTCGCAGCCGACCACCGGCAGCGGCGACGCGCCGCAGCAGCAGAGCCTGCGCGGCATGCGCCTGCCGTCGTCGGTCGCCGACTTGAGCGCGGGCAACGCCGTCAACGCGACCGCGGCCGGCACCGCACCCGCCGCCGCCGTGACCGCGGCGGCCGCATCGAACGCACAGGGGGCGCAATGATGCAAACGGTCCAGGCCCAGATCGCCTACTTCGGCAAGATTCCGTCGCGCGGCGACTTCGTCAAGAGCGCGCACAACCCGCAACTGCTGCAGACGCTCGACCACTGGATCGCGCAGGCGATGGAGCTGCTCGCCGACGATCCGCGCTGGAAGATCGTCTACGAGAGCGCAAGGCCGATGCATTTCGCGTTCCTCGGCTCGCGCAGCAAGCTGGCGATCGCCGGCCACATGATCGCGAGCCACGACGCGTCGAACCGGCGGTTCCCGTTCCTCGCCGCCACCGCGCTCGAAGTCGACCGGCCGCTGCCCTTCCTCGCCCGCAGCCCGCTGGCATTCGCGCGGCTCTGGTCGCGCGCGGCCACGCAGATGCAGACGCTGCTCGGCAAGGACGAGCCCGCCGGCGCGCTGCAGGCGCTCGGCGACACTCAGGTGCCGATCGACATCGGCGGCCCGGGCAGCTCGCACGACGGCACCTTCAACGACTTCGTCGAGCATCAGTCGCTCTCGGGGCTCGAGCAGATGCTGCTCGCGAGCGGCCATCCGGTGAAACTGCGCGGCGCGATGCTCGCGCTCGGCTCGCTGTTGCGCCCCGTGATGCAAAGCGGCTCGTCGCATATCGAGCGCGGCCTGACGCTGCCGCTGCCGACCGATCCGTTCTACCGCAGCCTGGTCGCCGCATTCTGGCTGGAACTCATCGCGCCGTTCGTGTCGCGCGCCGATTTCGAACTGGCGATCTTCATCGGTACGATCGCCGAGCGGGAACGGCTCATCATCGGGTTCAACGGCGCCTCCGCCCGCACGCTGCACAGCGTGGTCGATCCGCAGACTTACGCCGCACACAACATCGACATCGACGATCCGGAATGGATCGACGCACATGCACAGAACGACCATGGGATCAGCAAGCTCGTCAGTTATCTCGATCAATCGCAACTGTCGCTCCGCGTGGGCATCGACACGTTCCACGAAGCGTTCATCGGAGCCTGAGGCCATGACGAAGAAGCAGACCGGATCCCGTCCCGCCCTGCTGCGCGGGCTGCCGCTCGCGGTGCTGGTCGGCGGCCTCGTCGCCGGCGGCCTTGCCCGCGCGGACAACGTCGGCCCGGCGACGGTCACGCCGGTCGACACCAGCGGCGGGCAGGTCAAAACCACCGCGCTGGCGGCGCCGGCGGCCGCCGCGCCGGGCGGTTCGGGCGCGAGCGGCACCACGCTGACCGGCACGGCCGGCACGGGCACGGTGTCGACGCCCGCGCCCGCCAATGCATCGCCGGGCCAGGTGGTGGCCGGCGGCAAGGTGCCGGACGAAGCGACCAAGGCGGCCGTGCTGCAGCGGCTGCGCGACACCTACGGCACGGCGAACGTGGTCGATCAGATCGAGGTGGGCGACGTCGCGACGCCGCCGAACTGGGCCGCCAACGTACAGAAGCTGATCGGGCCGCAGCTCAAGCAGATCAGCAAGGGGCAGCTCAAGATCGACGGCACGCAGATCGACGTGAAAGGCGAGGTGCACAACGAAGCGCAGCGCCAGCAGCTCGCGAGCGACATGGCGAACTCGCTCAATCCGACCTATACGATCAAGAACGGGCTGCGCGTCAGCGCCTCCGAGCAGGGCCTGCTCGACCAGACGCTCGCCAACCGGACGATCGAATTCGAAACCGGAAGCGCGACGCTCACCCCGCAGGGCCGCGCCATTCTCGACCAGATGGCGGGCGCGCTGTCGCGGATGCAGAACCGGACCGTCGAGATCATCGGCCACACCGACAACTCGGGCAACCGCACGTCGAACATCGCGCTCAGTCAGGCGCGCGCCGACGCGGTGAAGGGCTATCTCGTCACGAAGGGCATCGCGTCGCAGCAGCTGTCGACCACGGGCGTCGGCCCCGATCAGCCGATCGCCTCGAACGACACGAACGACGGCCGCGCGCGCAACCGCCGGATCGAATTCCGCGCGGGCCAGTAAGCCGCGCGGGTACGGGGCGGCCCGCCAGGCCGCTTCGCCCGGCCGCGCGAACGGTTCGCGCGATATCGGCCGTCAGGCGTTCTCGTCGGGCTTCACGCCCAGCAGCTCGCGCAGGTGCGACAGCGAGCCGTCATCCTTGACCACCGCCGCCAGCCATTGATGCAGCGGCATGTCCGCCCATTCCGCGGCCTTGTCGGCCAGATACGCGACCGGGCTGTGCGGCTCGGTCGCCCGGAAATACTTGGCGACCGCGCGCAGCTGCTCGACCGCCTGCGCGCGATTCTGAATCCCCGCGATGACAGTCGGCGCCGGCGCGGTCTGCCGGATCTCGGTGTGGGGATGCGACACGGATTCCTCCCGGTGAAGCGGCATCTTGAACGACGGCTCCGCGCGCTCGGGCGTCGCGGGCGCGGCCGGCGCAACCTTCTGCACCACGTCGGCCGACAGCCCCTGCTCGCGCGCGAACCGCTCGGCCAGCAGGTAGACGGTCTGATACGCGTCGCGCGCCTGCCGGAAACTCGGCGCCGATTCGCCGGCGCGCTCGTCCAGCGCCTGTTCGAGCGCGGCGAGCGCCGCCTCGAACGCCTTCAGGTTCGCGAGCAGCGCGGCATAGAACGCGACCGGCGTCATCCGCTTCGACGCCTCGATCTGCTCGACGGCGGGCTTGCCGCGCGCGATATCGTCCGCATGCTCCGGATCGCGCTTCACCGCCTGCGCGACATGCTGGGCGACTTCCCAGTCGAGCGTGCTGTAGGCGCTCGACGCGCCTTCCGTCAGCGGCACCGTGCGCAGCAGTTCCGCGCTGCGCCCGGCGAGCCACGCGACGTTGCCGAGCCGGTATTCGGCGTCGTCGCCGTCCGGCAGCGGATGCACCTGGTCCCAGTATTCGCGGCACAGGCCGGTCAGCAGCGCGTAGCCCTGCGTGAGGCCGACGAGGCCGTCCTCCAGCGCGAGCCCTTCCGTCAGCCAGACGGCGAGCCGCAGATCCTTGGTGCGGCTGCGCAGCAGCGCGGTCGACTGCTCGACGACGAAGCCCCAATCGGCCTCCTTGATGTCGGTGACCCACTCGCCCTGGTCCAGCGACGGATCGTCGAATTTGCGCGCGTGCTGGATCGCGTCGAAGTCCGACGAGAACAGGAGATCGTCGCCGCACGGCGATGCTTCGCTGATCGGCGTCAGCAGCTCGGTAAGGTTGATCGGCATGATGTGAGGCTGGCTGGATATCGATGACAGCGTTGTTCCGTCAAACACGCGGCGCCCGTCTGTCGTTCGGGCGCCGCGCGGCGGCCTTATTCGACCGTGTACGCGAATTCGCCGGTCTCGCCCGCGCGCACCGCGATGCGCGCGATCGGCGCGCCGTCGGCGATGCGGCCGAGCACCTGCGCCGCGATCTCCGGCAGCAGCGTCCCGTTGAGAATGTGATCGACGTTGCGCGCGCCCGAATCCACCTCGGTGCAGCGGGCCAGCACGGCATCGACCAGCGATTCGTCCCACTCGAATACCGCCTTGTGGTTCGCGTCGATCCGGCGGCGGATGCGCTCGAGCTTCAGCTCGATGATCTCCGCGAGCACGTCGTCCGAGATCGGGTAGTACGGCACGACCTTCATCCGGCCGAGGAACGCCGGCTTGAACGTCTTGTAGAGCTGCGGACGCAGCGTTTCCGCGAGCGCATCCGCGTCGGGCAGTTCTTCCGGCGTCTTGTTCAGGCAGGCCTGCATCACGGCGGTCGACCCGACGTTCGACGTCAGGATGATCAGCGTGTTGCGGAAATCGATCTCGCGGCCCTCGGCGTCGTCCATCGTGCCCTTGTCGAACACCTGGAAGAACATTTCGAGCACGTCGGGGTGGGCCTTCTCGACCTCGTCGAGCAGCACGACCGAGTACGGATTGCGGCGCACCGCCTCCGTCAGCACGCCGCCCTCGCCGTACCCGACGTAGCCCGGCGGCGAGCCTTTCAGGCCCGACACGCTGTGCGCCTCCTGGTACTCGCTCATGTTGATCGTCACCATCTTGCGTTCGCCGCCGTACAGCACGTCGGCGAGCGCGAGCGCGGTCTCGGTCTTGCCGACCCCGGACGGCCCGACGAACATGAACACGCCGCGCGGCTTGTTCGGATCCTCGAGGCTCGCGCTGGCGGTGCGCACGCGCTGCGCGATCGCGTCGAGCGCGTGGTCCTGCCCGATCACCCGCGCGCCGAGCAGCGGCTGCAGGTTCAGCACGGTCTGGATCTCGTCCTTCACCATCCTGCCGAGCGGAATACCCGTCCAGGATGCGACGATCTCGGCCACCACATGCCCGTCGACCTGCAGCGGCACCATCGGCTGGCCGTCCTGCAAGGCCCGCAACGCGGCCACGCGCTCGGTCAGCCGCGCGCGAGCCGCGTCGACATCGACCGCCTTGCCGCCGGCCGCCGGTTCGCGTGCCGCATCGAGTTCCGCGCGCAGTGCGCCGATTTCAGTCACGATCACGCGCTCCGCCTCATAGCGTGCCTCGTCCTCCTGCAACAGCCGCACGTCCTCGTCGCGCTCGGCGCGCAACTCCGCCAGGCGCTCGTCGTGCGATGCGCCGCCCGCCGCCTCGCGATCCAGCGCGGCGATCTCGGCATCGATCCGCTCGATCCGCTTTTTCGTGTCGTCGATCGCGGCGGGCGTCGCGCTGTGCGCCAGCGCCACCTTCGCGCACGCGGTGTCGAGCACGCTGATCGCCTTGTCCGGCAGCTGGCGGCCGCTGATGTAGCGATGCGACAGGCGCACCGCCTCGGTGATCGCGTCGTCGAGAATCCGCACGTTGAAATGCCGCTCCATCAGTGCCGCCATCCCGCGCAGCATCGCGGCGGCGAGCGGCTCGCTCGGCTCCTCGATCTTCACGACCTGGAAGCGCCGCGCGAGCGCCGCGTCCTTCTCGAAGTACTTCTTGTACTCGCTCCAGGTCGTCGCGGCGATCGTGCGCAACTCGCCGCGCGCGAGCGCCGGCTTCAGCAGGTTCGCCGCGTCGTTCTGGCCGGCCTGGCCGCCCGCGCCGATGATCGTATGCGCCTCGTCGATGAACAGGATGATCGGATGCGGGCTCTTCTTCACCTCGTCGATCACGCTCTTCAGGCGGTTCTCGAATTCACCCTTCACGCTCGCGCCCGCCTGCAGCAGCCCCATGTCGAGCACGTGCAGCGCGACGCCGCGCAGCGGCGGCGGCACGTCGTCGGCCGCGATCCGCAGCGCGAGCCCCTCGACCACGGCGGTCTTGCCCACCCCGGCCTCGCCCGTCATGATCGGATTGTTCTGGCGGCGACGCATCAGGATGTCGATCGCCTGCCGGATCTCCGCCTCGCGTCCGATCACCGGATCGATCTTGCCGTCGCGCGCGCGCTGCGTGAGGTTGGTCGTGTAGGTATCGAGCGCCGGCGTCTTCGACGGGCCGCCCGCGGGGGCGCCCGTCGCGACCTCGGCCGGACCGGCCGCGCCGTCGTCGCCCTGCTTCGGCTCCGCCTCGACCGAGCCGCCCGTCATCTCGTCGAACTTGTGCTTGAGATCCGTCACGCGCACCCGCGCGAACTGCGGCGACATCCGCTGCGCGAACTGCGCGAGATCCGGCCCGGTCAGCAGCGCGAGCAGCAGGTGCCCGGAGCGGATCCGGCCGATCTGCGAATCGAGCGATGCAATCAGCCACGCCTGTTCGAACAGCTCGGTCAGATGCACCGAGAACACCGGCGTGCGGGTATTGCCCGTCTTCAGTCCTTCCAGTTCGCGCTCGAGATCGGCGCGCAGCGCATGCGGATCGACGCCGCTCGCGCGCAGCACGAGCGGCATGTCGCCCGAGGTCTCCTCGAGCAGCGCGAGAAACAGGTGCTCGAGATCGACTTCATACTGACCGCGCGCAAAGCAGGTGCTGGCCGCGCGCTCCGCCGCCTTGCGGCAGATCGGATTCAGTTTCGCAATCAAGGTCTTCAGGGGCGTGCTCATGGATACGGTCCGCTCAGGTTCGATCGTTGTTATCAGTGAATGACGTGCAGTTCGTAACGGGCATCCGCGCGATCGCGGGTCGCATCCTGCGTGCACAGGAACGCGTCCCAGCCCAGCCGCGCGCCGCCGCTCAGGATGCTCGGCCCGACCTCGGAGCGGCGCAGCACGAGCGACACTTCGTACTCGAGCGTCACGCCCGCGAGCAGCGTCAGCATCCGCTCGAGCGCGATCGCCCGCTCCTCGCCGGGCAGGAACGCCTCGTAGTCGCGTTTCGACAGCGGCCCGACGACCAGCCGCGCGCGCATGTCGCGCTGCCAGACGCGCTCGCCGACGAGCGCGGTCGCGCCAAGCGTCGCGTTCACGTCGCCCAGCACCGACAGCTGGTCCGGCGGCACGTCGTACCATTTGCCGACGAACTGATCGACCCGGATCGGCACGCGGAAATACTCGGACAGCGCGCGCTGCAGATAGGCCGCCGACACCGGCCGGTGCCGCGCGGCGAGCGCATAGCCCGCGATCGCCTCGTCGATCAGCGCGCCGCGGCCCTGCTGCACGCTGCCGCGCGCCTCGTCGTTCGACACGCCCGCGAGCGCCAGCAGCAGCGGCAGGTAGCGCTCGTCGCGATCCAGCTCGTAATGGAACGGCAGCCGGTACTTCTTCCACGCGGCGTAGAACAGCGCGGTCGCGCGGTTCGAGAACACGTCGAAGAATTCGCGCGCCGCATGGTCGCGCTTCAACTGCTCGCGCGCGATGATCTGTTCGGTGTAGTGCAGCGGCAGCGCACCCTGCGCGCCGAGCAGTCCGAAGAACGCCGGCGTGAGGTCGACCCGGTCGATCTCGCCCTGCTCGAGCGCCGCGCGGCGCTGGTCGTCGTCCTTGAACTCGGTGCCAGCGTCGCCGTAAGTCTGCGCGCGCTCGATCTCGCTCGGCGGAAAACCGAGCGAGATCGTGTTCCGGAAGCCGATCCGCCGCGCGACGATCTCGCCCGGACGGTGCACCATCGCCGGATCGGCTTCGCGTTTGGCGAACCACGTCTCGAGGAGCCGCACCGCCTGGAAGAATTCGAAGCGATGCGGTTCGTCGAGCAGCCGGTCGACTACGCCAGGATCGATTCGCCGCTGCGCGGTTTGCATCGCATGATCTCCTCGCCGGTGCGCTTCGACACGACGATCAGTTGGATGAAGCTGTTCAGATGCACGTACAGCCCGAAGAACGCATCGATGACCCGGACGAACGACGCGAGGCTCGTGCCGACGAAATGCTCCTCATCGACCGTCAGCCGGATCTCGATGCCGCGCACGAAAGTCGCGAACGGTTTGCCGGGCAGCCATTGCACGGCGTTCTTCTGCTCGATGCCGACGATGCCGTCGATGTGACGGATCGACACCGCGGTGCGCCGCAGGTCGTACAGCGTGAGCATTTCCTTCAACGCGGACAGGCCGTGGTTCACGAGCGACACGTGATTGAGCGCCAGATGCGAGATCAGCCGCCAGTGCGCCGAGCGGCCGCGGTCGAAGCGCACGCTCGGGGTCGGGCGGCGCAGCATCGAGATATGGCCGGTCTGCGCTCCGCCGTCGAGAAACAGGTCGCCGCCTTCGAGCCCCGTCGCGAGGCCGGCGGGAAGGTCGCGGTTGGTGCAGGTGAGATCGAGGCTCAGCGTGTCGGTCTGCGGCGACGCGGGCTCGAAATCGATGTCGACGATCGAGATCTCGGTTTCGTAGCCGGGGCTCTTCTGCGCAACCCAGTCGTTGCGGCGCGCGAACCAGTAATGGCCGACCCGCGCCGTCTCGCCGTGGTGCAGCGAATAGAACGGCCTGAATTCGATCACCGCTTCGTCGTGCGCCTTCTGCCGCACCAGATGCACCGAATCGATCGAGTACACCTCGTACGCGAATGCGCGGCGCGACTCGGCGATGACCGGGTACGACACCGCCTGATGGCTGATGCGGATCGGCTCCCCGTGCTGCTTGAACAGATTGACGACCGGCGTGCAGAACAACCGGAAGTGGTTCGACGACAGCATGTCGAGCAGACGCGCGACATGCGAATCGCCGCGCACCTCCTTCAGCACCACGTGCAGGGTCAGGCGATGGCAGCGGCCCGCCTTGCGCGCCATGTCCGCGAGGTCGAAGTCGACGAAGTTGAACTTGTCGGGAAACGCGAAGTACTCGGTCAGCAGCCGGTACGCGGGGTGCGATTTCGCCGGGTAGTCGATCAGCGCATCGGCTTCATCGAAGCCGGCCTGCTCGAACGGCGTGCGGCGCAGCGCGATCCACTGGCCCTTGCGCTCGGGTTCGACGTAGGTGGCCAGCGTGTTCGCGAACAGGCAGTCGGACAGCGCCGCGACGAACGACTGCTCGCCGTGCAGATGCGCGCGCAGCCGGTCGACTTTGAGCGCGGCGAGGTCGAGCTGCGGCGCGATCGATTCGAACGTGATCGAGATGACGCCCGTGGCGTTGCCGGGCAGCACGGTCGCGCTCGGCGCGGTGGCGATCGACGCGTAGCGCGCCTCGGAGATCCGGATCGGCGCGAGCGTCACATCGTAGGCGGTGCGGAACTGGCATTGCACGCCGCGAATCGCGCGGCTCTTCAGTTCGGTGCCGCGCTCGACGACAAGCGGCTCGGTTTGCTGCGACAGCGCGCTCGACGTGCCGAACTGCGCGATCGAGCAGGACGGGAACGGCCGCAGATAATGCGGATAGAGGACTTCGAGCAGCGCCTCGGTGAATTCGGGGTAGTCGTCGTCGAGCTTCTTGTTGATCCGCGCGCCCAGCAGCGCGAACGACTCGATCATCCGCTCGACGTGCGGATCCTCGCAGTGCTCGCCGGATAACGCGAGGCGCGCGGCGATTTTCGGGTATCGATCCGCGAAATCTCGCGAATAGCGCCGCAGAAACGATAATTCGCGCTCGTAATACGGCAGCAGCTCTTCCATCAATGATCCCCGAAACCTGAAGCTTTCCCGCCGGACTTCCGATTGCCGCGCGGCGCCCGGCGGCTCTCACGGCAGCATGGTCTATAGCTTGGCGGCGCGTGCGCGCGTCACCGAATATTGCAGCGTCGACGGCTGCAGCATCGCATCGAAATTCACCGGCTCCTCCGCCGGATGCACGACGAGCAGCGCCTGGATCGCGAAGTACAGCGCGTTGGTCGACTGCTCGTTCAGTTCGAAAGCGACCGCAACTTGCTGCAGCCGCGGCTCGTGGCGCGCGATCGCCTGCTGAATCGACTTGCAGATGAACGTGCGGTCGTAATGGCTCGAGAGGCTCAGTCCCGCGAAATCGTTCAGGCCGTAGGTCAGTACCGAGTACTGGCATTCCGGCAGCGCGGCCAGATCCTGTTCGGTCAGCGCGATCCGCGTGTTGAGGATCGCCTCGACATCGCGGGCGACCGTGTTCTTCAGCTCCTCCAACGACAGTTGCCGCATGGCCGGTGACGCCGGCAAATGCGGTTCATCGTCGAACAGCTTGTCGAGAAAGCTCGGTTCGAATCGTTTCATCGGGCCAACCGAACGGGTAATGCAAAACGGGAACGGGGCACCGCGTGCCCCGTTCCCGTCCGACGTCAGACCGCGTAGGTCTTGTCGTTCTTCGTCAGGCTCCAGGCGCCCTGCGTATTGCCGCCCTGGTTACCGCCGATCTTCTGCTGCGTCTGCTTCCACTGCACGGCAGCGTACTTCAGCGAGAACTGCTCGACCGGCAGGCCTTCCTTCTGCACGCTCGGCGTGACGCTCGAGATGATCACGTACTTCAGCTTGATCTCGAGGTACTTGACGCGCTGGCCTTCGCCGTCCGAGCGCATGAAGTCGATCGTCACTTCATCGAACGTCGTGCCGCCCGATGCGTGCTGGTACAGCAGCGGGCTGACCTTGTCGATTTCCTTCGTGAAGACCATGTCGCCGTGTTCGCAGCGCTCCGACGTGTGGCCGCCCGACGTCGACGAGGTCGCCGAGCGCGGCTGCACGATCGAGTGATCCCACGACTTCACTTCGACCCAGTTCGCGTGGTCCTTGTCCTGCGATTCACCCTGAATGGCGGGACTACCGAATTTCAAGTAAATGTCTAACATGACGCGTCGCTCCCCAAAGAGGTGGTTTTAACATCCTACCCAGGCGGCCCGCCCGGGCGATTTAGGTTTCGTTTATGAATTTGCCGATTTGGGCAGGTCCGCCACCAGACGCAGAGAGATCGACAACTCGTCGAGCTGGAAATGCGGCCGCAGGAAGGCAACCGACCGGTACGACCCCGGCTTGCCCGGAATCTCCGCGACCTGCACGGAGGCTTCGCGCAGCGGGAACTGCGCCTTTTGTTCCTGCGTCGCGTTGTCATCCAGCAGCACGTACTGCGAAATCCAGCGATTCAGGAAAACTTCCACGTTCTGCGCCGACGCGAAACTGCCGATCTTGTCGCGCATCATCGCCTTCAGGTAGTGCGCGACGCGCGATACCGAGAAGATGTACTGCAGCTGCGCGGACAGCACGGCGTTCGCATTCGCGCTGTCGGTGCTGTATTTCTTGGGCTTCTGCACCGACTGCGCGGCGAAGAACGCCGCATAGTCCGAGTTCTTGCAGTGGACGAGCGGGATGAAGCCGAGGTCGCTCAGCTCCTTTTCGCGGCGGTCGGTGATCGCGATCTCGGTCGGGCACTTCAGCGCGATCTCGCCGTCGTCGGTCTTGAACGTGTGGGTCGGCAGATCCTCGACCAGGCCGCCGCCCTCCACGCCGCGAATCGCGGCGCACCAGCCGAAATCGTCGAACGCGGCCGTGAGACGCGCGGCGAACGCCCATGCCGCGTTGCACCACAGATACTTGCTGTGATCCGTGCCGTCGACTTCCTCGACGTAGTTGAAGCCTTCGGCCGTCAAACCGTCCTTCGGATTGAAGGGCAGGCGGCCGAGGAAGCGCGGCAGCGTCAGGCCGACGTAGCGCGAATCCTCCGCGTCGCGGAACGACTTCCACTTCGCGTACTCGACCGTGTCGAACACCTTGCCGAGGTCGCGCGGCTTGCCGAGATCGGAGAACGATTCGAGGCCGAGCAGCTCGGGCGCGGCCGATGCGATGAACGGCGCATGCGCGGCGGCGGCCACGTGCGACATCTGTTCGAGGAAATACTGGTCTTCCGGCTGGCGGGAGATTTCGTAGTCGCCGATCAGCGTGCCGAACGGCGCGCCGCCGAAGGTGCCGAATTCTTCTTCGTAGACCTTCTTGAAGAGCGCGCTCTGGTCGAACTCGCTCGCGCCCTTGAAGTCGCGCACGAGATCGCGCTTCGGCGCATGCAGCGCCTTGATCTTGATCGTCGAGCCGGTGTTGCTTTCCTTGACCAGGTAGTCGAGGCCGCGCCAGGTGCTTTCGAGGCGCTGGAACTCCGGTGCATGCATCACCGCGCTCAGTTGCGTGGAGATCAGGCGATCGAGCTCCGCGACCCGCGCGTCGATCGTCGCCGACAGGTTGTCCGACACCACCACCGTGCCGTCCAGCACCTGATGGACGAGTTCGCCGATCAGATCCTTCGCGCGCGCATGTTCGGAATCGGACTTCGCGACCTTGCTCTTCTCGACGATCTCGTCGAGCAGCGAGGATTCGGTATTGCTGGTTTCCGCACCGCCGGCCTGGGCCGCAGCTGTTTGCTGATTCATCTCACACCCCGTGCTTATTCGCCCTTGTCACCGCTGCCCGAGCTTTTCGCCAGAGCCTGCAATTGCTGAGTATTCGTCAGCACCTCGCTCAGAAGATCCTCGAGCTTGTCGTTGCCCGCGAGCTTGTTGCGCAAATCGGCGAGCTTCGAGCGCGCCTCGAGCAGCCGGCGCAGCGGTTCGACCTGCGCCACCACTTCGTCCGGGTTGAAATCGGCGAGCGACTTGAATTTCAGATCCACCGCGAACTTGCCGCCGCCCTCGCTCAGGCGGTTTTCCACCTGATAGGCGGCGCGCGGCTCGATCGCCTTCATCACGTCGTCGAAGTTGTCGCGATCGATGTTGACGAACTTGCGGTCGCGCAGCTTCGGCTGTTCGATCTCCGACTGGCCGGCCAGATCGCCGACCACGCCGACGACGAACGGCAGTTCCTTGATCTCGATCGCATCGCCCCGCTCGACCTCGTAGGTCAGCTGGACGCGGGGCGGCCGAATCTTCTGCAAGCGCTTCTGGATGCTTTCTTTCTTCGCCATCGACGGCTCCCGTTTAGAAGTGGGTCACGCGTGGGGTTCAGCGCAGCGCGCTGAACGGATCGCCGCCGGCGGACTTCGCGGGTGCGATCGGTGCGGCGGGCGCCGGTGCGGCCGGCGTCGGCGCGGCGGGCGCCGCGGCCGTGGCGGCTTCGGGCGCGCTCTCGGGCGTCTTCGCGCGGCGCACGATCCGGCGCTTCTTCACGACCGGCTTGGTGGCCTGCTGGTCGGGCGGGAACAGCGCGGCTTCACCGAGCGTGTCGCGCAGTTGCTTCGCGAGCGCCTGCGCGTCCGACTTCGCGTCGCCCGCGAGCGACGCATCCTGGCGCAGCTCGCCGAGCGACTGGGTCGCGATCCGCAGGCCGGCCACCGCGAGCACGCTCTTGGCCTGACGGTCGGTCTGGTCGCGCTGCAGCGCTTCCTGCGCCGCCACGATGGCCTGGCCGTAGTGACCTTGCTGGAATTGGATCTGAGCGATCCGCGACCACGGTTCTTCACGCGTCGGATCGGATTTGGCGAGTTGCTGGTAGAGCCCGATGGCGCGATCCTGATCGCCGCCCTTCGCGACAGCGTCGGCATCGGCCAACGATTTGTTGAACGCCTCGGGCGTCGGCGCGGCGGTCTGTGTCGTCGCACAGCCGGCGACCACGGCGCATGCCAACACTACCCCTGAGAGTTTTGCGAAGAGACGGTCTTTCATCGTTATATCACCGGCGCGGGAGTTTTAAATCGTTAAGAATCTGTAGTTTTGCTTTGCTACAAGCGCGCGGGTATAGTACCGATCAATTTTTCATAATTCAATCTTCACGTGAAGCGGTATCGCTTTTAAAGCCCCTCATCCACGCGCGGGTAGTGGCTGCACGCAATCTCCGATCCGACTTGCATAGTATGTCTATTGGCAATTATTACCAGAAAAATCGCCGCGGGAGAAATAGGCGGAAAATTTTTCCGCAGCTTTTCATCGATCGGCGCGTATTACCCGATAGTTGAACATGCGATCGTCATTTCGCTGCAATGCACAGGTAATTGACTGGTAGTTTTGACAGGGAGCGACAGGCACCCAGCCTGAAACATCAATGAATGTGTCTTTAATCCGTTATGCGCTGCCGCTTGCCGCATGCGTCCTTCTGGCAGGCTGCGCCGCCGCCGTCCCGCTGCTCGGCTCGGCCGGCAGCGCCGCGCTGCAACTCGCCGGCATCGGCAAACCCGACGTGCCCGACGCGCAGAAGCCGCCGCGCGAATTAGGCGTGACGCTCTATGCGGCGCCGAATCTCAACGCAGCCAACGACAATCGCCCGCTCGCGCTGGTCGTGCGGCTCTACGCGCTGAAGGATCCGACATCGTTCCAGCAGGCGCCGTTCGACAGCTTCACCGATCCGAACAAGGAAAAGGCCACGCTGGGCAGCGACCTGCTGAGCGTGCGCGAAATCACGCTGATTCCCGGACAGCGTTACAACGCGACCGAGAAGGTGTCGCGCGAAGCGCAGGCATTCGGCATCGTCGCGTTGTTTCGCGACCCCGCGCTGCAGCGCTGGAAATTCGCATTTGATCCGGCGAAGTCGGAGAAATCCGGCATAATTATCGGCCTGCACAACTGCGCGATGACCGTAACGGGCGGCACTGTGATCTCGCCGCAGCAAGGTGCGCCGGGCCAGCAGCTCAATTTACTTTCATCGGTCAGCTGCGGTTAAAAGATCAAGATGACGCGCAGACGTCATTTAACAAGGATTTACATTCGCGCTTGAATTGAGGGTGCGAATAAAGCGACTCGCCGCCTAATCATATTTAACCGGGTTCGACATGAGTTATTCGGCCAAGGTGCTTTGGGGAGAGGGCCTGTTTCTCAGGCCTCAGCACTTTCAGCGTCAAGACGCCTACCATGAGGCTCGGTTGTTCGAGTCCATCCAGGCGATTCAGCCTTATAACTGGGGGGTGCGTTCGGTGCGGTTCGACCGGGATGCGCTCGGCAGCAACGTGCTGCGCGCGAGCGAGCTGTCGCTGGTGTTCCCGGACGGCGCGCTCTATTCCGCCCCGCAGGCCGACGAACTGCCGCCGCCGATCGCGCTCGACACCCTGCCCGACGGCATCAACGAATTCACGTTCTACCTGGCGCTGCATCCGCTGCGCGAGAACGGCTCGAACTATGCGGACGACCGCGACGCCGGTTTCGTATCGCGCTTCGTGAGCGAGCAGGCGCCCGTCGCCGACCACTTCACCGATGCCGCCGAAGCCGACATCACGTTCCTCAAGACCAACGTCAAGCTGATCGCGCATAGCGAGCCGCGCGACCAGCTGTTGTCGATTCCGCTCGTACGGGTGCGCCGCACGGCCACGTCCGGCTTCGAGATCGACGACAGTTTCGTGCCGCCGTGCCTGGCGATCGACGCATCGCCGATCCTGCACCAGCGCCTGCGCCAGTTGATCGACGCGCTGCAGGCGAAGGTGAACGCGCTGTACGGCTTCCATCGGGAGCCGACCAAGAACATCATCGAATTCCGCTCCGGCGATATCGCGTCGTTCTGGCTGCTGCATACGGCGAGCGCCGCGTTCGCCGCGCTCGCGCATCTGCACCAGCATGCGGCGCTGCATCCCGAACGGCTGTTCCAGGAACTGCTGCGCCTCGCCGGCCAATTGATGACGTTCTCGAAAGGCTACGTGCTCGCCGATCTGCCGGCGTACCGGCACGACGATCCCGGCCCCGGCTTCGCGCGCCTCGACACGATCCTGCGCGACCTGCTCGAAACGGTGATTTCGACCCGCTACTTCGCGATCACGCTGGAGGAAGTGCGGCCGTCGTTCCACATCGGGCGGCTCGACTCCGGCAAGATCGACGACAAGACCGAGTTCTATCTGGCCGTCTCCGCCGACATGCCGTCGGTCGAGCTGGTCGACGCGGTGCCCGCGCGCTTCAAGGTCGGCGCGCCGGACGACGTCGACAAGCTGGTGCTGTCCGCGATGCCTGGCGTGCGCCTGTCGTATACGCCGCAGGTGCCGCCCGCGATTCCGGTGCGCCCGGGCGCGTGCTACTTCTCGCTCGACGCGCGCAGCGCGCTGTACGACCGCATGCTGCAATCCCAGTCGGCGATGATCTACGCGCCGTCCGGCATCAACGACCTCAAATTTGAACTGATCGCCGTCACATCATGAGCTACGCGCCTTCCCTCTTCGGCGGCAATGCGCCGCCCAATGCGCCGCAAACGGCGTCGTCGACCGATGCCGGCTTCCAGGCGCGCTCGCTCCTCGATCTGCTGTACGACGGCTTTTTCATGCTGTTCCTGCTGAAGAACGGCCGCGAGCCGGGCGATGCGACCGAGTTCAGCACGCGCATCCAGGAGTTCCTGAGCGACTTCGAGCGCGGCGCGAAGAAACTCAATATCGCCGCGGACGATGTCTACGCGGCGAAGTTCGCGTTCTGCGCGGCGATCGACGAATCGGTGCTGTCGTCGCAGTTCAAGATTCGCGCGGACTGGGAGCGCAAGCCGTTGCAGCTGGTGCTGTTCGGCGAGCAGCTCGCCGGCGAAAAGTTCTTCCAGTACCTGGAGGAATGCCGCGCGCAGGGCGCAGCGCGGCTGCAGTCGCTCGAGGTGTTCCACATGTGCCTGCTGCTCGGCTTCCAGGGCAAGTACCTGCTCGAAGGGCCGGAAAAGCTCGCTTACCTGACCGCGCGCCTCGGCGACGAGATCGCGCACATGAAGGGCAAGCGCGCGGCATTCGCACCGCACTGGCCGCTGCCGGACCAGATCTCGCACCGGCTGAAGCGCGAGGTGCCGCTGTGGGCGATCGGCGCGGTATTCGCGCTCGTCGGGCTGCTCGCGTTCCTCGGGCTCAACACGTATCTGAAGGACAGCACGCTGCGGGCGCTCGCGCCGTATTCGCAGGTGATCAAGCTCGGGCCGGAGTCGGCCAATTTGACGATTTCGCTGCCTTGAGCGGCGGGAGCGTGTGGCTGGTGGCCTGTCGGTTTTAATTTGTGCAGGTCGGTTTGCGAGATTAGATGCGGGTTGTCGGACCGACATGACGGTTCGATCGGCCGTTCGCATGCGATAGCGAATCGATCGATTCGGAACGCTCCGTTCAATGCCTCTCCCGCGCACCGGATTTCCCGACCGGCTCTGCCGCTCACCGCCAATCCTCCTCGCTCGCGTCACGAAGGCGCCTCGATCCCCTCGCGTTTGCGCTGGCCTCTTCACCTTCCGTCGACTATCGTGAATGCATCATGCATTCCGCATGCCGACCACCCACGACGCGCTTTTCAGAACGCTCGCCGATCCCACCCGCCGAGCGATCTTCGAGCAATCGTGCCGGGAAGGGAACCAGACGGTCGGTGCCTTGACGGCTCATGCCGGCGTATCGCAACCGGCCGTCTCGAAGCGTCTCGGCATCCTGAAGCAGGCCGGGCCGGTGCTCGATCGCCACGAAGGCCGCCAGACGCACTACAGCGCGCAGCTCGGCGCGCTGGTGTCGTTGATCGACTGGGCCTGCCAGATGTCCGGCGTCTGGCACAACCGCTTCGATCACCCCGAAGACCTGCTGAAACGGATGGATCAATGAACGAGCGGGCGCGGTTCTTCGTATCGCTGGAGCAGGTACCGGCACGGATGGCGTGACGTCTTCCCTGCCATTTTCGACATCGGCCCGGCATCGCGGATGACGAGCCCGCGCTTGAGGAGCAACGGACATGACGAAAGGCGAGTCGCAGGAAAGCCCGTCTCCTTCCCGACTGATAGACGCGAAAATCGAGGCGCTGAACGACTGGCGCGGCAGGCTGCTCGGCCGGCTGCGCGGTCTGATCAGGGAAGCCGATCCCGACGCCGTCGAGGAATGGAAATGGAGAGGCGTTCCGGTGTGGTCGCACGACGGAATACTCTGCACCGGCGAAACCTACAAGAACGTGGTGAAGATGACCTTCGCCAAGGGCGCCGCGCTGAAGGATCCCACGGGCCTCTTCAATGCCAGCCTCGAAGGGAACACCCGGCGCGCCATCGACTTTCACGAGAACGCGACGATAGATGAAGCGGCGTTGAAGGCGCTCATTCGCGCCGCCGTCACGCTGAACACATCCAAAGTCAAAACCAAAAGCTAGCCCACGGCGGTCGTCTGTTGCCGGAGATCGGGCGCGCGCTAGCCGGAGCAGGATCGTCGGCGGCAGGACGCAAGCCGCGCGCCTCGCCGCGTTCGCGTCGCCGGCCGCCCCGCGGACCCGGGTGGAATCTCCCCAGGTCCGCGAGCGCCGGCTGCGCAGCGATGAATCAGGCCGTCATCGGCGATGACCGATCACGGACGACTGCATCATTTCTTGAGGTTGCCGGCCGGGAGGCCGCTGGCGAACCGATTCGTATAGCCGAGCGTCCCCACGCCGCCGATCGAGTTGCACGTCGGCGATGCGGCGCCGGCCGGGCAATCGACGTCCCGGTCGAACGACCAGAAGTGAACGCCCGCGATTCCGTTCTGTTTCGCAAAGGCGTTAACGGTGTCGACGTCGGCCGGCGTGAAGGTTTCGCCGCTCACGTCGTTGCCGCCGATCATCGGCGTCAGCTCGATCTGGTTATACGGCACGCCCCAGTGATCGTGCAGGTTCAGCGCCGCCTGAACGGCCGACTGCCCCATCTGGCAGGTTCCGTTCGCGACCACGCAGTTGCCCGGTCCCGCCGAACCGTAGTCCATCGTCATCAGGTTGATGGTGTAGTTCTTCAGCCCGGCTGCCTGGATCGCCTGCATGACCCAGTCGCCGTAGATGTTGAAGCTGTCCGGCGCGTTTGCGCCCCAGGAGCTGGCGGTCGTCGCGCCGGACTGGGAAGGCGCCAGCGTCGCCAGCGTGAAGCTGAAGCGCAGATTGGGGTAGGTCTGCTGGGCCACCACCACGCGTTGCACCAGATCGCTGATCACCTGCTGCGTCTGTCCTCCCTCGATATCGAAGTCGATCCCGATGAGGTTGCTCGACGCATAACGATTGATGAAAGTCGCCATGCCCGCATCGGAACCGCAGGTAAACGCGCCCGCCGCACCGCCGGTGGAAATCACGTAGTTCACGTTGGCCGCGGCGAACAGCGGTACGTTGGTGGTCGCCAACGCATCGGCATTGACGCCCCCCCAGTTCTCGCTGCCGCATTCGCCGGTGGCGAAAGCGAGCGTCATCGTGCGAACACTGGCCGGCAGCACCGACAGCACGGGGTTGATCTGGCCGGTGACGTTCGACGAGATGACGTTGGTGTTCCAGTTCATCGAGATCGTCGCGTCCTTGTACGGGCTATAGACGAAGTTCGGCGCCGTCCCCGTGCCGGAGCTGCTCGATGGGCCGGGAGGCGCGCCCGTGCCCGTACAGGCACCGACGACGGTCCACGGCTTGCCGCTGCCGGCCGCCCCGCTGTTCGAGGCCGGGCTCTGGTTCTGCGTCCACCAGTTGGCCTGGTAGTTGACGCCGTTCAGCGATGCCGTATTCCCTTGCGTATAGGCCTGAGTGGCGCTCCACGGCGCCTGGCAGCTACTCGCCGTCGACGCCGCCGCGAAGGTGGGTCGCGTCGAGATCGTGGCGGCCCCTGCGTCGAGAGGCGTCCACACCGACAGGAAAACCGAGGCGGCACCCAAGGCCAATCGCAGCACGACTCCAGATCGTTCGTTCTTCATTTCGTTGCCCTCATTGAGATGGTGGGTTTATTTCCGATACATGCACATCCAGTCGATCCTTGAAACACGTTCCGATGCGGGCAATCGCGATTGCCCGTTCCGTCTTTTCGGCAAGGATTGCTAACCCGGTTATTTTTCCCTGCCGTTTTTTCAACGCGAAGGCGACGACGTGCCGCGTCAAGCCAGGCGAGCGAGCGCCGCTGAGCGGCGAGCGCCACCTGCTTAACGCCATATAGGAAATTCCGGCTACCGCACGTCGTCATTCGCGGTACTGAGGCGCTCGACACGCCGCGCTGGCCAACGAATCAGCGCGCCGCCGACGAGCCCCCATTCGCCCGGACAACGCGCACCTGATTCCAGCCCCCGAATCGAGGCCGACGGTGCTGCGCACGGGCGCCGCTTCACCCTCGGGCCCATTCAGCCGGCCGAGGTCTGCGCGAGAGGCACAACCTTCATCGTGTACGACGTCCGCCCGGGCACGTCATCGAGGAACGTCGACACGAAACTGGCTCGTCACGCCCTGCGCCAATAAGGTGACGCCGATGGGGCCGCGCGCGAGCGCATTGATTTTGAGCGAAGCAGCACATTACCCGTCCTGTTCGCCTGGGCGATCATATCAACAGGATTTTATAAAGAGTATATTTTTCTATATCCACAATTCCGATTAAATCCATTCAACAATTTCCGCACTTTCAGAAACGTCGCCGCAATTGATTTAATAAATATGTAATTTTCACGGCAGACCGGCGTATGCGCGGCGCGTTGTCCGGGGCGAGTGCGTCGGTATGAGCAAAGCGCCGTCGATCCCCTTGCGCGTCATGTGGCGCGGCAGGAGACATCGGGCGGTGTGTCGGAAGCTTCGCTCGGCGCGCGGGCCGGGAAGGGACGTCGAAGAAATCCGGTTCGTAGCGTGCCCGATGATCGGCAATCGCGGAGGATCGGGCAGCGCTTTCGGGAGAAGTGGCCGGTTCCTGTCCAGCCGGGGATGACCCGCTCATGCAATATCTGCTCATGTCGCGATCTTTTGCGAAATCGGCCGTTTCATTCTATTCAATGGCAAATCGAATATCTGATAACCCGCTGCTTGAATTGCCCGATTTACATCTCCCATCATCGCAATATATCCAGCCGATCACCGATCAAATCAAATTCATGACATGCATATTAATATGGAAGAAAAACCGTCTTTATTCGATTCCGCCCCGGCTCGCAGCGATGCGAAACGCGACGTCAAAGACACGAACCGCACGCCGATCGGGCTGACCGGCAACGCAGAAGATTCCCGGAGCGATCCGTTCAATCGGCAATGACCTCGACTCTCGCGCCGGCGCGCATCGCCAGCTCGCAAAGCTGTGCCAGCTGCTCGAGGAACGCGCGCGCCGGGGGCGGGAGCGGATCGCCCGCCCGCAAGACATCGCGAAGCTCCTCGGACAGCGCCGACAACGCCGGGCCGTCGAACCGCATCTCCGCGCCGGCGCCATAGTAGTGACGCCAGAATGCGCGCAGCCGCCGGATTTTCGGCCACGCCATGACGACGTCGTATGCCGCCTCCCATACGTCGTCGGATTGTTCAAGACGGCTCAATATCTTTCCTTCGATACCGTCCTGGCGCGCGAGAATTTGACGAGTCATTGACAGGTGCCGGGTGCCCCCGAGGTCTCGGGAAATTGCGTCACGACCGTTCCGTTGGTCGCGCTGGTCGTCAGCAGCCGTACGCATTTTTCGCCCACCGTGCCCACGACGATGCCGAGGTTCGCGTCATAGCGGATCCGGCCGTCCGGCTGCACGGTCCGGGTCTTGTTGGTCGCGGTCTGCACCTGTTTGCACAGGTTCTGCTGCGCCGCCTGGGTGCAATAAGACGTGGTGAACTGGTTGGCGCCCGGATTCGGCGTGCAGTGGCGCTGGTAGATATGCGCGAAGCCGTTCGCGTCGACGACGCACACGGCATCGGCGGCGGCCGACGTCGCGGACTCCGCGGGCGCAGTCGCCGTAGGCGTCTGGCAGCCCGCGATCATCGCGACGGCGAATGCGAGGGAAACGAGTCGAAGGGGGGTGGCCATGAGTTTCTCCTTATATCAGCATAGAGGGTTGTCGAGATTCAACGGAATGAAATGATGTGATGTCGTTGCCAATCGGGTTGCTCGATCGTGGGTACCTCCCGTTCTGCCCGTGGTCCATGCGCGATCCCGCATGCCGCCGCGTCGCGAGCGGCCCCGGTCTCACGACAGTGCCCGTAACGCCAGCACGGCATTGAGCCCGCCGAATGCGAAGTTGTTGGACAGCGCCGCGCGGATCGCCATCGGCCGCGCCGCGTTCGGCACGACATCCAGATCGCAGGCCGGGTCGAACGCCTCGTAGCCCGCGGTCGGCGGCACCACGCTCTGCCGCATCGCCATCAGCGTGGCCACCAGCTCGATGCCGCCCGCCGCGCCCAACGCATGCCCGTGCATCGACTTGGTCGACGACACCGCCAGCCGGTCCGCATGCGCGCCGAACACCTGGCGGATGGCCTTGCACTCCTCCGCGTCATTCACCGTCGTCCCGGTGCCGTGAGCATTGATGTAGTCGACGTCGTCCGCGCGCAGGCCGGCCGTATCCAGCGCCGCGCCCATCGCGCGCGCGGGGCCGGCCGCCGACGGGTGGACGACACTGGAGGCGTCCCCGCTCATGCCCACGCCGGCCAGCTCGGCATAGACCGGCGCGCCCCGCGCGAGCGCGGACTCCAGCGTTTCGAGCACGACGATTCCCGCGCCCTCGGCCAGCGTCATGCCCTTGCGGCCCAGCGAGAAGGGCCGGCAGGTATCCGTCGACATCACCCGCATCGATTCGAACGCCTTGAGGTTGGTGTAGACCAGATTGGCCTCGCTGCCGCCCGCGATCGCCCGATCCACGAAGCCGTGCCGAACCATGAGCCACGCCTGCGCGATCGCATGATTGGCGCTGGCGCAGCCGGTCGAGATCACGAGCGTCGGCCCGGTGATGCCGAACGTCATCGAGACGAAGCCCGCCGACGCCTGATGATTCGTGCGCGGCACCAGCAACGGGTTGCAACGCGTGCGCCCTTCGCCGAGAAACTTCCACGCCGCCTCTTCGCGCGCCTGCTCGCCGCCCGCGCCCGAGCCGAGAACCACCGCCGTCCGGAACCTGTCGTAGTCGGCGTCGATCAGCTTCGCGTCGCCCAGCGCCTCGCGCGCCGCCACGACCGCGTACTGCGCGTACGGATCGAGCAGCGCCAGGTCGTCTTCGCCGAAATGATCGAGCGCCCGGTAATCCGGCACTTCGCCGAGCGGCACGGTCACCGAGTAGCTGCCCACTCTGCGGGCCGCGGGGCGGATGCCGCTCCTGCCGCTCGCCAGCGCGTCCCATACGGCCTGCCGGCCGATACCGAGCGCGGACAGGCAGCCCACCCCGCTCACGACCACACGTCTCGCTTCGCTCATCGCCGCCTCGCCGAAACATACGGAACGAGGGCCGGGCCCCTGCCGACCGGCCCGCTCATGCATCCACCCGCGCGCCGTGCTTCTCGGCCACCAGCTGCGCGACGACGGTCACCGTCTCGCCGAGCGTGCGCACGGCATCCAGGTGACGGCCGACGATATCGATGCGGAAGAATTCCTCGACCTCGAAGACGATCGAGATGACCGTCATCGAATCGATGCCCAGATCCTGGAACGTGGTGTCCAGCTCGAGCGTCTTTTGCGCGAGGGACGGCTTGACCTGCACCATCATCGCGACGATGCCGTCGCGGATACTGCTCACTTCGCCGACGGGCATGCCGATACGCTGCGCCAACTGCTCTAGGGTGTCTGCCATGGTGCCTCTTCGAAAATATCGCGCTACTGCGCGACGGTGACCGTGATCTGATTGCTCTGCGTGTTTCCGTGCGCATCGCCGACCTCGAGCACGTAGGTCGTGGTGCGCTCGACCGTTACCTGGGTCGATCCGGTTCCTGTGGTGCCGCTCAATTCGAGCGGAACGCTCTGTCCGTTGAGTCTCGCCGTCGTGGCGTTCAATGTCTGCCAGTTGAACGTGACCTTCCCGCCCGGCGCCACCGTCTTGTTGTCGACCACGAAGTACTGGCACTCCAGCCATGGGCCCGGACCGATGTACCGGGTCTGCGGCCCTCCCGGCCCCGTCGCGATCAGCTGCCAGATCACCGGCGGCTGAGGCGGCAGCGGCGGCGGATTCTGCTCGGCGCGGCCGCGTCCGTTGAGGATCTGGAATTGCGCGAAGGCGCTGCCCGGCGGCAACGCGAAGTAGAGAATGGACATCGGCTGCAGGCGAACGGTCAGCGGCCGCTGCACCGGGCCGCCATATCCTTCCAGCGTGAGCGTGAAGGTCACCTCGCTCGCATTGTCGGGCGCCAGATGGCCGGGCTGCACCTTGCGGGAGCCCTGGACCGGCACCTGGGGGAGGGTCTGCGGCGTGAGGGTCGCCCGGGTCGCGTACTGCGAACTCCAGGTGAGCGTCACCGTGTCGTCGAACCCGATGTCGAGCCCGGCGGGTCCGAAGTCCACGACGGCCACCTTGCCCACCTGCACGGACACGTCCGTGCCCGCGTGCTCGTTCGCGTCGTTATAGACCGTCAGCGTGTAGGTGGTCGACGGCGGCTGCGGCACGACCTGGAACCAGCCCTGATAGACGGTGCCGGTACAAATCTGGCGCTGGCCGCCCGGCATCAGTTCCACATACGCGCCGCCGATCGCGGTGAACGCGATGGTCGACGGCTGGTTGAGCGTGACCGTGGCCGGGCTGGGCAGCGCGCTGATCGACAGCGCCGGCCCGGTGATCGCCACCGGCAGGCGGGTGCTGCCGTAGGCGTCGCCCACGCTTTCGTCGATCTCCACGTCGGCGGTGCTGCCCTTCGGCGCGTCCACCTGGATGTTGTTGAGCTGCACGCCGAAGCCCTCGCCGGGCGCCAGCGTCACGCTCGCGAGCAGCGGCCTGACCAGGAACGAGCCGGGCGAACCCGACAACGGATTGATGCCCCAGTCGGGAGACAGCGACAGGGCGCCGACGGCCGACAGCGCGGTCGTCAGCGTGGCCGGCAGCGTGATCGTGACGCTGTCGTAGTCCGCGCGCGTGAAGGTTACGGCCGACGTCCCCCGGTTGATCGCCGCGAACGCGAGCACCGCGGTCGAACCGGTCGGCACGCTGACCGGCGCGACGTCGTAGGTCAGCAGCGTGGCCACGGTGTCGCGCAGGTTGCGTTCGATCTGCAGCACGGTCATGTCACGCCTCCTTCTTGCCGAACGCCCCGCCGAGCTTGAGCCAGCCTTCGCGCAGCGTCGGCGGCGTACCCGCGAGCGTCGCCTCGCCGCCCGGCTGCACGATGTTGCCGTCCTCGCGCCAGACCGATACCCCGCTGCGCTCGATCCAGGTCCAGGTGCCCGTCACCGCCCCCGGCAACGGCATCGTGAGCTTCTCCGGATCGGTCAGCAGCGGTCCCATGCGGAACGTCACGTACATGGTGTCCAGCGCCGCGCTGACCGGGCCGGCGGGCAACGCCATGTACTCGACGGGCTGCACCCCCGACACCACGGGTATCTGGCCGCGCGGGTCCACCAGCACGGTCAGATACTGACGGGTGGCGGCATCGGCGGGCAGCGTGTAGGTGGCGTCGGTGACCACGTAGGGGTTGGGCGCGCGAGGCGCCGCGAGCCGCGGCAGCTCGCGCACGGCATGCGCGAGCTGCTCGGCCATGCCGACGCTCCGGGAGGACATCAGGCGGCGCAGCGTTCCGAGACTCGGCGTATAGCCGTGCGCCGCGTAGAAGGTCGCGTAGTCGTCGCCGAGGTAATAGCCGGTCGTCCCGTTGTTGTCGAGCCCGTGATCGCCGACCCGCACCGGCATCGTCACCCGCGTCAGGCCGCCGTCTTCGTTCTTGCCGGTGGCGTTCCAGTCCTGCCGCACCCAAGGCTGCCCGGACACGCCGAGCGACGTCGCCACGCGAACCACCGCGAGCGGCCGGCCGACCAGCACCGACAGATTGCCGCTGTTGGGCTGGCCCAGCGGATCGGTCTTCCACAGCGTCACGTCGATCGCGTCGAGCAGCGCCTGCAGCGCGCCGACCTGGTTGCTGCCCTGCGCGAGGATCCCGTTCACCAGTCCCGCCAGGTGCGCATTGCCGATGGCGGGCGGCGCACCCAGCGCCGCGCCGACGCCGGGCACCGCATCCCAGCGCACCGCTTCGCCCTGATCGTTCTCGATGCGGATGAGCGCGCCCAGGTTGTTCCCGGCGGCGTCGAACACGGTCAGGCTATCGTCGAGATGATTCGGCAGCAGCCACCCGCACAGCGGACTGGTCGCGTCGGACGAATCGCTCGGCCGGTCGTCGCTCGCCGCATCGACGAGCCATGACGCAAGCCGGCTCGGCTGGAGCATGCGCGGCACCACTTGCGCCGTGCCCGCCACGCCGGCTGTCTTCATCGGCTGCGCAACGACCGGGCGCACGTTGAGATTGGTGTCGACGGCCTTGAGCACCTGGCCGTAGGCATCCACCACCCAAAGCTTCTGGATGACGAAGTGCCCGGAGCGGAACGGATAGAAAGTCGTGCCGGTCGCGGCGGGAATATAGCCGCTGACCCCGCCCGTCATCGGCGCGAGCGGAGAGTCGATGATGCTCGTGGGCTGCGCGAGACGCATGCCGAACTGCTCGTTCAGGCCGCCGAGCGCCTGCGCCAGCACATCGAGGTTGCTCAGCGCGGCGGCGGTCTGCCTGAGCGCGTCGACGTTGAATTGCAGGAGCTTCTGCACGTTGGCCGGCACGGCGAGAAACTGCTCGATCGACACGTTCAGTCCCAGCGCCTGATTCGGCGTGAGCGTGGTGCGGCCGGTATAGATGTCGGTCGGCGGCGCGATGCGGGTGCCGTTCCACACGTAGTCGACGTCGTCGAGCGTCCAGTCCTCGAGCATGCGCTGCAGATTCGTGTCGGGCGCGCTGGGCGACCACGCCACCTGCCAGTCCAGATAGATCGGTGTCCACGGCGTCACCCACGGATCGACGGACACGGACGACGGCGGCACGCCCTGAAAGCCGACCGCGGCCGCCAGCAGATCGCCGCCGGCGAGCGCGAGACCCTCCTCGCTGAACGGCAGCGCCTGCTGCGCGCGAATGACGTCCGCCAGCGCCTGCAGCTGCGCGTCGGTCGGCGCGGACACGCCCGCCTTCGCGTAGGCCAGGCGGGCCATCCAGCGCGCGTTGGCCGGATCGAGCAGCACGGTCTCGACCCAGAACGCCGGGCTTTCCTTCGGAATACCCGATCCCGCCGGCAGGACCGGCGCGAAATCGGCGGCGTCGAGCGTGACGAACGTGGCCGAACCCGGCGGCACCGCCAGCGTGAGCGCGCTCAGCGTCTGACCGGTGAAACGCCCCGCCGCGCCGCGCGCATCGGCGAACGCGCCCGGCTGGGCCAGCTTGCTGTCGGTGCCCGCGCCGGCCACCAGCACGACGGGGTCCATCGGGGCGTAGCTGCGCGGCGCCTTGATGCTGCTCAGCGCATAGTCGTCGCCGAGCAGCACGCGCAGCTTCGCCGCTTCGTCCTCCACCTGCGCGGCAAGCTGCGCGATCTGCTTCTGCGCGACCGGAATGAGGCCGGTGTCGGCGCGGGTGAGCTGCGCGACGTAGTCCTGCACCTGGCTCTTCGGGATGCCGACCCGCGGCGTCCAGTTGATCTGCTTCCACAGCGCCTCGTAGAGCGCCTGCTGGAAGGACCGCAACGCGGCGCCCGTCCGGTCGAGTTGCTGCTGCGAGGCGTTCAGTTCTCCCAGCGCCCGCGTCTGGTCGGGGTCGAGCGGCAAGGTGCTGTTGCCGCCCTGCGCCGCCAGCGACAGGTTGGCGTCGTCCGGCCGCGACACCACCCAGACGTCGCCGGACGGAATCGACCCGAACCGCGCCGCCTGGGTCACCATCTCGTAGCGGGCCCGGTCGGTCGCGTAGTCGAAGATCAGGCCGCTCTGGAACGCGACCAGCATGGTCTCGACTTCCTCCTGCACGGCCGCCGGCATGGTGCTCGCAATCCAGGCGGCGAGCGCTTCGGCCGCATTGCTGCCGACCGACACGGCGGGCGGCGTCGACGACGCGTCCGCATCGGTGTACAGCGGATACGCATACGCGTCGCCCTTCCATTCGATGCTGTGCAGGAACGCATGGCAGAGCGTCTGCGACGCGAACTCGCGCTGCGCCGCCGTCAGCGGCGGACCGCCGGTGATCGGATTGGTCAGCAGCCAGGCCTGCCACGCGGCCTGCGCGGCGGGCACCGTCGTGATCACCGACCAGTCCAGCGCATCCATCAATGCCTGCCACTGCCCGGCGTCGACGAAGCCGCCGTCCGGCCCGAACAGCGGATCGTCGCCCGGCGCCGCGTACCAGCCGAGCACGCTGTAGGAGTAGGTGCCTTGCGCGGTATCGGGCAGCGGATCGTGGAACGCGAACACGTTGCCGACGTTCGCGTAGACCGAGGCGAACGCGACGTTGCCCGGCGCGATCGCCTGCAGAAACGGCGGCTGCGCGCCGGGGGTCGCCTGCCAGGACGCGAGCGTGTGCACCTTGCCGAGTTTCGTATAGCCGAGCGGATCGTCGGGCGCGGGCCAGGATTGCGTACCGTCCTGGCCGGTGTAGTCGCTCTGCAGCACCCAGGCGGTCAGCTCGGGAGGATTGCCGGCCTGCGCCACATAGGAACGCGTGACCAGCCACCGGTTCGGCACGGACGGAAACTGCACCGCGCCCTCGGCATCGGGCTGCTGTCCGCTGCGCAGGGCCGACGGCAGAGTCCAGGTCAGATGCAGGCCCGTCGTCGGCGTCCCGCCGTCGGTCGAGAAAGGGCTCGCGGCCGGCGTGCCGAACGGCAACGCCGTGTAGTCGAAACGCGTGTTCGCCCAAGTGGCCCGCTGCTGGTTCGGGGTGCCGATCAACAGTGCGTCCGTGTACATGGGCACGAACAGGCAAGGGCCGGCCCAGGTCGGATTGACGATCGCGCTCATTGCCGCGCCTCCTTGACTCCGGCCTGCGGCGTGAAGGGCTGCACGCCCGCGCTCTGTACCATCTCGACCGCGAACCCGGCGCCCGTCAGTCCCTCGGAGGGCAGCGCGCCGGCCTCGCGCAGCGCGGCGACCATCGCATCGTGCGTCTTGCTCACGTCGACCACGTTCGCCGCCGCGCCCTTGCGCAAGCTCACCGGCACAGTCCGCGTTCCGATCTGCTGGCCGGCGCTCGCGCCGCTCACATAGCGCAGCGTCGCCGAATAGTTGCCCTGATGGTCGTCGATCACGCCGAAGTGGAGACTCTCCGACGGCTGGTGAATGCGCACCTCGGCCGGCGTATCGGCAAGCAGGCAGATCAGCACGTCGGTGGACAGGCGATCGAGCCGCAGCAGCGCCACGGCCCGGCCGGACGCGTCGGTCGCCGTCACCTCGATCCCCGGCCAGCCCGACACCACCGCCGAACGCAGCAGAAACCCGCTGGGTGCCGCCGGCGCCCCGGCGGCGGGCAGGCCGGTTCGCGCCGCGCGCGCCGCCGTGAGATTGCGCAAGGTCTGATCGACCACGTTCTCGATCTGGCTCATCAGCGTCAGCGCTTCGAGGCTGGAGCCGACCCCGATGCTCGCCGCTCCGTCGATCAGCCGGTTCGTGTAGTTCTGGTCGAGATAGAAGAAGCGGATGGTTTCGGGCGGCAGCATCGAAGCCACGGGCACCAGGTAATCGAACGGCACGCCATAGAGCAGTACCAGCTGGCTGAGCCAGTCCACGCAGGACTGCGGCAGATCCGGCGGCGCGGCCGCGCCGCCCGGCGCCGTGTCGAGGCGGGTCTGTTGCACGGCCGCGCCGGCCAGATCGGCGAGTTGCCGGGTGCGATCGATCGCGGATCTCATGCGCTTCTCCCAGAGGGCGGGGAACGGAACTTCATGAACGGCCTCCCAGCAAGTCGTCGATCAACTGCAGCAGCGGGTCGCCCAGCGCCTCGTCGTCCGTGAGCGCCCGCAGCACGGGCGGGCGCCGCAGCGCCTGCGAGCGCAGCGCGTCGGCCCGGCGCGCGTGCGGGATCACCTTCGGCAGCGTCGGCGTGCCGTCGCCGGGGTCCAGCAGGTAGGTGCGCGCCACGTCGAAAAGCGTGGCCTTGTGCAACAGCGCGGGGGCGACGTCGGGATGCCGCGGGGCGGCGAGCCGTGCCAGCGCCGGATCGCCGGGCAGCCGGCTCAGCAGCGCGCGTTGCGCCTGATCCGCGAACTGCGAGCGCATGAGGCCGCGACGCCAGTCGAACATCGCACGGGCAAACGCCGCGTCCGACAGCCCCAGCAGCCGGCCGATCTGCCACGCGACCGCATAGCTCTGGTCGAACAGGCCCGTCGCCGGGTCATAGCGAATCAACGTGTCGCTGACCCGGGCGGGCGCGACGGCGGCCGGATTGGTCGGCGCCGGCGACAGCGGTCCGCGATACCACGAGGTGGTTTCCTCGCCGGCGCGGGTATTGTTGACGAGCGGCACGAAACCGATGTCGAACGCGGTCTGCGCGTCCGGGTTGCCCACGTCGGCCGCGTGCGGATACGCGAGCATGCCGATACCGCCGGGCCGCGACAGGTTGCGCATCAGGCCGCTGAAACTCCCGACGCCCGGGCTCGCGCGAAAGCCCCAGCTCGCGAGCACGCAGAGCCGCAGTTGCGGCGCCGCGCCGGCGTGGCCGGGCGGCGCGGCGCCGGCCGCGGCGTAAGCGGGCAATTGCGCGCCCCACCCTTCGAGCGATACCAGCAACGCGGTATAGATCGTCTCCGTCGCCGACTGGGCCGGTATCAGCCGATTGCCGATCACCACCGAGAACGTGCCGTCCGCCGTGATGCCGAGCTCTTCCTTGTTGCCCGTGTTCACCTTGCGCGCATGGCACAGCAGCGGGACTTCCTGCAGCGTCGGCGCGAGCGCGGCAAACAGCGCGGCGGGCAGATCGATGACGTTGCACAGGCTCTCGGCCTCGCCGGGCAGCAGCGTGGCCGGGTCGATGGCGGGACCTTGCACGCCGTTGGCCGGATGCAGCAACTGGGAAACCGGCACGGACGTCGCGCCGGCGCCCGCCAGCTCCGCGTCGGTGAGCAGCAGCAGCGCGAGCCACGGCGTCTCGCCCCCGGCACCCGGCAGCGGGCGTTCCCAGGGCAAGGTCGCGCGATTCAGCACGATGTGCGGCATCACGTCTGCGAAATTGCCGCTCTGCGACGCGGGCGGGTACACGGACTGCACGCTGTCGGCGGGCAGCGTGAACCGCGGGCCGGACACCTTGAATGCCTGCTTGCCTTGGTAGACCGGCGGAGCGCCGCTCGTCACCCCGACCACCTGCTGCTGCCACGCAAGCTGATAATCGCCTGCCGTCAGCGGCGGCCGGCACGACTGGATGAACGCGATCTGCCCGGGCTGCAGTTCGCCTTCGACGTAGACGGGGATGTCGTTGCCCATGCTCATGAAGCGGTCTCCTCGATGTCGGCGGACACCCTGTGAATGGCGACGCGGCTCGACGGCGCGACCGTGCCGCCAAGACGCACGCCGTAACTGGCGGCCTGCACGGGCGCGAAGCCGACCGCCTCCGGCGCATCGGGGAGGCCGAGCACGGCCAGCACCTGAAGGCCGTCGCGATCGTGCGTGCGCACCACGGCTTGCGCCGCGCCGTCGCCGACGGCATAGACGAGCAGCATGCCCTGCGCGAGCGAACGGGTCGCCGCCGGACGGACCTCGTCCCCGCCGATCGACAGCACGGCCCGCGACGCCGCGTCGACATCCTCGCCGCCGCCCACCAGCACCGCGATGCTGCTCAGCCCCGCCGGCAGCACGGTGTCGAACCAGCCCGCCGCGATGCCCGCCTCCGTGCGCACCCGGTTGTGCGCGGCGAGATCCGCCACGCTCAGCTCGGTCAGGCGCGCACGCAGCGATCGCGCGAGGTCGTAACGCGGCGCGGCTTGCGGATGCACGCGATAGCCGTCGCCGATGAAGGTGTCGAATCCCGCCCGCGCGAGCCACGCGCCGCCATCCCACCCCACGGTCTCCCGCGAGCCGACGGACGTCCCCTGGAACAGCACGGTGGCCGTGCCGTCCGGAGCCGGATGCGGCGCACCGTCATCCAGCAGCCATTCGCCCAGCAGCGCATCGTTGGCGGCGAGGCACACGGCGCGCACGGGCAGCGCGCCCTGGCGTGCAAGCGCGATGCGCTCGCGCGGATCGACCGCGCAGGCGAACACCGTGCCCTCGTTCAAGCGCAGGGTCAGTGCGTCGTCGTCCTGCCGGGCCACACCGAAACCGTGCGTCAACGCATCGGGCGCCGCGGCCAGGGCCTTGGGATCGAAGCGCCGGCCGCCCGTCATCGCGCGCGCGACGTGGAACGCCTGCGCGTCGCGAGGCGCGGCGGCGAGCGGCATCCGGTAGCGGCGCAACCCGCCCAGCACACGCATCGCTTCACGCGGCGCGGGTTCGTCCGCGGGCCGGACGGCACCGGACACGACCTGCGCCGGCATGTTCCAGCCGGGTTTCGCCGCCAGCGTTTCGGTCAGGCGCGCCAGCGTCGGCGGCGCCTGGAACAGCGCCCACCCCAGCGCGGCGATCACGGAGAGGTTCGGCGTCGACACGACGGGCATGCCCTGCTCCTGCAGCACGGTCATGATGCCGTTGCGCGCGGACACCACCGCCGGCTGCATGATGCTGTTCATCATTCTCGCGAGCGCGTTCGACTGATCCATCGGCGCGGCGGGGCTGTAGCTCGGCCCGCTGCCGAACGGCAGCCAGTCGGGCGGCAGCAGCGTGAAGCTGAACACTGCGTCGAGGTCCATCGGGCCGATCACGTTCTGCTCGACATCGGCGACGGCCGACAGCATCACGCCGTTCACCGTGTCGTTGAGCAACTGCTCGCCCGCGGGCGACGGCGCCGCCGGATCGAATGCCTGACCGCCCCACAGCGCCGCGGGCGCGCTGCCCTGCTGCGCGCTGACGCTAAATCCCGCCACCGGCAGCGTGACGACCTTGCCGCCGGCGTCGAGCACGCTCACCTTCAACGGCGTGGTCACGCTCAGCCGCGAACACGGCTGCACGCCCATCTGCGGCCCGGCGGGCAACGCGTCGCCGCCCCAGTTCTCGACGCTCGATTGCGTGGCGGGAATCGCCGTCTCCACGCTGATCGAGAAAGGCAGACTCTGCAGCACCCAGGTTTCGTCGTCGAGCGTCGACAGCAGCCCGGCCAGCGCCTGCGACTTGATGGGCACCGGCGGCTCGCCGGCGCCGGACGCCGCGTGCGCGCCGCCGCCCGCCATCGCGGGAGATTCCGCCGGCGGGAGAAACGCGGTGGCGAAGCTCGCCCAGTCGAGCGTGGCGGTATCGTCGCCGCCGCCGCTGCCGATCGGGATGGTGAACGAGATGACGAACCAGTGCACCCGGCAATAGCCGTGCACGGGCGGCCCTTCCAGATGCAGCGTGCAGCCGAGACTGATCGACAGCGTGATCGATACGCCCAGGATGGTGGTTTCGAACGCGGCGCCGACATCCACGTAGATGTCCACCGCGAACCAGAACGGCTGCCAGGCGATCAGGAAATCGGCGCCGGCATTCAGCCACGCGCGCAGCGGGCCGGCATGGAACTGCACGCTCAGATAGCCGCCCGCCATCACCGAGGACGGCGTCAACGCGAAGTACGCGCCGCCGGCGACGCTCACCGACCCGGTCACGGGCCAGTTGAAGCCCAGCCGCGGCGGTACCGGATACCACTTGGGCGGCGAGAAGACCGGGTTGTAGCCGCCCAGCGTGACGACGAAGTCGCCGCGCCGGGGACCGTCGGCGACGGGCGGCGGATTGAACCACAGATACGATGCGAAGCCGCCCGTGAGCCGGCATGCCTTCGCGAACAGGAACGAGTTCGGCGTGAGCTGGGCCTCCGCGTAAAACACACCGTCGTCGGGCTTGAACGCCACGACGAGGCCCAGCTCCATGTAGACGATCGCCGCCGAGCGCGGCACCTTGGGCGGCAACGCCGCCGCGGTCACGCCGACCAGGTCGATCTCGAAGCTGCGGCCGAACTTGACGAACAGCAGCGCGAAGGTATCGAGCAACTGGAACGAACTGAAACGCAGGCCCGCCGCCACCCAGTAGCGCCCGAGCGACGGCGCGACCACCTTGGCGAGCACCTGCAGCGCGCTCTCCGGCGTCGGGTCCGCGCCGAACGTGCCGGCGCTGAGCGCGCCCTGGACCAGCGGAAACTGCTGGATCTCGCCCACCGCCGGAATCGTGATGTCGCGGTTGTAGCCGAAGCCGAACGCCAGCCCCTCGATGAAGAACGGCGGCGGCCCGCCGAGCGGAATGTTCAGGTTGGCGAACGCGAACAGCGACGGCGTCGTGCCGCCGCCGGTCGGCAGCTCGGCATAGGCGCCCAACGCGACCAGGGAAAAGCCGGCGGTTTTCACCACCAACTGGCCGGTATAGCTGAGCATCGGCACGGTGGTCTTGAGCAGCCCGCCGCCGATATCCACGCCGCCGCCGTTGAAACTCGCGTTGAGCCCGCGCAGATCGAGCCGATAGCGGTCGAAGTCGGTCGGGTCGGTCACCGGGATGCCGACGTCGAGGTCGATCACGTCGAGCTGGAGGCCGGCGAGCTTGACCGATCCGTCGAACAGCAGGTCGAGGATCTTCTCCGCCTGCTGCCAGCCCGCGCCGATGCTATTGACGTACAGCGGGCCGAAGCTGCGCTGCACCGGCACCACCACCTGCCGGGACGGCTGGCCCTGCGCGTCGTAGAGCTGCACCCACAGTCCGCCCTTCGCGGGCGACACCTGGCGGCCGTAGGCGGCCGTGGCGGAGAACGCGGGACTGACCGGCGGATTGGACGCGTCGGGCGATTCCTGGCTGCCGCTGCCGAGGAGATTCTGCGCGACCGGATTCGCGCCGCGACCGCCGGCATTGGGCACGAGCGACGGCGCGATCTGCTCGAGCAAAACGGCGCCGCCGTAATGGGTCACCACGCCGGATTGCGCGAAGTCGAAGGTCACGAGGCCGCGCGGTCCGACCGACTTCATCTTGAATCGCGCCAGGTTCACGAGCGGGTTGGCGTCGCTTCCGGCGAAATCGACGCCCACGTTGACGAGCTGCAGGCGGAGCCGGTCGAAGCGCGGCGTCGCGGCGTCGATCGGCACGAACACGCCGATGCCCGGCGGCAGCTGGTCGGCGTCCAGACCGGTCTCGGCAATCCAGTCGCCGTCGTTTGCGCCCAGCTGCAGCTTGAACATCGGCACGCTCGACTTGAGAACCAGGTCGGGCAGCTGAAGGACCAGACCGTAGTTGCCGGCCGTGCCGGGCTGCGGCCCGATCCACAGCCCGCCCGTCTGGTTCAGCGTGAGCACCTTGATCCGGGTGGCCAGCAGCGTGGTAAGGAGGCCCGCGAGGAATTCGCTCACCGACAGCGCGCGCAGCGCGTCGAAGCTGTTGAGCACGTACTGGTTCTTCTCCAGCAGCAGCACCTGGCTGCCGACCAGCACCTGGCCGGCGCTCGGTCCCTGGCCGCCGGGGAACAGCGGCGTGCCGAGCCACTTGGCCACGACCGGCGTGTTGAGCACCACCATCGACACGTAGCGCGGCACCACATTGACGAGAATCGCCAGCGCCCACTGCCCCGCGGCCGCCGCGATCGCGTGCGCGTCCGTCAGGCCGAACGGCTTCGGCAGCAGCGCGCGCGACAGCGGGCTGGGCTGCGCGCCGCCGCCCATCGGATCGACGCTCAGCGAAAAGCGCATCGACGCGGTGTCGAAGGCGATGCCGAGCGCCGGCCCCTGCGCGCCTTCGATCGGCGCGCACAGCGACGCCTGCAACTGGAACAACGGCGCGCCGCCCGCCGGCGTACCGTCGGCATTGAACGGCAGGCTCAGGCCGCTGCGCCCGATCCGCAGCTTCACGAGCGGAATGTCGGGCGGATCGAGCTCGACCCACAGACCCAGCCGGCCCGGCGTGCCGCGCGTATCGAGGCCCGCGAGCAGCGTGACGGGCAAGCGCGACGACGGCTGGTAGGCCAGCAGGTCGCCCTGCTGGCTCACGCCGGCCACGAGGCCCTGCAGCAGCGTCGTGACCGCGCCGATGGTCTTGTCCGCCTGCGCGGCGGAAAGCCGATCGCCGAGCCATGCCAGCGCCTGGACGGGCACCTGGGCCGGCTCGGTCACGTTCACCAGCCGAGTCAGCAGCGCCTTGACGTCGAGCGAGACGCCCGCCGCGCGCAAGCGCCGCGCGAAGTCGGCGGCACCGCCCGTGGCGAGGGCGTCCAGCAGCGCGCCGGTCAATTGCTCGACCAGCAACGGCACCGCTTGCTGGATCGCGGCGGCGACGAGCGTCTGCCAGCCGGGGAACGGCAGCACGACGAACGCGGGCGCGTCGCCGCCCGCGCCGAACGACAGCAGGAACCCACGGTCGTAGCCGCCGATCACCGACAGCCGCCGGGCCCCGACCTGGCCGGACACTGTCACGCCCGCGGTGAATCCGGGCTGGAACGACGGATCGAGCGACAGCGCGAACTGCAGCGCATCGATGCGCGCGCTGTCCACGCTCAGATCCAGCGGCGCGCTCAACAGCGGCTTCACGATGAAGCGCTCGGCCTGCGTGTCGGCAATGAAATCGATCGCGACGTTGTACGGCAGCCCGGTCACGCGAATACCCTGCGCCACCGGCTCCACCCTGACGCCGGCAGCCGAACCCGCGGCGGGGATCAGGGCCAGCACCTTGGCGACCTGCGCGATGTTGAGCTGGCCGTTCAGTCCCACCACCGCGTCGTTGAGCAGCCAGCGCAGCGGCTGCTCGAACAAGCCGAGCGGCGACTTCAGGTACCAGCGCCCGTCCGCGTCCCGCCAGGCCAGCCCGAACGCGCTGAACGCGGCCTGCGCGAACGGATACGGATTGAGCAGCAGCGGCTCCACCACGCCGGTGACGAAGGTCCCCAGCGCGTAAGCCGGCGCCACCTTCGACAGGCTCGTCACGAAGCGGTCGGTATCGAACGGCCAGAACTGCACCGGCAGCGGCGCCGGCAGACCGTCGCCGCCGAACGTCGCGAAGGCACTGAAGCGCGGCGCCGTGGCGCCGCCGCCGAGCGGGTAGTCGAGCTGGGTCGAGAGGCCGAGTCCGACCGGCGTCAGGCGGGCGCCGAACGCGGTTTCCAGCGCGCCGGTGAGGAAGTCGAAGCTCGCGACGCCGGACAGCGCGAGTATGCCGCCCACCATCACGGGCGCCGTCTCCGCGATTTCGAGACTCAATTGATTGCCGTTCTTCACCGACAGCGTGAAGGGTCCGTACGCCACTCGATCGAGATTGCTGTGCCATTCGCTCAGCAGCGCCGCGAGCGTGACCTTGTCGTTCCACAGCGCGGCGAAAAGCTGCGGCAGCGTTTGCGCGGGTCGCGCGAGCAACGGCAGCCATGCCGACGGAACGGGCGCATAGCCGGTGCCGGCATCGGTGAGCAGGCCGAGCGCATGTCCCAGCGCGAGCAGGCTCGCGGGCGCGGCCGGCGGCGTGATGCCGAGGAGGCGCCACCACAGTTCGAACAGCTGCTGGCGCGGCGTCGGGCCGCCGCGCAGGCTGGGCGCCGCGTCGTCCGACAGCAGCCGCAGCAGGCCCTGACAGAGAAAATCGAGCGGATCGGACACCAGCGCGTTGAAACCGCCGGCGTTGATGCCCGTGATGCGGCCGGTATCGGCCTCCACTTGCATCAGGCCGAGACGCGTGAGCAAGTCCAGCACGGTCTCGAAGACCGGGTTGGCGCCGAACTGCCGCAGCACCGCGCCGACCGCGAGGTTGAGCTGGCCGCCGAACGCGTCCAGCAGGCTCGGCGCATCGCCGGTGGCGGGCAGCGACAGCGTGCTCGCGGGCAGATAGCCCGTGAATTTCACGTCGGTCAGCGTGATGAGCGGCTGCAGGACGAAGCGCCCCTGCTGCCATCCGAGCGTACAGCCGACGCTCAGACTGCCGAGCGTGCCGATGCCCGACGGATCGTCGATCAACGGCCCGGCCGCGCCGGTGAAGACCGCCGACAGCACCGCGCCGGGCAGCATCGATCTGGCCGGAGCCGGGCTGTGCCCCAGCGCATACTCGACGAGATTGCCCGCGAGCGTCACCGTGCAGACCGTCTGGCCGACCGTGGATGCGATGCCGCGCACGGCGCCCAGCCCGACGGTGGATGCGGCGGGATCGATCCATACGCCGAGATCGAACGGCAGCGGCAGGCCGATCGGCACGCGGAACGGCGCGGCGTAGGTGCCGGCGCCCGCGATGTCCGGCGCGCGCGGCGCGGAAGACGCGGCCCAGGCGACGAGGCCGAGCGCGGCCCGTGCCTTGTCGGTGCTGCCGAACACGCCTGCCAGTTGCGCCTCGATGTCGCCGAGCGGATCGTTGAAATTGACGGGCGCAAGCGTCGGCATCGTGGCGGGCCAGGTCACGCCCGGCGGCATCTGCGCCGCCAGATCGGGCAGCAGGCCGAGGATGCCGGTCAGCGCCAGCCCGCCGCGGGTGCCGCTGCGGCAAGCGGCCACGCCGAGCAGGCGGGTCAGCAGCGGCGCGAAAGTCGCGGCCGCCCGGGTCACCAGATCCTGCAACGCGCTCGCCGCCGTGAACACCATGTCGCTGCCGACCGGCATCGACGTGCCGTCGACGATCACCGCCGGCTGGCCGACCCGCATATCCCAGATCCAGCCCTGCGCGCGCGTCCAGCGCGCCGAAAAACCGCTGCCGGCGACGCGCAGCTGGGCACCCGCCACCGCGGGCGTCGTATAGCCGTCGGGCAGCGAGAACGCGCCGGCGAGCGCGGGCAGCACCTGCGCGCCGGCCAGGCGCGCGCCACCCGCCGCGACCTCCAGCCGCAGCAGTTCTAGCGTCACCGCCAGCGTCACCGCCGGGCCGCCCGCAATCTCCAGCTTGGGGGTGAGCGCGAGTCCGAGCACGAGATCGCCCGCGAGCGTCCCGTCGGCGGCGGGCGTCGCATAGGCAAGCAGCGACACGGGCGTGCTGGACAGCGGCGCGAGCCAGGGATCGTCCGGCGTGCCGCTGCCCGTTACCGTCGCGTCCCCCGACTGCGCGAGCAGGCTCGCGAACGTCTGCACGATGTACTGGAACGCGGGCTTGCCGTCGACCTCGTTCGAGCCGAACAGCAGCTTCGCGTAATAGGCGCCGAGCGCGCCCGCCGGATCGGCGTAGGACGCGGCGATACCCTTGGCGCTGAACGGCGGTGCGAGCGTATCCGGCCACGTCACCGTCCCGTCGGCCGGCGGCGTCACGCCGGCGAGCGCCGCGGCATAGCCGCCGAAGCTCGCCGCCGTGCTGCCGAACAGTTCGGTGAACGCCCCGGCGATCAGCGAGTACACCTCGGTGATCAGCTGATCCACCAGCTTGCCGGGTTGCAACAGATCGAGCTGATCGAAACTGCCGTTCGGCGTGCTCACGCCGAGCAGCTGGAAGCGCGGCAGGATCACCGGGCCGGCAGCGTCCACGCCCAGGCCAACGCCCGCCACGAGCGCGCCGAAAACATAGTTCTTGCCGCCGACGCTGCCGGAAAACAGCGGCGTTCCGGCTTTCGGTCCGTCGAGGCGCAAGCCCGCATCGAAACGGAGCTGAGGCGTGACGGCGGGCCGGTTCGCCGACAGCGCGAACGCGCCCAGTTCCAGCGTGCCGCCGAAGCCGAGCCGCGCCGCGTCGCCCAGCGCCACGGATTCGGATTGCACGGACAGGCCGGGATAGAACGTGCGCAAGCCCTGCGCGTCGACGACCGTCGCCGCCGTGAGGTTCAGCGCGCCGATGCCGTCGAGACGAACGAGCGGCAGCGTATAAGGCTCGTCGCGCGCGCCGCTGCCCGTCACGTCGGCGGGCTCCTTGCCGATCAGGCCCGCCACGTAGCCGAGCCATGTGCGGCCCAGCGCCGGATCGGAGAACAGCGACGCGAACCACGTCATGAAAGGCTGGGCCGGATCGCCGCCGGACACCGCCTGCTGCACCACGGTATCCCAGCGCAGCAGCGGCAGCAGGGGCGACTGTTCGGCGCCGGTCGTCGCCCTGGGCGACAGGCCGAGCACCGGCAGCAGATAGCGCGCCTGCGGCGCGTCGCCGATCACGTCGGTCAGGGCGATCACGCCGAGCGTGGCGATGGTGCTGATCAGCTCGATCGAGGTGATCGCCTGCAGATCGGCCAGCGTATAGTCGCGCGGCTCGACGGCGGTAGGCAGCTTCAGCTGCTGCACCAGCACCGCGATGTCGACCGACGGCGCCGCCATGTCGATGCTCGCGGTGATCTTGCCGCCGCTGAACGACAGTCCGTCCTGATCGACGATCTTGCCGTCGCCCGTGGCCCCCACCGCGATGCCCGTTTGCAGCGGGTAGCCCGGCTGCCCGAGCGTGAGCGTGAACTCGCCCTTGCCGAGCTTCAGCAGCGGCAACCTGCCCCACAGCGACACGTCGATGCTCGCGGGGCCGCTCGGCATGGCCGATGCCGCGAACGTCGTGACGTACATCACGCCGAGGCCGAATACCTGCGCGCCGGACGCGTCGGGCTCGGTCACCAGATACACGCCCGTCGGCTTGCCGGTGGACGGATTGTTGATCGGCATCCATTGCCCGAGGCTGCCGGGGTTCCTGACCGGCAACCCCAGCGCATGGCCGCCCACCTGCCCCAGCAGTTGCGCCAGCAAGGCGGCCAGATCCCCGCCGCCGTCCCGGAACGCCTTGCCGATGTTGCCCACCGGATCTTCGAACCACGTGGCGTTCAGCGCATAGACAGGCCCGTCCCCGGCGGGGATCAGCAGTCCGACCGCGAGACCGAGCGCGGCCACGGTGGAGTCGAGGCGCTCGCCGTTGATCAGGATGGGCGTGGCCGATGGATTCAACAGTTCAGGACTGACTGGCTGGTTCATGCCGCTGGACTCCTGTACGAAAGAACGTCGCGGACGCACCGCCCCGCCGGGGGCGGCTCCGCATCAGCCACGCTGCCGCAGCGTGACCACGCTGGCCGAACCGCTCGGGCCGGCAGGACCGCTCGGGCCGTTGACGCCGGAGGCGCCATCCGGCCGCCCCGCCCCCGCCGGCCCGCCGGGGCCGCCCGCGCCGCCGAGCCCGCCCAGGGACGGCTTCGCATCGACGATCACGCTACCGTCCGGGCTCATGCGTTCGAAGTAGACCTCCACGAGCGAGCCGTTGCCTCCGGCCCCCCCCGCGCCCCCCGCTCCGCCCGGACCGCCTGCCCCGCCCTGCGCATCGCCGGTGCTGCGGCCGCCCGCGCCGCCGCGGCCGCCGCGGCCGCCGCGGCCGCCCTCGCCGCCGTGGGCCACCACGGTGAGACGGCCGGAGATCAACCCGACGTTCACGACGCCTGCCGGTGCGTGGTCGCCGCGGCCGCCATTGCCCGCGTTTCCACCGGTTCCCCCCGAGGAGCCCACCGGGCCATCCCGCCCGGCGGGCCCGTCACCGCCCGCCGCCCCGTCCACCCCTCGCCCGCCGACGAACGTGAACTGCGAAGACGCCTCGCCGGTCGCGCCTTGCAACAGACCGATATTTCCGACCAGCCGGGCCTTGACGTCGAAGCAGGCACCCGGCTCGAGCACGACGCTGCCGGCGACGAGATGCAGCGCATGCCCTTCATCGGCCTCCAGCAGCAAACGATGACCCGGCCGCACCAGGATGCTCTCCACGGCGAAATAGGCGTCCATCCGCCGCGCATCGAGCCCGAGGCTGGGCAGGTTGCTGGCCGCTTGCGTCCGGGACGACCAGGCGACGCGCAGTACGCCGTCGTCCGTCGACGCGCTGTCGAGCACGCCGCGCACGACCTGCCCCGGCGCAATGCCGCGCTGCGCGAGCGCGCGGCCGAACAGCGCATGCGCCTCCGCGGGCAGCGCGGCAGCCACCGACAGATCGGCCATCGTGGCCTTGACGCCGCGCGCGGCGGACACGCCGGGATTGAGCAGCGCGATGTAAGTGCTGATCGCGTGGTAGCTGTTGCCATTGGCGGGGTCGGCATCCCCGCCGGTGAGCGAGACGAGATCGCCGACGCCGAATACCGTGCCGTTGAGCATGAACTGCGGCACGACATCCGCGAGCCGAGCGACCAGAAACACCGACTTCGCCGGCACGGTTGCCTTGAAGAAACGCGTAAACGTCAGAAGCGCGAACGGCGGCGGCCCGAACGCATAGACCTGGGCGGGCGCGGGCGCGCCGCTCGGCGGATTCTGCGTCATGTCCAGCATCGCGAGACTCGCCAGATTGCCGCCCGCGTCGTGACCGCACAGCAGCAGCTGGCGGACGTCGCCGGACAGCTTATTGCGCCCGGCCTGAATGGCCGCCGCGAGCTTGCCGCGCAGCACGTCGTAGAGCAGGCCGATACCCTGGCCCACGCCCGCGTCGGACGGCGCGCCCTTCAGCCACCCGGGGTAGTAGACGCTGGCATCGGCCACCCGCTGGACAAGCTCCAGCTCCGACACGGCGCCGCGAAAAGCCAGCGCGATCCTGCCGCCTGCGGGATCGGCGAACACCGCGCCCCAGGTCACGCCATCCGCCGCGATGTCGGCTGCGTAGACCCACGGCGCCGGCGGCGCGACCGTGCTGCCCGGATGCTGAAAGCGCTGATAGGCCAGCGCGCACAGGATCGAGAGCGGCGCGGCGGTCTGCGGCGCATATTCGGCGGGCGTGGCCCGCACGGCGAATCCGGCGTAATCGCGCAAGCCGTCCGCCTCGGCGCAATTCGCGCAGCACGGCTGCCGGACGTAGGAGCCAAACCCGAGCGCCCGGCCATAGAACCACGCCGTGCGCTCCGCCCATGGCGCATCGTAGGTCGGCACGGCGGCCTGGAGCGTCTGCGTCCGTCCGATCGGCACCAGTGCCGTACTGCCACTCTGGGTCGGGGCCGACGGAAAGAAATCCACGCCGCTCGCGTTGACGGTATAGGCCGTCGGCAACGCGGCGTCGAAAGCGCTCGCGAAGCCCGCATCGCAAAACGCGGGAGACGACAGCGCGTACACGGCGATGTCGGTCACCGGCGACAACTGCGACGGGCCCCAGACATTGCCGGGCGCGGCATATGCCGCCGCCATCTGCGCGAGCGGGCCGCCGACCGTCATGCCGGCAAACGCCACCGGGTATTGCTTCGCGAATACCTGCAGCCTCCCGACCTCGATCAACGCGTCCCGCAGAGCAGACTGCACGCCGTCCCATTGCGTGAGGTAGCCCACCTGTACGCTGCCCGCGATGGCGGCGACGGACACCATCAGCGTCTCGTGGATGCGGGATACCGCGCACTCCAACGCGCAAGCGTGGTGCGTCGGATCGGCGGCGGCGAGCATCTCGCGCACCTGATCGAGCAATTGCTGGCCGGCAACGCGCGTTTCGCCGACGGCCGAGCCGGAGACGGGACAGGTGGCGAGCCAGTCGTCGAGGGCGCGGCGAAACGCCTCGCTGTTGCGCCGCATCCGCTGCGGAAGCGCGAGCACCCGGCGCAGTTCGTCCTGTCGATGCCACTCGTGCAACGGCTTCGAGAACGTGCGCAACTGCTTGTGCAGCGCCAGCGTATGCGCGGCGAACACCCCCTCCCCGCTCGCAGGCAGACCCGCGGTAACGGGTGCCAGCCGGAGTCCGTCCGGCCTGAAATTCATGGTGAACTGGTCCCACGTGCAGCCCATCGCCGCGACGGCCACGACCTCGCCGTTGGACGGCAGGTTGCCCACGACGATATAACCCTGCGCGCCGTACCACATGTCGCTGAAGGTTCGCGCGACGCTCCAGCCGGGCGGCGGATTCACGTTGTCGAGACTCGACCCCGCCTGCTCGGCCAGGCTCGCCATCAACGCGGCATCCTGCGCGCTGTAAGAAAAAATGCTCATATCCGCGACCGGGTTGATCGGAGCGCCGCCCATCCCGACCGCGCATGGCGCAACCGGACCGCGCGCCGTGTCATTGCATCGATGACACGCCCCGCCACAGCAATGGGCGGCAGCGCCGAGGGGCAAGAAGGCCCTTCATTCAGGACACCAGAAGCTCCGTTTGCTTGGCGGTCACGACGATCTTGCCGGGGCTTCCGGGCGCGCCGTTCTGACCCGGAACCCCGCCGGGACCGGGCAAGCCCGCTTCGGCCCGCGTCTGCGGCTCGCCCTGGACCAACTCGTTCAACCCGCCGGTGCCGCCCAATCCGCCGGTCCCGCCCGGACCGCCTTGCCCGCCCGCGCCACCGATCGACGACGGTGCGATGTGGCCGCTCTGGTTCTCGCAACTGTAGTAGACGTAGACATCGCCGCCGTTGCCGCCCGGCGCACCGTTGCCGCCGTTGCCGCCCGCGCCGCCATTGCCGCCCGCCCCACCGTCGGCCGGTTGGACGCAATGCTGGGTCAGGCACGACGCCTGCGGAATCTGGCCCGCGTTGCCGCCTGCGCCGCCCGGGCCGCCGTCTCCACCTCGCGCACCGGCCCCGCCGGTGCCGCCGACGCTCAGGATCGTGAGCGTGCCTTTCAGCGTGCCGCCCAGGTAAATCACGCACTGCGGCGCGGACGTGCCCGTGATGCCCGCCGTCCCGTTGCTCGCCGCGCCGCCGGTTTGGCCAGGCGTGCCGTTGCCCGACGGATAGCAGACGCGATCCACATACCTGCCGGGCAGTCCGTCTTCGCCGGCCAGCCCTGCCGCGCCGTTGCTACCCGGACGGCCAGCACCCGAAGGCCCCACGCTGACGGTAATAACGGGCGTAGTCATTGCGCCTCCCATTCAAGCAGTGCGACACGTGTCCTCTGGATGATGCTCAGTTGGCAAGGACTGCCTGGACTACCGGGCGCCCCGGCCGAACCGGGATTGCCGGGACTGCCGGACGCGCCCGAGCCGGACCCGCCCGTGCCGCCGGAGCCCGCGTTGCCTCCCACGCCCGCGCCGCCGCCGCTTCCGCCAGGCGCGCCGGTCGGCGTCGTTCCGGTCCCCCAGATAATGCTGCCGTCGAGGGTGCCGTAGATCACCGTCACCGTGGTGCCGTCACCGCCGGTGCCGCCGTTGCCGCCGTTGCCGCCCTGACCGCCGTTGCCGCCCGTGCCGCTGCTCGTGGCACCGCAGTCGCGGTTGGCCGACGCGCCGTTGCCGCCGCTTCCGCCGCCGCCCGCTTTGCCGCCGTTACCGCCCGCGCCGCCCGCGCCGGCTGATGTCATGATGGAGAGCGTGCCTTTGATGGTGGCAAAGGTCGCCGTGATCCCGACGGCAGGCGAGCCTTTGCCGCCGTCGCCGCCCGTGCCTCCGTTGGTGCCGTTACCGCCTCTGCCGCCCGCCGTTCCGGCACTGCTGCATTTTCCTTTGCTGTCGGCGGTCCCGGACTGGCCCGCGGCACCGTTGCCGCCGGACGTGCCCGGCGCACCCGGCTGGCCGGGGTTGCCCGGAGCGGATACCGAACCGATCGTAGGAGGGTTGCTCGTACTCATGTGGCGTTCCCCTCTCAGGACAGAATGTTGAACACGCCGACGTTGAACGTCACCTCGGTATGCACGAGGATCTGGCCGCCGGGATAGACGGTGATCGAATTCGCGTTGAAGGCCACCGGCCCCGGCCCGTTGATCACCAGCGGATTGCCCGGCGTCACCACCACGTCGCCCGCGTTGAGCACCGATCCTTCCAGCGGATAAGCCAGCGCGTTGATGATCGGCTCCCAGTCCTTGACCTTCGCCGAATTTCCGGTGAGGTACGTTCTCGCCGCGCGATCGACATTCGCCAGCGTCTCGGCGTCGAGCGCGTCCTGCAGACGGCATACGTCGCCGGCATGCTGCTTGGCCGCGGCGAGCGCCGACTGCGGCGGCGGCGACGGATAGTCGATATGGCCGTCGCCGTGGTTTTCCTTCGTGTAGTGATGGTCCGGCACGCCGCCGAGACGCTTCATCTCGGCAATGTCCTTCACGACCCGCACTTCGCCGGGCACGTCCGCGCCGCCGTCGGGATGACCGCACCGGACGGCGCGTCCCGCTTCGTTGCGGGCATGCTGCCCGGTGTGGAGCGACTTGCCGTCCAGGTCGGCCAGCGTCTTGCCGTAGACCTTGAGACGCGCTTCAAGAATTTGTGCCTCGGTACTCGTTAAAGTCACCATGCAAACCCCCATGTGCTCGTGAAGTGGCTGGCGAGACGATCCTCGCCGGCGGGTAAGGCCGTGCCTCGGCGCCAATGCGCGCATCAGCAAAGGATTCCAAACAGAACAGGCGAACAGCAACCATCCGGGCGCCCCGGCATGTAGCGAATGCGACTTCGTCATCCCGCGCGCGCATCCGCATCGAAACGACGAGCGGGCAGCGCCTTCGTCAAGGCAAGCACCAGGCAGCGCCTCGCGCCGCCAGTCCGGCACAAGACGGCGCGATAACCACGCATCGTCCGGCATCGGCACATCGCGGCCCCGAGGATGCGGGCCGGCGAATGCCGTCCGCGACCGTGGCTCCGCGCCGCGTCCCAAGCACCGCCGGTTGCGAATGCAGCGTCGAAGTCACTGCTCCGGAGCGCCGGATCGACGATGATTTCCCAATTCTTATTGATTAGGTTAGCGAAACAATTAATGTGGATTTCCACACCTTTTCGTTGACTACGTATTCGCTTCGATCCGTACGCGGACGTTCGGCCGGCGCCGTCACGCGCCGATATATCGAAACGACATCCGTTGAACTGAGCCGCGCCGCTGATTCGGTGTACGCGAAAAGAATCACGTGACGAACCGCTCACACCGCACGCGCAGCGAGATGCAAACAGCACCACCTTATGTTTGTCGTGTTTGCCCGGAAGCGCGAGCGCTTGAGGCGAACAATGTGGGGCCGATTCTAGTCGTGCCCTGAAAAAAGCGTCAACCTACCAGAATGAGCAGGTTGTCGGATGGGGCCGCCGTTCTCTATAAAGGCGGGCAACCCATCGCGACGGCATGGACGGTATTCGTCGCGGCATGTCGGGATACGCATGGGCGTCACCGGCGATTTGCGACGAGCGAATGTCGCGCGGCGCCTCTTTGTCGACGAGCGGGATTTCGGATTGTCCTGCGAGAGGGAACGGCATGAATTTGAAGCTGAAATCTTCGCTGCATTGGCTCCGAAAAAACATCGCGTTGTACAACGCGGCCTATCTGTTCATTCCGTTCTTCGATCTGTTTTGCGGGGGACGCAGGCGGCCGGTATTCTTCGACATCGATCGCACCTATCCGTCGCTGCGGTGTCTCGACCGCCACAAGGAAGAAATCCGGAGCGAGCTGGAAATGCTTCTGCCGAGTCAGGATCAGATGCCGAAGTATCACGAGCTGGATACGGATCTGATTCATGCATCGGGACGCTACCAACGCGACCGGCGCTGGAACGTCTTCATGCTGTTCAGTTACGGCGTCAGGCCGGAGTCCAACCGCGCGCTCGCGCCGCGAACCACCGCGCTGCTCGATCAGATCCCCAATCTCGCGCAGGCCTTCTTCTCCATCCTCGACCCGGGCAAGTCGATCCCCGCGCATTCGGCGCCCACCCGTTCCTACATCCGCTACCACCTGGCGCTGCGCGTACCCGAGAACAATCCGCCCTCGATCCGGGTGAAGGATCAGGTCTATACGTGGAAGACGGGCGAAAGCATGATGTTCGACGACAGCTGGAATCACGAGATCATCAACCACAGCGACGGGATCCGCGCGATCTTGCTGGTGGACGTGTTGCGCCCGATGCCGTGGCCTGCCCGCTGGCTCAATCGGCTCTTCTACTGGATGGGTTGCCGCTGGTATGGGCCGCGCATCGGAAAAGCGGCGGCGAATTTCGTGGTGCGGCGGTAGGCGTGTTGCCTTCGTTCTCGCGGAACCCGGCCGCCGGCGCCGCGCGGGCGATCTCCCCGCGGCTTTCCGGGCCGGCCGTTCACACGCGGACCTGGTCCGCGCGGCGATGCGGGCCGAGCGTCAACCCGTCGACGATTCCGGCCAGATGCGCAAGCACCTGTGCTCTGTGGCTATTGATGAAGAAATGCCCGCCGTCGAACATCCGGACGTTCAGCGGCACGTTCGAGTAGTGCTGCCATTCGCCGAGCTCGGGTGCCCAGACCAGTTCGTCGTCGCGCCCGCTGAGCGCATGGATCGGCACCGGCAGCGCGCGGATCTCGGCGAACCACGTCTCGCGGCTTTGCAGATCGGCGCGAACGGTCGGCAGAAGCATGTCGATAAACCCCTGGGCGTCCAGCATGCCGCGCGGCAGCCCTTCGAGCAGATTCAGCTCGCGCACGAGTTCGTCGCGCGGCAGATCGTATAGCCGGCAGCGGCGGCGCGACGGCAAATGCGGCGCCGCGCATCCGGACACGACGAGCGCGCGCGGCGGCGCGCCCGCATCGGCCAACCGCTTCGCCAGCTCGAGCGCCAGCACGCCGCCCATGCTGTGGCCGTAGAGGACCAACGGAGCGTCGAGGCGGGCGCCCAGGCCGCCCATCACATCGTCGGCGAGCGCATTCATCGTGCAGAGCGGCGCCTCGCGAAAGCGCGCGCCACGCCCCGGCAGCTCGACTGCGCACACCTCGACGTCGGCGGGCAGCGACGCATGCCAATTGCCGTACACGGAGGCGCTGCCGCCCGCGTACGAACAGCAGATCATCCGCAGGCGAGGCGCCGCGACCGGCTCGAAGATCATCAACGGCGAGCGTTGGGCGACGCGGGCGGCGCTTGAATTCATCGATCGAAGCTCTCGTGGGGGAAGAAAGGACGCCTCTCTACTGCGGCAGGTCCGCGTGGCGGCGCTCGCGCCAGACCGCTTCCATGCGCGCCGCGATTGCCGGCAGCTGGTCCGGCGTCACGCTATAGCGCACCGTCCGCATCGCGTCGCGCAGGATCGGCAGCTCGAATACGCCCTCTCCCTGCGGCTCGATACCGAGGCGTACCTTGATCCGGTTCGCGCCGGCGTTGTCCGCGGGGGATTCGAAGCGGATCGCATCGAGCGCAAAGCGCTCGAAGAATGCGCGCATCGCCTTGACGTAAGACACCACCCCGATACCGAGCCGGCGGTGCTCCGCATGCCAGATGTGCGCATGCATCACGCCGCTCGCATAGCGGCCCGGCGGCTCGCCCTCGCGCGGCACGAGGTGCGTCAGCTCGTGTACGCCGACCGTCCGCCCCCTCAGCTTGATGCTCAGGATCGCGTTCTGCGGGTGTGCGGAGCGGGCGTCGCGTTCGATATTCAGCGCCAGCATGTCGCCCATCTGACGGCGGCCGGGCAGCTTCGACGGATCGACGCCCATCGCGATCAGATGGCCGTCGCCGCCGTCATACCAGTACGCGAGGAACCCCTCGATGTCGGCGCCGGTAAAAGGCGCCACCTCGATATCCGCGATCTCCGTCACGCCGACCTCCGCTCCATCGTTGATAAGCCGCCCGAGCGTCGGGCACCCGGCTCGGCAGAGCCCGCCTCATCGCTCGGCAAGCCGGCGCACGCTTTCCGCCGCCATCATGCAGACAAGCCCGCGCACTGACAGCTGTAGTTTTTTGCAGGTTCAAATCGTTTGCGCGCCCGACGATATCGCCTCAAAATGTTCCACATTCGATCGTCCTGAACCAGGGTGTCGCGATGTACCCGCGCGACCTCATCTGCCGGAGATCATCGGTCATCCGAACCATCCTTCGCGACGACCGCGTGACAATCGGATCACTCGTCCGATCCGCTCTCCCTGCGTTGCCCGTCGTTGGGCGCGCACGGCTGGCGCACGTATCGCACCGCCCACGGTCACTTGCCGTCGAGCGATCCGAGCCGCTCTACCCGGAAGTCTCCCTGCCGCCTATCCGCGATTCCCGATGCGGCAATCCGTCCATGTTTGAAGGCCACGGCCGTTTCCTGCACGATGCGTCCCGCGCATCCCCGCGAAACCCGTCGCGCACAAACAAGGAGGTTCCAAATTGGATCTGAAACCGGCGAGGGTCACGGCGTCGGCGCACGCCGGCTCGTCCGCATCGTTCGACGGATATGTCCGCATACCCGCGAGCCGGCTCGCCCTGGCGAACCTGAGCCTGCTGTGCGCGGGGTCGGACGAGAACACGCTGGCCGATGCGTGGGACATAGGCCTGCCCGCTTGTCACGCGGGCTACTGCGAGTGGATCGACACGCAATGGCGCCCGCCCATCACCTTCGGCTGGTGCTGGTTCGTCGATCCGCAACGCGTCTACCGGATGCTGCCCCACAGCGTCACGGGCAACGTGATGATCGTCTGCACGAAAGGCTACGATCTCGGTCCCGCCGATACCGCGCGCTACCTCGAGGCGTGGATTCGCACGCTGTCCTGGAGCGCCAGCGTCAGCGCGCACGTCGCGCTGCCCGACCTGTAGAAACTTGCAGTTTCGACGTACTTATCGATCGACTCTAATGGGACGTCCCTTGGAGCACGCCCATGCAAGAAACGACGATCGGAAGTGCCGCGCAATTGTCACCTGCATTCGTCGCGGCGCTCGCCTCCTACCGCCATTCGATCTTCATCGAGAAGCTCGGCTGGCAGTTGCCGACGATCGACGGCCAGGAGCTCGACCAGTTCGACCGCATGGATACGGTCTACGTGGTCGGACGCGGCGAGAACGGCTCGATCTGCTCGTGCGCGCGCCTGCTTCCCACGATCCGCCCCTATCTGCTGGGTGAAGTGTTTCCGTCGCTGATGGGCGAAATGCCGGTGCCCCACGCGCCCGATATCTGGGAAATTTCGCGCTTTTCGTCCTACATCCTCGGCGCGGATTCCACCGCGCTCGAGCGTGCGCACCGCAACACCAAGGTGCTGCTCGCCGAGATCGTGCGGTTCGCCGCGTCGGCCGGCGTCCGTCGCCTCATCACCGCATCGCCGCTGGGCGTCGAGCGTCTGCTGAAGCGTCTCGGGGTGCACGCGCACCGCGCCGCGCCGCCCAGGCAGATCGACGGCCAGCTCGTCTTCGCGTGCTGGATCGAGATCGACGAGATCACCTGCGCCGCGCTCGCCGCCGATGCGCCGCCACGCATCACCCCAAGTTGACGCACGGCGCGCCGGTTCATCCGCCAGGCGCGCACCGCGGCCGCAGGCGGCCCGGCTTCAATCCGACTCCCCACTCCACATCGAACCTGTCGACGGCATGCTGAAAGAGATGATTCCGAGTTTCGACGGCCGCCCCCTGAATGTGTTCTACACGGGGCTGTCGCCCGATCGGCCGAACGTCGTGCTCGCGCTGCCGTTCGGCGTGCGGCACGCGATCGCCGATCAGTTCTACGCGGCACTCGCGCCGCACGTGAATCTCATCACCTGGGAATCGCGCTTCGTGCTCGATCTGCGGGCCGACGCATCGGAAGACGGATTCGACGTCGACTATCACGTCCACGACCTCGTGCGGGTGGCGTCGCACGCGAACGCGCTGCTCGGGCGCGACGGCCCGACGGACGTGATCGGCTATTGCTCGGGCGCGGGCATCGGCTTGCTCGCGGCCACGCGCCACCCCGACCGTGTGCGACGGCTCGCGCTGGTGTCCGGTGAATTCATGCTGCCGCCGTCGATCTGCAAGCAAAGCGGATTCCAGCGCGAAGTCGACGTGCTGCTGCCGACCGCCGCCGCCAGCAAGGACATGGCGCGCATGCTGTACGACAAGATTTCGTCGGGACGCAGCGCGCCGCAATCGGAATTCCACGACTATATTTCGTTGCCGTTTTCCAGCGCCGATTACCTGCATCGCTACGGGTTGAACTACGTCGCGTACCGGCGCGTCGATTTCCTCAGCGAAGCGCGCGACGTCGCGCAACCCACGCTCGTGTTGGCCACGCGGCACGACCGGCAGGTCACGCTGGAAAGCGCGCACATCATTCGGGCCCGCCTGCCCGCCGCGACCGGCGTGCTCGAGGTCGACGGGGATCACTACGAGCTGTGCCGCGCGAACCCCGGGATCACGAACGAACTGCTGCACTTCTTCGAGCCGGAGCGCATCCGATTGGGAGTCATGCAATGAGCTACCCCACCGTCGACCGCATGTTCGCGGCGCAAGCACAACGCACGCCCGAGCGCGTCGCGCTGATCGGCGCGACAGCGCGGCTCACCTATCGCGAGCTGGATCTTTGCGCGAATCGCTTCGCTCGCCGTCTCGCGCGACACGGCGTGCAGCCGTTCTCGCGGGTGCTGCTGTGCCTGCCGCGCTCGGTCGACGCCGTGATCGCGATGCTGGCCGTCGCGAAGCTCGGCGCGACCTTCATCCCGCTCGACCCGAAATATCCCGACGCGATCAAGCGCACGTATGCGCAACAAAGCGGTGCGCGGCATGCGCTGACGAGCGGCGCCGCCGAAGCCGCGCTGCGCGACGCCGGCCTTGCCGTCATCGAGAGCATCGACCTGGCGAATCCGGCAGGCGAACACGACGACAGCCCGCTTCGACCGCCGTCGCACACCGCCGATGCGCCGCTCTACATCATGTTCACGTCGGGCAGTACCGGCAAGCCCAAAGGCGTCGTGGTCCCGCATCGCGGCGTGGTCCGGCTCGTCGATCGCCCGAACTACATCGAGATCCGCGCCGACGATGCGTTCCTGCTGCTGTCGCCGATCACCTTCGACGCATCGACATTCGAGATCTGGGGCCCGTTGCTGAACGGCGCGCGGCTCGTCGTCTACGAAGACGCGATATTCGATCCCAACGCAGCGGCCGCGCTGATCCGGCAGGAGCGCGTCAGTGTGATGTGGCTCACCGCCGCGCTGTTCCATCTCGTCGTGCGGCGCTACCCGGACATGTTCGCCGGCGTGCGCGTGCTCCTGGCGGGCGGCGACGTGCTGAACGCGGCGGCGATCAACCAGGTGCTCGACCGGTTCGAGGACATCACCGTGATCAACGGCTACGGTCCGACCGAAAACACCACCTTCACCTGCTGCCACGCGATGACACGGGCGAACCGGCCGGCCGGCAGCGTGCCGATCGGCATCGCGATCACCGGCACCCAGACGCACGTGCTCGACGGCGACGTCGACGACCTGACGCCCGTCGCGGACGGCGAGGAAGGCGAACTCTATGCCGGCGGCGCCGGCGTCTCGCTGGGCTACCTGGATGCGCCGGACACCACGCGCGCCGCATTCATTCCCGATCCGGCCGGCGCGGGGCTCCTCTATCGCACCGGCGACATCGTGCGCCGCCGCGCGGACGGCACGCTCGAATTCGTCGGCCGGCGCGACCGGCTGACGAAGATCCGCGGCTACCGCGTGAGCCTCGACGAAGTGCAGGTGCTGGTCTCGCGCGTACCCGGCGTCGAGGAATGCGTGGTGCAGGTTCACGAAGACCCGAACGGCGAGAAAACGCTGACGGCCACGGTCCAGTCGCGCGAGCAGCGGCCCGATCTGTCCAGTTTCATTCGCGGCGAACTGCGCAAGCTGGCGCCGCCCTTCATGATTCCCGACGCCATTTCCGTTTGCGCGCAGCTGCCGCTCAACGCGAACGGCAAGGTCGATCGGGGTCGTCTCGCAGGTAACGCCCTTTGACACGCGGAGAGCACCATGGCCGACAAGATTGACATCACCGACATGATCGCGACGACTTGCAGGGACGCGCTCGGCTTCGCCGATCTGCGCTCCGACGAGGACTTCTTCGATCGTGGCGCCAGTTCGCTCACGATCGTGGAGCTGCAGATCCAGATCGAGCAGAAAGTGCAGTTACAGGTCCCGACCAGCAAGCTGATGGCGGCGCCGTCGATCGACGGCTGGACCGGCCTGTATCGGGTAGCGGCCGCCGAGCTCGTCTGACAACGCGCACGGCATTCCATCGGAGGCCGTTTCGTGGGTGCGAGGCGGATCCATCTCGACGATTTGATCAGGAGCATAGCGATGCAGGATTTTCGACTGACCCCGCAGGAAATCGCCAAGTTTCGCGAGCAGGGCTACCTCGGCCCGTTCACGCTCTATTCGCCGGAGGAAGCACGCGAGCGTTACAAGGAAATTCGCGCGCAGCTGTTCGATCGCGAATACGCGATCTACGACCTGCCGCCGACGAGCCCGATCGCCAACTACGATCGGCATCTCGACGTGAATCTGCTGAGCGAGCACATCGGCCGTCCGGAAATCGTCCAGCGCCTGAATTCGATCCTCGGCCCGGACCTCGTCTGCTGGCGCTCGGAGATGTTTCCCAAATATCCGGGCGATGAAGGCACCGACTGGCATCAGGCCGACACGTTCGCGCATGCGTCGGGTCAGCCGCAGATCGTGTGGCCGGGCGACCAGCGCTTCGGCGGCGCCGTCACCGTCTGGACCGCGCTGACGGAGGCGAGCGAGGAAAACGGCTGCCTGCGCTTCGTGCCCGGTACCCACGAGGAGATGTTCTACGACGAATCGAAGAAGATGGAATTCGACCCGGCGCACATCAACGCCCTCGAGAAGGACGGCATCAAGCGCGGCTTCTTCGGCTACGACTACCGCAGCCTGCAGAAGGATCCGGACTGGAAGCCCGACGAGAGCAAGGCGGTGTCGATGGTGATGAAGCCGGGCCAATTCGTGATCTTCTGGTCGACGCTGATGCACTCGTCGTTCCCCAACTCGACCACGGACAGAACCCGTCTCGGGTACGCGAGCCGGTACGTACCGGCCGCGGTGAAGGTCTACCCCGACACCGACAGCGTCGACGAGTACGGCAGCAAGATCAGCCTCGACAAGTTCGGCGTCGTGCTGGTCTCGGGCGAGGACCGCTTCGGGCACAACCGCCGGGTCGAGCAGAACGCCCGAGGCTTCCACTTCACGCGCCAGCCGACGTATGCCTGATCGCCCGCGAATCGCGACCTTGCAACCGACGGGCGACGCCGCGCGCCGCCCGTCCTACCCGATGCGAACACCATGGCAAATCACACCGAGATCCCTCATGTCCAGCGCGTCGATCAGGTCGTCGTCGCGGTCGTGGCCGACGTGCTCGGCCGCGACCGCGTCTCGCCCGACGACGATTTCTTCCTGCTGGGCGGTTCGTCGCTTTCCGCGGCGCTGGTGAGCACGCAGCTCGAAGGGCGGCTCGGGCTGGAAGTGCCGCTGCGCCTGCTGTTCGAAAACCCGTGCATCCGTGTCTTCACCGACAAGTTGGTCGATTCGATGAACGTCGCCGCGCGATAGCAGACGCGGTCAGATCCGGATTGCCGCATTGCAGGAGGACTGTCTTTTGAACAAGTACTATCACGCCGAAATCTATGATTTCGACAAGCAGGTCGAGCGCAGCGACCTGACGCTCGCCGAAGCGGCGCTGTTGATTCGCGATCGCAAGGCCGCGGCGGTGCTCGTCGATCTGGTGAAGCCGGACGAACTCGACAAGTGGTGGGACGACAGCGCCTTCCCGCCGATCACGCAGCATCAGAGTTTCGCCGGCGCGGGCAAGTCCGGGCTCGCGATCGGGCCGACGCAGCGGCTCGTGAACGAGCAGCTGATTCCCGGGCTCATCGATTACTTCTCGTATGCGGGGCGCTCCAACGATTCGCTGCGCCGCACCGAATTCGTCAGGCTCTGCGAGCGCGAGCTGGGCGCGAGCGCCGTCCAGGTCGGCGCCTGGGGCGAGCTGCCGCTCGTATCGAAACGCGAATACCAACCGGTCGAGCACGGCCTCTTCAGCGTGCCGCCGCATTGCGACGCGATTCATTTCGGCCGCGAGCCGCACAACTGGCCGATCAAGGAAGGGTACGACGAGGGGTTCGACCAGATCTCGATCTTCCTGTCCGTGAAGGATGCGGAAAACGGCGCCGGTCTCGTGATGTGGGATTACCGGCCGGCCACGCGCCCCGAGCTGGACGAGCTGATGAGCGAGTTCACCCGCACCCGGCGCATCGAGCGGCTCGAACAGGTCCGCAGCGTTACGATCAAGGGCCGTCCCGGCCAGTTGAACATCCTCAACACGCGCGTCATGCACGCCGTCGAGCAATGCCGGACGATCCGCCAGACGCTCGGCTCGTTCCTGGTCTGGCACGACGGGCAATGGCGGATGTTTCACTGATGCCGGCCCTCGATCCGCCGCGCGGCGGCGATGCGCCGCATCACCGGCTCGAGGCGGAGCTTGCCGCATTCGAGCGCACGGCCGCCGCCGGCTCGATCGGCGGCGCGGCCATCGAACGGCTCGAACGGTACGGATTCGTCGTGCATCCGCGCGGTGCGGCGCCGGCCGAGGGCGGGCCGATCGACCTGCTGTTCATGGCGCTCACGCACGGCAACGAATATGCGGGGCTGCCGGTGCTCAACGCACTCTGCCGGTATCTGTCGAGCGGCGCGCTCGCGCCCGCGTCGTCGATCGGCTTCCTGCTCGGCAATCTCGATGCCGCGCGCGCCGGCACGCGCTTCGTCGAACGGGACCTGAACCGGACATTCGGCCGGGTCCAGTCCGATACGGCGGACGATCGCCGCGCGCGCGAGCTGGAGCCCTCGATGGCGCGCGCCCGCTATTGCGTCGATCTGCACCAGACGATCGAGCCGTCCGATTCGCCGTTCTTTGTCTTCAATTACCAGGAATCGAGCCTGCGGCTCGCGCACGCGGTGGCGCCCGACGTCCCCGTCGTCACGCATTGGGGACGGCCGTTCTCGGATGCGTCGAGCGGCGGCTGCACGTCGGACGAATTCATCCAGCGCGCGGGCGGCGTGGCGCTCAGCATCGAACTCGGCCAGAAGGGCTTCGGCCTGTACCAGATCGCGGCCGGCGTGCGCGTATGCCTGGAAGCGATCGCCGCCGTCGACGGCATCGGCGGCGGCATGCCGCTCGCGCCGCTGAGCGCGTGCGCGAATCCGATCTATACCTGGGCAGTCATCGTCCCCTATCCCGACGGCGAAGTCAGGCTCGACGCCGGACTGAGGAATTTCCAGCCGGTCCGGACCGGGCAACGCCTGGGCCTACGCGACGGCGCACCGCTCGTCGCCGCGAAAAACGGCCTGCTGCTGTTTCCGAAATACCGCTACTCCGAATCCGAACCGAAGCCGGCCGAGCTTTACCGCGTGCTGCGGCAGCCGGTCCTTTCCGAACTGGGCCAAGGCGATTGCCTTGTGCCGCGTCACTGATTTTCCAGTCTTCGTGGAGGCATCATGCAGGATACTTATTCGGCTCACCTGATGCGCTTCGACGCCCCCCCGCGCGTCGAGCGCCTGACCCTGGCGGCAGCCATCAACGCGCTCGACGCCGACGAGGCCGATGCCATCGTCATGGACATCGTGCCGGAGGACGAATGGGAAACCTGGTGGGACGACGAAGGTTTCTCCAGCTCGCCGTTCACCAAGAACGCGCACCACGCCGGGATCGTCGCCACGTCGGTAACCCTGGGCCAGCTGCAACGCGAGGAAGGCGACAAGCTCGTGTCGAAGGCAGCGGAATACTTCGGCATCGCCTGCCGCGTGAACGACGGGCTGAGACGCACCCGCTTCGTGCGCCTGTTCGCGGACGCGCTCGACGCGCAGCCGTTGACGATCGGCCACGAATACGAGGTCGAGTTTCTCCTCGCGACACGGCGGGTCTATGAGCCCTACGAGGCGCCGTTCAATTTCGCGCCGCATTGCGACGACGTGAGTTACGCGCGCGATTTCACGAACTGGCCGATGAAGCAGTCCTATCCGCGTCAGCTGGGCGGGTTCCTCACCATTCAGGGTTCGGAGAACAACGCCGGCATGGTGATGTGGAACAACCGTCCGTCATCGCGCGCGGCACTCGACCGGATCAACCACGAGTACCGCGAAACCGGCGCGATCGCCGAGCTCGAGCGCGCATCGAAGATCGTCCTCAAGCCTCAGCCGGGACAATTGACCCTGTTCCAGAGCAAGAACCTGCACGCGATCGAACACTGCTCGTCGACCCGCCGGACCATGGGCCTGTTCCTGATCCACCAGGAACAGGGCTGGCGATTCTTCGATTGAGACGCGGCGTCCGCGCGAATCTTCCCGGCCGGCACGGCGCATTCGCCTGACGGCCTTTTTTCTCATTCGGCGGCGCTGCGCGTCCCGTCCCGATCCACACCAGGTGCCAACCATGAACGATATCGTGCTTGCGATGCGCGCCCGCGGCATCAAATCCTCCGCGGTGCGCGAACTGCTGGAGTTCAGCAAGATGCCCGACGTCATCTCGCTCGCCGGCGGCATTCCTGCGTCCGACCTGTTCGACATGGACGGGATAGACAGCGTCCTCGGGGAGATCCTGCGCAGCGAGCATCGCCAGTTGTTCCAGTACGGGCTGACCGAGGGCGAGGTCGATCTGCGTCGGCAGATCAGCCACTGGGCCGGCGCGCAGGGCATTCCCGCGCCGTGGGATTCGATGCTGATCACGTCGGGATCCCAGCAGGGGCTCGACCTGGTCGCGCGCGTGCTGCTCGACCATGGCGACCGCGTACTGGTCGAGCGGCCGACCTATGTCGCCGCGCTCCAGGTCTTCCAGTTCGTCGGTGCGCAAGTTGACGGCATCGCGGGCAGCCCCGACGGCCTCGATCTCGACCAGGTCGAGCACGAACTTCGGCGCGGAGGGGTCAAGGCGATTTACCTGACGCCGAATTTCGCCAACCCGACCGGCTATACGATGCCGCTCGCGCAACGCACCCGCCTCGTGGAGCTGGCGCAGCGGTACGGCGCCGCGATTCTCGAGGACGATCCGTACGGCCAGTTGCGCTTCAGCGGCGATCCGATCCCGAGCCTGCTGTCGATCGCGGCCGCGCAGCCCGGCGGCAACCGCACGGTCTGCTATCTGTCCACGTTCTCCAAGGTGTTCTCTCCCGGCGTGCGGGTCGGCTGGCTCGTGCTGCCGCCCGCGCTGCTCGCGCCGACCGCCGTCGCCAAGCAGGCGTTCGATCTGCATACGTCGACGCTCACGCAGAACGTCGTCGCGCGCTACCTCGCGTCGGGCCGCCTGCCCGCGCGTCTCGACACGCTGCGCGCCGGCTATCGCGCGCGGCGCGACGCATTGACGGGCGCGCTGCGCGAAGCGTTCGGCGACGATCTGCGCTTCAACGAGCCCGAGGGCGGCATGTTTCTCTGGTGCCGCTTCGCGAACCCGGTGCCGGCCGAGCGGGTGCTCGACGCCGCGATCAAGGAAAAGGTGGTGTTCGTGCCCGGCGCGGCGTTCTATGCAAGCGATCCCGAACGCGACACGCTGCGCCTGTCGTACTCGATGCTCGGCGAACAGAATGCGCGGGAAGCGGCGCATCGGATGAAACGCGCGTGGGACGTGGTGGTGAAAGGCTGAGCTTTCGCTGCCTCAGCGCCGTCGTCCAGGCGGAGAACAGCGCGACGCAGAATACGACCGCGAGCGTGTCTCGCGCAGCGTGCGGCGAGTGCGCGAGCTTCGCCGGAAGCGGACGCACCACGAAGCGCGCGAGCAGCGCGGCGAGCGCAAGATTTCATTTGCTCGGCATCGAGATCGCCGGGATCGGACGGACCTGGGCACGCAGCATGAACCGGATCAGCGGTGCGGTCAGCGCCGTGGTGACGAGCGCGAACACCACCAGTATCGTATAGACCCGGGTCGGCAGAATGTGCATCTGCAGCCCGATCGACAGCACGATCAATTCCATCAGTCCGCGCGTATTCATCAGCGAGCCGATCAGGAACGCATCGCGCGGAACCTGTCCCATCGCGCGCGCGCCCAGGTAGCTGCCACCGAACTTGCCGGCGAATCCGCCCGCCAGAAACACCGCGAACCATAGCCAGTCCGTGGCGCCCGTGATCGTGCCGAGCGACACGTGCAAGCCGGCGTAGGCAAAGAATACCGGCATCAGCACAAGCCGGACGAATCCCTCGACATGCGCTTTCCACAGTTCCGCGAGACCCGGCACGCTGCGCAGGAACAGCGCGGCGGCGAGCGCGCCGAACGCGCTGTGAAAGCCGATGAGCGCCGTCGTCCAGGCGGAGAGCAGCACGACGCAGAACACGACCGCGAGCGTGTCTCGCGCAGCGTGCGGCGAGTGCGCGAGCTTCGCCAGAAGCGGACGCACCACGAAGCGCGCGAGCAGCGCGGCGAGCGCAAGATAGATGAGCAGGCTGCCCATCGCGTGCAGGAACGTCCAGCCCGGCCCGCTCGACAGCGACACGATCATCGCGAGCAGCAGCCAGCCGAGCGCATCGGTGATCATCGCGGCCGAAATCGCGAGACTCGCGCCCGGATGCGCATTGAGACGGAGATCGTCGACGATGCGCGCCATCACGGGCACGGCCGACACGGCCAGCGCAACGCCGCAGAACAGCACATAGGCGAGCGTCGGCGCATCGGCCGCGAGCGCGGACTTCGACGCGATCGCGACGGCCGAGCCGATCGCGGCGGGCACGCAGAGTCCGGCGACGGCAATCGCCATCGGCGCACGCCAGCGCCGCCAGCCTCGTCCGCTGTCGAAATGGAGATGCAGACCGACCTGGAACATCAGCAACACGAGCCCCATCTCACCGACCTGCGCCATGCCGGTCGACGCCGACGCGCCGAACAGCGCATCGTAGAAACTCGGCGCGACCAGGCCGAACACCGACGGCCCGAGCAGCAGCCCCGCGGCAATCTCGCCCACGACCGCGCATTGGCCCAGCCGTTCCGCCAGCCGGCCGCAGAGATTGCAAAGCGCGATAACGAGCACGAGTTGCAGCAACCAGGTGGTCATGAGGTGCCTCCAGAAGGCGCCGGGCGAATCGAACGGATTGCTCGGCCGGCGTGCCGTCATCCGCGCAATGTGCGCAGCGGGACGGCAAGCGGGTGCGGTGCGCGTCGACCGGCGGCACGATGCGGCGGAGATGCCGGCGGCCGTGCCGATCAGAAAGCGCTTGTCGATTCCGATGCTATCAGCGCAACGAAACGCGGCGATACTGGAAGGACCTACAGGCAGGGCGGGACATCGCGGAGGGAAACCGCGTTCATGCGGCGCGATCGGCGGCGCTGATCGCGCGCTCGCCATGCGCGCCAGGCGCATTCAGAAAACTGCTGCGGATGAATTTCGCCATTTCCTCGGCGAGGGGCGTAACGCCGGACGGCGACATGTGCAGCGTGATCGCGAAGTCGGGCAGCTCGGGGAGCCCCGCGAGCGGCGACAGGATCTGCAGCTCGGGCGGCACGGTCGACACGAGCCATGCGGTCACGGCCATGTCCATCCGCACGGTCGCGCGGGTCGCCTCGATGTCGCCGTTTTCGAAGACCGTCCGCCACGTGACGCCATGCTTGCTCAATGCATCGAAGAGGACCGGGCGAAACACGCACACGTCGCTGACGACCGACACCGCCAGCGGCCGCTTCATGTAGGCGCCGCCGCCGCGCGCGCCCACCCATGCGAGCGGCTCGCGACGCAGACACTCCCCGCCCGATTCGCCCGCCGTTTGCTCGACAATCGCGACGTCGACCTGGCCGTCGCGCAACGCGTCGATCAATTCACCCGACGCGAGGCTCACGAGCACGATCTCGACATGCGGATAGCTTTGCGAGAACGCCTTGAGGATGCCGGCCAGATAGGTACCGACGAGGTCGGGCGGCGCACCGACGCGGATCGTGCCGGAAAACGCGACGCCGGTCATGTCGACCCAGATCTGGTCGTTCAGACGGACGAGCCCTTCCGCCCGGTCGAGCAGACGCTCACCCGCCTCGGTCAGCTTCAGCCGCCGCTGGTTGCGGTCGAACATCTGCTGGCCGAAACACGCCTCGAGGCGTTTGATCTGCTGGCTGATCGCCCCCTGCGTGAGATGCAGCGCGTGCGCCGCCGCCGTCATGCTCGAACAGCGCGCGACGGTAACGAACGTTCGCAACAGGCTCGTATCCAGATTACGGGGCATGGGGACAGTATCGCATTAGCAATGCTAATGTTTGCCATTATAAACATTCCATACCCCGTCACGACAAAGGCTCTTAGAGTCATGTTGAATATGGATTTTATTGTCGCTGAAGTACGCGAGGCATACGGTCGAAGTGTCTTCCCGGAGGTCGTCCCGCCATGTCCGAGATGCTGTTCTCCCTGATTCTGTTTGTGATCGTCGCGACCATCACGCCCGGTGGCGCCACCACGCTCGCGACGGCGTCGGGCACCCAGTTCGGCTTCAGGCGCAGCGTTCCGCTGCTGGGCGGCATCGCGATCGGTCTCGCGTCGCTCTCCGCCATCGCGGCGGCCGGACTCGCGGGCCTGCTGCACGCGGTTCCCGCGCTGCAGCTGATCATGAAGGTCGGCGGCTCCGCCTACCTGCTCTGGCTCGCCTGGAAGATCGCGTCGAGCGGCGCGCCGAACGCCAATGCGAAAACATCGCAATCGCCCACCAGCTTCGTAGGCGGCGCGCTGCTGCTGTGGCTCAACCCCAAAGGCTGGGCGATGGCGCTCGGCGCCGCTGCATCGTTCGCCGCGTTGACGCCGAATCCGCTGAGGCTCGCCGCTATCCTGGGCAGCGCATTCGGTATCGCGGCCATCGTGTCGCTGGTGCTGTGGTGCATGGCGGGCGTCGTGCTGAGCCGTGCGCTGCGCACCGAACGCCACTGGCGAATCGCGAACGTCACGCTGGCGGTGCTGCTGGCGCTGTCGATCGTACCGATCTGGATGGATTGACCCCGATCGGGCGCTCCGTTGCGCGCCCGACGGTTCAAGTGCGGGCGACGGCTTGCAGGTCGCCCGAAACGAATCATCAATACGCTACGAATAACAACAGTCGGTCATCTCGCAATCGAACCGGCGACGAACACGCTATGCGTTGCGGATTCACGCAACAGCCGGCCGGCTCGGGCACGTTCAGCGATCCGACACGTGCCTGTCCGGATTCCAGAGTGAAGTGAGCGCTCGGCCGCCCGTTTTGTTTCGACAAGCAGAATGTAGCGGTCCGGCTCGTCGCTGGCTCGACGCCACGCACTTCTTGCCCCCGGTTCATGAGTCGGGCCTCGCGCCGTTCGGCGCGGGGATATCTGACATGGCGCACGGCAATCTCACGCACGCCATGCCGCAACGAGGGATTCACATTTGCCGCGTCATGCGGCGTACGACAACAGCGATAACCGACAGGCCAGTCGGTTAATACACTGGCATTTCCGTTCGAAATCCAATCGCCTGAATATCGGGAACGCGTTGCAGATGGCCGTCCTGGCTCGCCAATAATCCGCCAAGAACGTCCCGCCGGCAGCTATTGCACGACAACCGGATATTCATTCGCATGGCGCTCGCAAACAATCCGGCCTACGGGATTTATCTCGCCTGAAAATCAGTGGCCGTATTCACTGAATACACAAATCGGGGATTTTTCTTTTCCATCTTGGAGTGGCATGCCTGCGCGTTAAAGCCATATCGGCTAATCGCCACAATGGAGACTGCTGTGGATGCATGGAGAGAGGAAGTCATGACCGCGCTGTCGCGTGCGGAGGATTCGGACGCGATTTTCGCCATCGTTGCCCGCTTTGCCAGATCGCTGAATTTCGACTTATGTTCGTACGGCTCACGAGATCCGCTACCCGTGACCCGTCCCACGTACAGCATGTGGAGCACCTATTCCGATGCCTGGCAACAGCGTTACCTGAGGGAAAACTATTTCGCGCGCGACCCGGTCGTGCGTTACGGCCTGATCTACACGTCGCCGCTGATCTGGCCCGTCGATGCCCGCGCGGACGAGGCATTCTGGCGGGAAGCGAAAGCACACGGGCTCGCGCACGGCTGGTCGCAGCCGATTCGCGACAAGCATGGGCGCATCGCGATGTGGAGTTTCGCGCGCGGCGCCGAGGCCATTACCGAGGTGGAGATGGCCGCCGGCGAAAGTCAGTTGATCTATCTTGCCCACGCCGCGCATGCGGCAAACACCCGTCTCGGAACCGCACCCGGGCCGGGGGCCAAGATGAATCAGTTTACGGCGCGGGAAAAGGAGGTGCTGCAATGGGCCGCCGACGGGAAAACCGCGATCGAGATCGCGTCGATCCTGTCGATCTCGGAGAGAACGATTACCTTCCACATGCAAAACATCATGGAGAAGCTCAATTCGGTCAACAAGACGCAGGCTATCGTTAAAGCGGTATTGCTGGGGGTGATCTATTGATCGCGCCTCTTATAGGAAATAAAAAAACGCACTCCACATTGAAAAACACATAATCGACGAAATTGTATTGAATCGGTGAATGTCGGGTGTTGGCCGGGCGTCCGTGGTTGGGTGGGTCACCATGCTTCCCGGTACGATGCGACGAGCTTGCGGCACCGGGAATCCGTTGAGGGGACGTACTTCGTAGCAAATCCGCTGCGAAGTACGCCGTTGCTTCTTTTGCGATTTCGATCTTCATCGACAAACCGCTTCACAACACGGAACGGCAAGAAACAAAAAACCCGCGTCAGCTCAATGCTTGACGCGGGTTTTAGGGCTTCCGGTACTTCTCGAAGCTAGATTTTGGTGCCGGCTGCAGGACTCGAACCCGCCACCTGATGATTACAAATCAACTGCTCTACCAGATGAGCTAAGCCGGCGTAGCCGCAGATTCTACCTCATTTCACGATCTTGAGGCGAGGTCTGCTGCCTTTGGATCCGTCGCCATCCGGTTCCGGCGGTTCGTCCGCGCTGTCCGGCGATTCGGTGTTCGCGGGCACATCCGAAGCCCCGGCCGCGACTTCCTCGCCGTCCTCCGAAAACGTCCCCGAATCCGGCCCGACGCCTTCGCCGTCCTGAGCCACCGCATCGACCTGAAACGCCATCCCCTGCCCGTTCTCCCGTGCATAGATCGCGAGCACGTTGGCAACCGGCACTTCGAGCTTGTGCGCCTTTCCGGAGAACCGCGCGGTGAATTCGATCCACTCGTTGCCCATCTGCAGCTGGCTCGTCGCCTCGAAGCTGATGTTCAACACGATCTCGCCGTCGCGCACGAACTGGCGCGGCACGCGCGTGGAGTTGTCGACCCGCACCGCAATGTGCGGCGTATACCCGTTATCCGTACACCACTCGTAGAGCGCGCGCAGCAGATAAGGCTTCGTGGAAATCTCTTGCATCAACCGTCCTCGAAACGGGGGCGGGCACCGCGGTCGGCCGCCGTGCCCGCCCCTCCGCTACTCCAGCTTAACGACGCATGACCTTTTCGGACGGCGTCAGCGCTTCGATATACGCCGGGCGGCTGAAAATCCGCTCCGCGTACTTCATCAGCGGCGCGGCGTTCTTCGACAGCTCGATCCCGTAGTGATCCAAGCGCCACAGCAGCGGCGCGATCGCGACGTCGAGCATCGAGAACTCTTCGCCCAGCATGTACTTGTTCTTCAGGAAGATCGGCGCGAGCTGCGTCAGACGATCGCGAATCGCCAAGCGCGCCTTCTCGTGATTCTTCTCCGCCGCCTTACCCTTCTCGTTCTCGAGCGTGCTCACATGCACGAACAGCTCTTTCTCGAAGTTGAGCAGGAACAGGCGCGCGCGCGCACGCTGCACCGGGTCCGCCGGCATCAGTTGCGGATGCGGGAAGCGCTCGTCGATGTACTCGTTGATGATGTTCGACTCGTACAGAATCAAATCGCGTTCAACGAGGATCGGCACCTGGCCATACGGATTCATCACGGCGATGTCTTCCGGCTTGTTGAACAAGTCGACATCCCGAATCTCGAAGTCCATGCCCTTTTCGAACAGCACCAGCCGGCAACGCTGGGAGAACGGGCAAGTTGTGCCGGAGTACAGAACCATCATGTTTGCGTTTCCTCAAAAAGCTGAGGGCCAGCGCGCAGAAAAACCATCCCGCAGGCTTTTCCTTGCGCCGGCCCCACGCCGGTCATGGCGTGATTACTTGATATCTTTCCAGTAGGCGGCATTGAGCCGCCAGGCGAAAAAGGTCAGGACGCCGAGAAACAGCAGCACCCACACGCCGAGGCGTTTGCGGGTCTGCTGCGCAGGTTCCGACATCCAGGTCAGATACGCCACCAGGTCGGCCACGGCAGAATCATAATCCACCGGCGATAGCGTCCCCGGCGTCACCTGCTCGAAACCGACGAGCTTGCGCACCTTCTCACCCGTCTCCTCGTCCGTCTTTTCTTCGAATTTCGCCGTCCGCTGCCCCTGAAGCTGCCACAACACGTGGGGCATGCCGACGTTCTCGAACACCGCGTTGTTCCAGCCGGTCGGCCGCGTATCGTCGCGATAGAAACTGCGCAGATACGTATAGAGCCAATCGCGGCTGCGCGCCCGGGCTTCGACCGACAGATCCGGCGGCGTCGCGCCGAACCAGCTCTTCGCGTCGTCCGGCCGCATCGCGATGGACATCGTGTTGCCGACCTTGTCGGTCGTGAACAGGAGATTCGTTTCGATCTCCTTCTGGGAAATGCCGAGATCCGTCAGCCGGTTGTAGCGCATCAGGTTCGCGCTATGGCAATTCAGGCAATAGTTTACAAACAATTGCGCGCCGTGCTGCAGGGAAACGAGATTTTCCGTGTTATCGGGGGCGCGGTCGAGCGGAAAATTACCCTCATCCGCCCGAACCGGCGCCGCCGCCAGCATACACACCGTCGCACCGATCAGCGCGAGCGTCGAAAGCAGTTTCTTCATGTCGTGTTCTCCTCGCTCGCTTTAATGGGGCTTGAACTGCACGCGTTCGGGCGGCTGCTTGAACGTGCCAAGCGGCGTCCAGAACGGCATGCCGAGGAAGAACGCGAAGTACACGAGCGCGCAGATCTGCGCGATCAGCGTCGCCGCGGGCGAAACCGGCCGCGTCCCGAGGAACGCGAGCGTGAGGAACACCAGCACGAAGATCCCGAAGAACACCTTGTGGAACAGCGGCCGGTAGCGGATCGACTTCACCGGGCTGCGGTCGAGCCAGGGCAGGAAGAACAGCGTGACGACCGCCGAACCCATCACCACCACGCCCCAGAACTTCGCCTCGGTGAGGTACATGAACACGACCACGGCCGCGGCCAGCACCGGCAGCCCGATCTTCCACTTGCCGCGCGCGCGGATCAGCGCCAGCACGCCCAGCGCCGCGATCACGATCATCAGCACGATCTTGAACGGATCGGTGGTCGCGCGCAGCATTGCGTAGAACGCGGTGAAGTACCAGACCGGCGCGATCTCGGGCGGCGTCTGCAGCGGGTTCGCCGGGATGAAGTTGTTCGCTTCGAGGAAGTAGCCGCCCATCTCCGGCGCGAAGAACACGATCGCCGCGAACACCATCAGGAACACGCACACGCCGAGGAAATCGTGCACCGAGTAGTACGGATGGAACGGGATGCCGTCGAGCGGAATGCCGTCCTCGCCCTTCTTCTCCTTGATCTCGATGCCGTCCGGATTATTCGACCCCACTTCGTGCAACGCCACCAGGTGCGCGACCACCAGCCCGAGCAGCACCAGCGGAATCGCGATCACGTGGAACGCGAAGAAGCGGTTCAGCGTGACGTCGGACACCACGTAGTCGCCGCGAATCCACAGCGACAGATCCGGGCCGACGAACGGAATCGCCGAGAACAGGTTCACGATCACCTGCGCGCCCCAGAACGACATCTGGCCCCACGGCAGCAGGTAGCCGAAGAACGCCTCGGCCATCAGGCACAGAAAGATCGCGCAGCCGAAGATCCACACCAGTTCGCGAGGCTTGCGGTACGAGCCGTACAGCAGGCCGCGAAACATGTGCAGGTAGACGACGACGAAGAACAGCGATGCACCCGTCGAGTGCATGTAGCGGATCAGCCAGCCCCACGGCACCTCGCGCATGATGTACTCGACCGACGCGAAGGCCAGCGTCGCGTCGGGCTTGTAATTCATCGTGAGAAAGATGCCGGTGACGATCTGGTTGACCAGCACCAGCAGCGCGAGCGAGCCGAAGAAGTACCAGAAGTTGAAGTTCTTCGGCGCGTAGTACTCGGAAACGTGCTTCTTCCAGGTGGCGGTGAGGGGGAAGCGCTGGTCGATCCAGCCGGTGAAACCTGTCGTGGAGACTTCTTTGTTATCCGACGCCATTTACGCTTCTCCTTTCTCATCCTTGCCGATCACGATGGTGTTGGCCGACGTGAACATGTAAGGAGGAACGTCGAGATTCTGCGGGGCGGGCTTGTTCTTGAAGACACGGCCAGCCAGATCGTAAGTCGAGCCGTGGCAGGGGCACAGAAAACCGCCCGGCCAATCGTCCGGCAGATTCGGCTGCGGCCCCGGCGTGAAGCGCTGCGACGGCGTGCAGCCCAGATGAGTGCACACCGCGACGACGACGAGGATGTTCTTGCGATCGGCCCGCGAACGGTACTCGTTCTCACAGTACGCGGGCATGGGCATCGAATACGGGGACTTCGAGGTGGGGTCGGCCACCTCCTTATCGGCCTTCGACACATCGGTCAGCATCGCATCGGTGCGATTCAGGATCCACACCGGCTTGCCGCGCCAGGCGACGGTCAGCATCTCGCCCGGCTTCAGTTCGCTGATGTCGACTTCGACCGGGGCACCGGCCGCCTTCGCTTTCGCAGACGGCGCCAAAGACGCCGCAAAGGGGATTACGGTGGCGACGCCTCCTACGCCACCTGCTACGGATGTCGCAATCAGCCAGGTACGGCGGCCGCTGTCGACGCGTTTCTCTTCTTTGTCTCGCATCACACGCCCCACTTCTGAGTTGGATTTTCCGTCACGACTTCGCATATCGCCGCTAGTGTGCGCGAATGGAGTCGCCATTTACAAGGCCCGGATACGAAATACCTCTAGAAGTGCTTGATAGATAAGGGTTTCCCCCCACAATCCGTATGATTATTTCAATAATCTTTTAAGCGTTCGCTACACATCGGTTTTTCGATGCACCGCATCAATTTCGTCCGTCAGACCGGATTATGAATATCGATAAAAAGGTGTTCGAGATCGAATTGTTCGGATAAATGGCGACCGAGCGCCTGAATTCCATAGCGTTCGGTCGCATGGTGCCCCGCCGCAACGAACGCCACGCCGCTCTCCGCCGCCGCATGCGTGACGAATTCCGACGCTTCGCCGGTCAGGAACACGTCGGCGCCCGCCTCGATCGCCGCGTCGAAAAAACCCTGCGCGCCGCCGGTACACCACGCGACCCGGCGCAGTTGCTGATCCGGATCGCCCAGCACGAGCGGGGTGCGGCCGAGCGTCTTCTCGACCTTCGCGGTGAAATGCTCGAGCGTGACGGGCATCGGCAGCGTGGCGAGCCAGCCGAGATCCTGCTCGCCAAAGCGCGCGTCGCCGCTCAGGCCGAGGCGTCCGCCCAGCTGCGCGTTGTTGCCGAGTTCGCGGTGCGCGTCGAGCGGCAGATGGAATGCGAACAGGTTCATGTCGTTCGCGATCAGCAGCTTGAGACGCTGATGCTTGCGGCCCGTAATCTGCGGCGCCTCGTTGCGCCAGAAATAGCCGTGATGCACGAGCACGGCATCGGCGCCCCACTCGAGCGCGCGCTCGAGAAACGCGGCCGACGCGGTCACGCCGGTGGCGATCTTTTCAATCTTGCGGCGCCCTTCCACCTGCAGACCGTTCGGGCAATAGTCCTTGAAGCGGGCAGTTTCAAGGGTATTGTTCAAGTACAATTCAAGTTCGTTCCGATCCATATAAACCTCTAATATCTTCAAATGCTTAGACGCTTTTGGCTGTTCTTCGCTCAAGCGGTGACAGTGCTTCTCGCACTGATGTTCATCGTGGCGACGCTCAAGCCGCAATGGCTGCAGCGGCAAGGGCAGCTCGGCAAGCAGCTCGCGGCGCCGATCGTCGCGCTGCGGGAGGTCGCCCCCGGCGTCGGCGGCGCTCCCGCGCAAACCTCGTATGCGGATGCCGCGCAAAAAGCGATGCCCGCCGTGGTGAACGTATTCTCCAGCAAGGACGGCTCGCTGCCGCCCGACCCCCGCGCGAAGGATCCGCTGTTCCGCTACTTCTTCGGCGACCGCAACGCGCGCAAGCAGCAGGAGGAACCGGCCTCCAATCTGGGCTCCGGCGTTATCGTGAGCTCGGAAGGTTACATTCTAACGAACCAGCACGTCGTCGACGGCGCCGACCAGATCGAGGTCGCGCTCGCCGACGGCCGCACCGCCACCGCGAAAGTGATCGGCAACGATCCGGAAACCGATCTCGCGGTGCTCAAGATCAACATGACCAACCTGCCGACCATCACGCTCGGCCGTTCGGATCAGTCGCGCGTCGGCGACGTGGTGCTCGCGATCGGCAATCCGTTCGGCGTCGGCCAGACGGTCACGATGGGGATCATCAGCGCGCTCGGCCGCAACCACCTCGGCATCAACACGTTCGAGAACTTCATCCAGACCGATGCGCCGATCAATCCGGGCAATTCGGGTGGCGCGCTCGTCGACGTCAACGGCAACCTGCTCGGCATCAACACCGCGATCTATTCGCGCTCGGGCGGCTCGCTCGGGATCGGCTTCGCGATCCCCGTATCCACCGCGCGCAGCGTGCTGGAGAGCATCATCACGACGGGCGCGGTCACGCGTGGCTGGATCGGCGTCGAGCCGCAGGACGTGACGCCGGAAATCGCTGAATCGTTCGGGCTCGACCAGAAGACGGGCGCGATCGTCGCGGGCGTGCTGCAGGGCGGCCCGGCGGACAAGGCCGGCATCAAGCCGGGCGACATCCTGGTGACGGTCAACGGCGAGAGCATCACCGATACGACGAAGCTGCTGAACGTCGTCGCGCAGATCAAGCCCGGCACGCCGACCCAGGTGCACGTGGTGCGCAAGGGCAAGGAAATGGATCTGACGGTCGTGATCGGCAAGCGTCCGCCGCCGCCGAAACAGGCGCTGAACGACCAGGACAGCGACGACGCGGAGTGACGGCCGGGCGTGTCTGATAGATAAAAAAGGCAGCCCTCGGGGCTGCTTTTTTGTTGGAAAGCGGGCGAACGCCGAGGGCTTCCCGATGTCCGCGCGCGAGGCCCGAACCGGGCACGAACCAACACGGATCAAAGCACCACCCGCCGCAACGCGTCCACGCCGATCGACTTGGGCCTGCCTCACCCGGACGCGCCGTCCCGCCACCAACAAAAAAGGCAACCCGACCGGATTGCCCTCTTTACCGACGCGGCCCTCGCCGCGCCCGCCCAACGCGCCGCGTTCAACCCGCCGCTTCCGCCCCTTCGTCCTTCTCCTTGGCGGGCTGCTTGCCGACGATCAGCCGCGCCGCGATGATCCCCGCCTCGTACAGCAGCACGAGCGGCAGCGCCAGCATCAACTGCGAGAACACGTCCGGCGGCGTCACCACCGCGGCCACCACGAACGCGCCGACGATCACGTACGGGCGGATTTCCTTCAGTTTCTTCACCGTCAGGATGCCCATCCGGACCAGCAGCACCACCACGACCGGCACTTCGAACGTCACCCCGAACGCCACGAACATCCCGAGCACGAAGCTGAGGTAGTTATCGATGTCGGTCGACATCTCCGCCCCGAGCGGCGCGTTGTAGTGCGCCATCACGCGGAAGATGGTGGGAAACACGACGAAGTAGGCGAACGCCATCCCGCACAGGAACAGCACGTAGCTGCTGCCGACGAGCGGCATCACGAGCTTCTTCTCGTGCTGGTAAAGCCCCGGCGCGACGAACGCCCAGATCTGGTACAGCACGATGGGCAGCGCGATCACGAGCGCGACGAGCATCGTCACCTTCATCGGCACGAAGAACGAGCCGGTGACGTCGGTCACGATCATCCTGCCGCCCTTCGGCAGGTTCTGCATCAACGGGCGCGCGAGCAGCCGGAAGATGTCGGGCGCCCAATAGACGAGCCCGAGGAACACGACGATCACCGCCACGCCCGCCCGGATGATGCGGTCGCGCAGTTCGACGAGATGGGAGATGAAGGTTTCTTCCGGCGCGTCGTCCGGATTACGCTGGGGGTCGCTCACGCCGGCCCTCGGTTGAAATGATGGGCACGAATCATCGCTCAGAAGAAGCGCACGGGACGACGCAGGCTGGCGGGCTGATGACGGGCGACGCGCGCGGCGCCCGACTGCACGTGCGTGCGCCGCGTCGTCGCGCGCTTGTACCAGACCGGCGTCGCGGTAGTTTTCACGCGCCAGTTGCGGCGCTTCGGCACCGCCGCGACCATGCTGCTGCGCCAGACCGGCGCATCCGACGACTCGGCGGAAGCGCCCGCGCCGCCGTCCGGCGACACCGCCGAACTCCACGCCGCATTGAGATCGCTCTCATGCTGGCGCAGGTTATCGTGAATCGTGGTTTCGACGTTGCGGGCCGCCGCCTCGAAATCGGTCTTCATCGTGCGCAACGCATCGAGTTCGATTTCGCGCGAGACTTCCGCCTTCACGTCGTTGATGTAGCGCTGAGCGCGCCCGAACAGCGCCCCGGCGGTGCGCGCGACGCGCGGCAGCCGCTCGGGTCCGAGCACGACGAGCGCGACGACGCCGATCAGCGCCATCTTCGAAAGGCCGAGATCGAGCATCGGGTCGGTCCGTCAGCGCGCGGGTCAGGCCTTGTTGGAATCGGACGAACGCGCCGCTTCCTTCGCGTCGACATCCACCGAGCCCGTGCGCGGCAGTTGCTGCGCGTCGGGCGCTTCCTGTTCCTTCATGCCTTCCTTGAACCCCTTCACCGCGCCGCCGAGATCGCTGCCGATATTGCGCAGCTTCTTCGTGCCGAACACCAGCGCCACGATCAGCAGCACGATCAGCCAGTGCCAAATACTCAGTCCACCCATGATCCCACTCTCCTAAACCTCGCCGACCACGCGGCGCAACGTGCCGGCCACGCCGGCTTCACTCATTCCGGTAACGGGACGCTTCCCGTCACCCCATTCGATGCCACGGACGCGGCCCGGCCAGGATATGCGCGTGCAGGTGATAGACCTCCTGCCCGCCGCCGGGCCCGGTGTTGATCACCGTCCGGAACCCGGTTTCGCCGCCCGTATACGCACAGCCCAGCTGTTCGGCGAGCCGCGCGACGAGGAGCATCATTCTACCAAGCAGCGGCGCGTCTTCCGTGGTGGCCGCGGACAGCGTCGGCAGGTGCTTGCGCGGTATCACCAGCACATGCGTCTCGGCCGCCGGACGGATGTCGCGAAACGCGACGAACTCGTCGTCCTCGTGCACTTTCGTGCTGGGGATCTCGCCCGCCGCGATCCTGCAGAACAGACAACCCGGGTCGTGACTCATCATGCTCCTTGCAACGCCCGCCCGGCGTCAGAACCACGCCTGCGGATCGAGCGTCTTGTTGTCGTACAGAAACAGCCAGCCCTTGATGATACGGTACAGCGTCCACACCCAGACCACGCCCAGCACGAGGAAGCCTATGCCGACGAAGAGCAGTGCAAAACCAACCAGATACGCGATCAGCGAGCGCCAGAACGTGCGGATCTGCCATTCGAAGTGGGCCTGATACGCGGTGCCGATCACATCGCCGCGCTTCACGTAGTTGATGATGATCGCGATGATCCCGGTGATGCCGCCCGTCAACCAGTGGACCGCGTAGAGGGCATACAGGATGTGCGTCAGCGTCCGCAGCGCGTTCTGCCGCTCGCTCTCGCTCGCACTCTGATACGACGGCGGAAATTGGCTCGGCGAATTTTCCATGATGCTACCCCCCTTTAATGACAGTTTTACCGCGGGAACCGCTCCCGCGGCCGGCTCATCCGCCGTTTTCCTCGCGCTCGCGGCGCTTGCGCAGCGCCTTTTCCTCGATGCCGGACAGGCCTTCGCGGCGCTCCAGTTCGGCGATCACGTCGGCCGGACTCAGCTCGTAATGCGACAGCATCACGAGACAGTGAAACCACAGGTCCGCCACTTCGCCGACGAGCGCCGACGGCGCGCCGCCCTGGCGCACGTCCTTCGCGGCGAGCACCACTTCGGTGGCTTCCTCGCCGATCTTCTTGAGCACCGCGTCGTCGCCCTTGTGAAACAGGCGCGACACATAGGATTGCTCGGGATCGCCGCCCTTGCGGCTGTCGATCACCGCCGCGAGGCGCAGCAGCGTGTCTTCGGTGGATTGCGTCATTTGTAGATGTGCTCGGGGTCCTTGAGCACCGGTTCGACCGTGACCCATTCGCCGTCGGCGGCGGTGCCCTCGAATTTCTGGAAGAAGCACGAATGCCGGCCGGTGTGGCAGGCAATGCCCGACACCTGCTCGACCTTCAGCAAGACGACGTCCTCGTCGCAGTCGAGCCGCACTTCATGCACGTGCTGCACATGGCCCGATTCCTCGCCCTTGAACCACAGGCGCTGGCGCGACCGCGAGAAATACACCGCGCGCTTGGTTTCGATCGTCTTCGCCAATGCGTCGCGGTTCATCCACGCGAACATCAGCACGTCGTTGGTCGACGCCTCCTGCGCGATCACCGGCACGAGGCCGTTCGCGTCCCAGCGGACCTTGTCGAGCCAGTTGCCCGTCGTAGCCGAACCCGCACTCATCACAACCTCACCGGAATGCCCTGGCCGGCCATGAACCGCTTCGCTTCGCCGACCGTGTGTTCACCGTAGTGAAAAATGCTCGCGGCCAGCACTGCGTCCGCGCGCCCGTCCTTGATGCCGTCGGCCAGATCCTGCAGCGAACCGACGCCGCCCGATGCGATCACCGGCACCGGCACCGCGTCCGACACGCCGCGCGTGAGCGCGAGATCGAAGCCGGACTTGGTGCCGTCGCGATCCATGCTGGTGAGCAGGATCTCGCCCGCGCCGAACTCGGCCATCCGGCGCGCCCATTCGATCGCGTCGAGGCCGGTGCCCTTGCGCCCGCCGTGCGTGAAGACTTCCCAGCGCGGCGGCTCGCCGGCGCCCGACACGCGCTTCGCGTCGATCGCGACGACGATGCACTGCGAGCCGTACTTGTCGGCCGCGTCGCGCACGAGCTGCGGATTCGCGACCGCCGACGAATTCATGCCGACCTTGTCCGCGCCCGCGTTCAGCAGGCGCCGCACGTCCTCGACGGCGCGCACGCCGCCGCCCACCGTCAACGGAATGAACACCTGCGAAGCCACTGCCTCGATGATCGGCAGGATCAAGTCGCGCCCGTCGGAGGTCGCGGTGATGTCGAGGAAGGTGAGCTCGTCGGCGCCCTGCTCGTCGTAGCGGCGCGCGATCTCGACCGGATCGCCCGCGTCGCGCAGTTCGACGAAATTGACACCCTTGACGACGCGCCCGGCGGTGACGTCGAGGCAGGGAATGATGCGTTTAGCTAGAGCCATGATGTTGCACAAGTGCCGCAGGTAGGGCCGCCCGGATGGGCGGCCTGGGCGAAAAGGCGCCGAAGCGGCGGTTCAGGCGTCGTCGAGTTCGCCGTTCAGTTCGTCCGCGCGCTTTTGCGCGACCGCGAAATCGAGATCGCCCGAGTAGATCGCCCGGCCGCAGATCACGCCTTCGACACCGTCCTCCTCCACTTCGCAGAGCTTCTCGATGTCCGTGAGATTCGACAAGCCGCCGCTCGCGATCACCGGAATGCCGACGGCCTGCGCGAGCTTCACCGTCGCCTCGATGTTGATGCCCTGCAGCATGCCGTCGCGGCCGATGTCGGTGTAGACGATCGACTCGACGCCGTAATCCTCGAACTTGCGCGCGAGATCGACGACTTCGTGGCCGGTCAGCTTGCTCCAGCCGTCCGTCGCGACCTTGCCGTCCTTCGCGTCGAGGCCCACGATGATGCTGCCCGCGAACGCCGTGCAGGCGTCCTGCAGGAAGCCCGGATCCTTCACCGCCGCGGTGCCGATGATCACGTAGGACAGGCCGGCGTCGAGATACTTCTCGATCGTCTCCAGGCTGCGGATCCCGCCGCCCAGCTGTACCGGGATTTCGTCGCCGACCTCGTCGAGGATCGCCTCGATCGCCTCGAGATTCTTCGGTTTGCCGGCGAATGCGCCGTTCAGGTCGACGAGATGCAGCCGCCGCGCACCGAGATCGACCCATTTACGGGCCATCGCCGCGGGATCCTCGGAAAAAATCGTCGCCTGGTCCATATCGCCTTGTTTGAGGCGTACACACTGACCGTCTTTAAGATCGATGGCCGGAATCAGCAGCATAGCAATCGGGTGTTATCTGGGAAAAGTGAAGAGATTGAGAGAGGTGTGCTGGCCCATCCAGCACGACGCCGTCTCGCTAGTGTAGTACAACTCTTTCCGCGTATTCGCGCCTCAAGCCCACGCAGCGGGCGTTTTGCGCCGATCGGGTGTGGCAGGCGCGCCACGTTCAGGGGTTCCAGTGCACGAAATTGCGGTACAGCCGCAAGCCGACTTCCGCGCTCTTTTCCGGGTGAAATTGGGTCGCGAAGAGATTGTCGCGCGCCACCGCCGACGTGAACGGCGCGCCGTACAGCGTCTCGCCCGCCGTCAGCGCCGGGTCGGCCGGCTCCACGTAGTAGCTGTGGACGAAATAGAAATAGGCGTCGTCCGGTACCCCGTCCCACAACGGATGCGGCCGGGTCTGGCGCACCCGGTTCCAGCCCATCTGCGGCACCTTGAAGCGCGAGCCGTCGTCCTGCAGCCGGCCGGCCAGCTCGAAGCGCTGGACCTTGCCCTGCATCAGGCCGAGTCCGTTCGTGCCGCCTTCGGCGCTCCAGTCGAACAGCATCTGCTCGCCGACGCATACGCCGAGCAGCGGCTTGTTGCGGGATGCCTCGAGCACCGCCTCCTGCAGCCCCGACTCGCCGAGGCAGCGCATGCAGTCGGGCATCGCGCCCTGGCCCGGCAGCACGACGCGGTCGGCCGCGCGGATCGCCGCGGGCTGATCGACGATCGCCACGTCCGCGGCCGGCTCGGCCTTCCTGAGCGCCTGCGCGACCGAACGCAGGTTGCCCATCCCATAATCCACAATCGCAATCGAAGTTTTCATTTCAGTGCAGGCAACAATGCCTTCAGTCCATCGACGATGAATTCCACTGCCAGCGCCGACAGCATCAAGCCCATCAGCCGGGTGGCGATATTGATGCCAGTGCGGCCGATCCAGTGCGCGATCGGCTCGGCGAGCCGCATCGCGAAGAAGCACAGCAGCGCGAGGATCGCGCCGATCGCGATCAGTCCGACCCGGTCGTACCAATGGTCGGCATTCGATGCGTAGACGATCAGCGTGCTGATCGAGCCCGGGCCCGTCAGCAGCGGAATCGCGAGCGGCACCACCGCGATGCTGTTCTTCGACTCCGCTTCGTCGCGCTCCTCGGGCGTCGACCGGGTGTTGCCGATCTGCGCGTTCAGCATGTTGATCGCCATCAGCAGCATGATGATCCCGCCGCCCACCTCGAGCGAGCCGACCGAAATGCCGAAGAAACGGATGATCTGCTGGCCGAGCAGCGTCGTGATCGTCATCACGCAAAACACCGAGATCGCCGCGATACGGATCGTATGGCGGCGTTCGGCATCCGTCTGCTGCGCCGTCAGGCTCAGGAAGAACGGAATCGCGCCGAGCGGATTGATCAGCGCGAGCAACGAAATAAATGATTTGACCAGGTCCATCGCAAGCCGGCGCGAACGCCGCGGCCAGTGTGGTGATCCGCGTCAGCGGAAGATCAGAGGCTGCCCTTCGTCGACGGGATCTGCCCGGCCGCGCGCTCGTCGAGCTCCACCGCCATCCGCAGCGCCCGGCCGAAGGCCTTGAACACGGTTTCGAGCTGATGGTGCGCGTTGATGCCGCGCAGGTTGTCGATATGCAGCGTCACCCCTGCATGATTCACGAAACCTCGGAAGAACTCGATCGACAGGTCGACATCGAACGTGCCGATCCGCGCGCGCGTGAACGGCACGTGGAATTCGAGGCCGGGACGCCCGGAAAAATCGATCACGACGCGCGACAGCGCCTCGTCGAGCGGCACGTACGCATGGCCGTAGCGGCGAATGCCCTTGCGCTCGCCGACCGCCTTCGCGACGGCCTGGCCGAGCGTGATGCCGACGTCTTCCACCGTGTGGTGGTCGTCGATGTGGGTGTCCCCATGCGCTTCGATGTCGAGATCGATCAGACCATGGCGCGCGATCTGATCGAGCATATGGTCGAGGAACGGCACGCCGGTGGCCAATTTCTGCTGGCCGGTGCCGTCGAGATTGATCTTCGCACGGATCTGCGTTTCGCTGGTATTGCGAACGACTTCCGCCACACGCATGGTGATTCCTCGAATAAAACTGATGTAAATGGGGACTGCGGAAGCGTGTGCCCGCGACGGACCGTCAGGGCAGCGCCAGCTTCAGCGCGGCCAGCAACTGCGCGTTTTCGTCGGGAGACCCAACCGTCAGGCGCACGCAATTGGCCAGCAATGGATGCATTTTACTCACGTTTTTGATCAGAACCCGCTCGGTCAGCAGCGCCTCGAACACCGCCGCCGCATCCGGCACCCGCACCAGCAGGAAATTGCCGGCGCTCGGGAATACCGTCGTGCCCGGCAGCGCGCCGACCGCCTGCGCCAGCCTGGTGCGCTCCGCGCGCAGCTCGGCGGCCTGCGCATCGAGCACGTCGACGTGCTCCAGCAGGAATTCGGCGGCCACCTGGGTCAGCACGTTGATGTTGTACGGCGGGCGCACCTTGTCGAACTCCGCGAGCCAGGCGGGCAGCCCCGCCAGATAGCCGAGGCGCAGGCCGGCGAGCCCCAGCTTCGACACCGTGCGCATCACGACCACGTTGTCGAACTCGGCCGCGCGCGGCATCCAGCTGCGCTGGGCGAACGGCTGGTAAGCCTCGTCGATGACGATCAGGCTCGCGGTCGCGGCGGCGATGATCCGCTCGATGTCCGCATCCGGATACAGCGTGCCGGTGGGATTGTTCGGATACGCGAGGTAGACGATCGCCGGACGATGCTCGGCGATCGCCGCCAGCATCGCGTCGGTATCGAGTGTCAGATCGGCGGCGAGCGGCACGCCGACGAAGTCGAGCTGCGCGAAGCGCGCCGACATCTCGTACATCACGAAGCCCGGTACCGGCGCGAGCACCTTGGCGCCCGGCCGCGCGCACGCGATCGAGATCAGGCTGATGATTTCGTCGGAGCCGTTGCCGAGCAGGATGTCGCAGGCGCCGGGCACCCGCATCGTCGCGCGCAGCCGGTCGATCAGCGCGGCCGGACGCGGTGCCGGATAGCGGTTGAGCGCGACGCGCGCGAGCCGCTCGCCGAGCGCGGCCGCGAGCGGCTCGGGCAGCGAGTACGGATTCTCCATTGCGTCGAGCTTCACGAAGCCCGTTGCGTCCGGCACCGGATAGCTCGTCATCGCGAGCACGTCGCGGCGGATGATGTCTTGTGGCGTGGTCATGGGTGGCAGCGGCGTGCTTGGCGCCGGCGTGTTATCGGCAAGGCGGCGGCGGACGCCGGCCGCCTTGCCCGATGGAGCGGAAGCGGCGTTCAGCCGCCCTGTTTCATGCGGAACTCGGCGCTCTTCGCGTGCGCCTGCAATCCCTCTCCGTAAGCCAGCTCGGACGCGATCTCGCCCAGCGTGTGCGCGCCTTCCGCGCTCACCTCGATCACGCTCGAGCGCTTGATGAAATCGTACACGCCGAGCGGCGACGAGAAGCGCGCGGTGCGCGACGTCGGCAGCACGTGGTTCGGGCCGGCGCAGTAGTCGCCGAGGCTTTCGCTGGTGTAGCGGCCGAGGAAGATCGCCCCCGCGTGGCGGATCAGTTGCCCCCACTGCTGCGGCTCGAGCGCGGAGATTTCCAGGTGTTCCGGTGCGATGTCGTTGGCGATCCGGCATGCCTCCGCCATGTCGCGCACCTTGATCAGCGCGCCGCGGCCTTCGAGCGACGCGCGGATCACATCCTGGCGCGGCAGCGTCGGCAGCAGCTCGGCGATCGCCTTCTCGACGCGCTCGATGAACGACGCATCCGGGCACAGCAGGATCGATTGCGCCAGCTCGTCGTGCTCGGCCTGCGAGAACAGGTCCATCGCGACCCAGTACGGGTCGGTCGTGCCGTCGCACAGCACCAGGATCTCGGAAGGCCCGGCGATCATGTCGATCCCGACCGTGCCGAACACGCGGCGCTTCGCCGACGCGACGTACGCGTTGCCCGGCCCGCAGATCTTGTCGACCGCCGGCACCGTGGCCGTGCCGTACGCGAGCGCGCCCACCGCTTGCGCGCCGCCGATCGTGAACACCCGATCGACGCCGCCCAGCAGCGCAGCGGCGAGCACCAGCTGGTTCTTCACGCCCTCGGGCGTCGGCACGACCATCACGATCTCGCCGACCCCCGCGACCCGCGCCGGGATCGCATTCATCAGCACCGACGACGGATACGCGGCCTTGCCACCCGGCACGTACAGGCCGACGCGGTCGATCGGCGTCACCTTCTGGCCGAGCACGGTGCCGTCGGCTTCCGTGTACTGCCAGCTATGGGTGCCGCACTCGATCTTCTGCTTCTCGTGATACGCCCGCACGCGGGCGGCGGCGGCCTCGAGCGCCGCGCGCCGCTTCGGCTCCAGTCCGTCGAGCGCCGCTTCCAGCTCGTCCTGCCGCAGCTCGAGCGCCGCGACGCTCGTCGCGTCCAGGCGGTCGAAGCGGTTCGTGTAGTCGAGCACCGCGGCGTCGCCGCGCGCCTTCACGTCCGCCAGAATGCCGGCGACCGCCTGCTCGATCGCGTCGTCCTCGCTCGCCTCGAATGCCAGCACCGCGCGGAGCGCGGCGTCGAAGCCGGCGGCCGTCGAGTCGAGTTTGCGAATCTTGATAGCCATGCTGTTATCCGTTCCGGTAATGCGCTGTTCGCCGCGGGCGGTCAGGCCCCGTTTTGCAGCGACGCGCGTTCGAACGCGTCGAGAAACGGCTTCAGCGCGGCGCGCTTCAGCTTGAGCGCAGCCTGATTCACGACGAGGCGCGACGAGATCGGCATGATCTCCTCCACCTCGACCAGATTGTTCGCCTTCAAGGTGCCGCCCGAGCTCACCAGGTCGACGATCGCGTCGGCGAGGCCGACGAGCGGCGCCAGCTCCATCGAGCCGTACAGCTTGATCAGGTCGACGTGCACGCCCTTCGCCGCGAAGTGCTCGCGCGCGGTATCGACGTACTTCGTCGCGACCCGCAGCCGCGCGCCCTGGCGCACCGCGTTCGCATAGTCGAAGCCCGCGGGCACCGCCACCGACATCCGGCAGCGCGCGATGTCCAGGTCGATCGGCTGATACAGTCCGCCGCCGCCATGCTCGAGCAGCACGTCCTTGCCCGCCACGCCGAAATCGGCGGCGCCGTATTCGACGTAGGTGGGCACGTCGGTCGCGCGCACGATGATCACCCGCAGGTTCGGATCGGTCGTCGGCAGGATCAGCTTGCGCGACGTTTCCGGATCCTCGGCCACCTGCACGCCCGCCGCCGCGAGCAGCGGCACGGTTTCCTCGAAGATACGCCCTTTCGACAGGGCCAGCGTCAACGGCGCGTTCATGCTTCGCTCCCGGAGAGGCGGCGCACCTTCGCGCCGACCGCCGTCAGCTTCGCTTCCATCCGGTCGTAGCCGCGGTCGAGGTGGTAGATCCGGTCGATCAGGGTCTCGCCTTCCGCGCGCAGGCCCGCGATCACGAGGCTCGCCGACGCGCGCAGGTCGGTCGCCATCACCTTCGCGCCGGACAGCTTGCCGACGCCGGTGACGAGGGCGGTATTGCCGTCGATCGTGATGTTCGCGCCGAGGCGGTTCAGCTCCTGCACGTGCATGAAGCGGTTCTCGAAGATGGTTTCGACCACCTGCGCGGTACCGTCCGCGATCGCATTGAGCGCCATGAACTGCGCCTGCATGTCGGTCGGGAACGCCGGGTATTCGGAGGTGCGGATCGTGACCGCCGACGGACGGCGGTCCATGGTGACGCGCAGCCAGTCGCCGCCTTCCTCGATCGACACGCCCGCCTCGCGCAGCTTGTCGATCACCGCGTCGAGGATGTGCGCGCGCACGCCGGTCAGCTTCACGTCGCCGCCCGCCGCCGCGACCGCGCACAGGAACGTGCCCGCCTCGATCCGGTCGGGAATCACCGCGTGCGACGCGCCGTGCAGCCGGTCGACGCCCTGGATCACCAGGCGGTCGGTGCCGATTCCGTCGATCTTCGCGCCCATCGCGACGAGCAGGTGCGCGAGGTCGCTGACCTCGGGCTCGCGCGCGGCGTTCTCGATCACCGTTTCGCCGTCGGCGAGGGTCGCCGCCATCAGCAGGTTCTCGGTGCCGGTGACGGTGATCATGTCGGTCACGATCCGCGCGCCCTTCAGCCGCTTCGCGCGGGCCTCGATGAAGCCGTGCTCGATGTTGATCTCGGCGCCCATCGCCTGCAGGCCCTTGATGTGCTGGTCGACCGGCCGCGCGCCGATCGCGCAGCCGCCCGGCAGCGACACCTTCGCCTCGCCGAAGCGCGCGACGAGCGGGCCGAGCACGAGGATCGACGCACGCATCGTCTTCACCAGCTCGTAGGGCGCGACCGGATTGTCGACACCCGACGCGTCGAGCTGCACGCGCGCGCCGTCCATGCCGGCGCGCATGCCCATCTGGCCGAGCAGCTTCAGCGTGGTGCGGACGTCCTGCAGGTTCGGCACGTTGTCCAGGTGCACCGGCTCCGGGGACAGCAGCCCCGCGCACAGAATCGGCAGCGCCGCGTTCTTCGCGCCGGACACGCGGATCTCGCCAGTCAGACGCTGGCCGCCTTCGATCACGAGTTTGTCCATGCCATGTCCTTGCGCGTCCCGATTGCCGGCCGGGCTTGCCGTGGCGACGCTCTGGACGGCGTCGCGTTCGTTGACTGTAACTTGCACTGACTGATTCCGATTATGCGTTCTGCCATTCGGCGGGCGTCAGCGTCTTCATGCTGAGCGCGTGGATTTCCTGCTTCATGCGATCGCCGAGCGCCGCATAGACCAGCTGGTGCCGCTGGATCGGCCGCTTGCCCTCGAAGGCGGGCGAGACGATCGTCGCGAAGAAGTGCTGGCCGTCGCCTTCGACTACCAGATGGGTGCAGGCGAGTCCGCCTGCGATGTATTGCTTGACCTGTTCGGGAGTCGGCAACATGAAATGCTCCTGTCAGTATGCGCCGGGCCGCCCTCCGCGGACCGGCGCGCTCCGTTGGCGGGCGGCGGACACGGCGGGCGGGGCGCGCTTCGTATCAATGGCGCAGTTTGTAGCCGGTGGCAAGGAGCCGCATCGCGATCAGCGCGAGCAGCACGAAGAAACCGGCGACGACCGCGAGGCTCTCGTACGGGTTGATGTCGGCGATGCCGAAGAACCCGTAGCGGAAGCCGTCGATCATGTAGAAAAACGGGTTGAGCCGCGACACCTCGCGCCACACGGGCGGCAGCGAATGCGTCGAATAGAACACGCCCGACAGGAACGTGAGCGGCATGATGAGGAAATTCTGGAATGCGGCGAGCTGGTCGAACTTCTCGGCCCAGATCCCGGCGATCAGGCCGAGCGTGCCGAGGATCGCCGAACCCAGCAGCGCGAATCCGACGATGAAGAACGGCGCGGCGAAGCTCATCGGGATGAACCAGACCGTGACGACGAACACCCCGGCGCCCACCGCGAGGCCGCGCACGACCGACGCGAGCACGTACGCGCCGAAGATGTCGCTGTACGACAGCGGCGGCAGCAGCATGAACACCAGATTGCCGGTGATCTTCGACTGGATCAGCGACGACGAGCTGTTGGCGAACGCGTTCTGCAGCACGCTCATCATCACGAGGCCGGGCACGAGGAAGCTCACGTACTCGACGCCCGGATACACCTCGACGCGGCCCGACAGCGCGTGGCCGAAAATCGTCAGATACAGCAGCGCGGTCACGACGGGCGCGAGCACCGTCTGGAACGACACCTTCCAGAAACGCAGAATTTCCTTGTAGAACAGCGTGCGGAACCCGCTCATGCCAACCCCTCGATTACCTCGGCTCCGTTCATGACCTGCACGAACACATCTTCGAGATCGGCCTTGCGGATCTCGATTTCATCGAATGCGCACCCGGCCGCGCGGCACTGCGCGAGGATCCGGTCGACGTCGTCGTAGCTCGCGAGGCGCAGCAGGTGCTCGCGGTTCGCGGACCCGGCCAGGTCGGTCTCGAGCGCGCGCAGCTCGGCGGGCAGCACGCCTTGCGACAGGCGCACGAACAGCTGCAGCCCCGAGAAGCGCTGCAGCAGCGCGCTGGTGCGGTCGAGCGCCACCACCTCGCCGCGCCGCAGCATCGCGATCCGGTCGCACAGCGCTTCCGCTTCTTCCAGATAGTGGGTGGTCAGCACGATCGTGTGGCCTTCGCGGTTCAGCCGCGAGATGAATTTCCACAGCGTCTGGCGCAGCTCGACGTCGACGCCGGCGGTCGGCTCGTCGAGCACGATCACGGGCGGCCGATGCACGAGCGCCTGCGCGACCAGCACGCGTCGCTTCATGCCGCCCGACAGCGCGCGCATGTTCGCATCGGCTTTTTCGGTGAGGTCGAGATTCGCCATCACCTCGTCGATCCAGTCGTCGTTGTGGCGCAGACCGAAATAGCCGGACTGGATGCGCAGCGTCTCGCGCACGGAGAAGAACGGATCGAATACCAGTTCCTGCGGCACCACGCCGAGCGCGCGGCGCGCGGCGCGGAAATCCTTGACGACGTCGTGGCCACGGACCGCGATGCTGCCTTCATCGGCCCGCGCGAGCCCGGCGAGAATGCTGATGAGGGTGGTTTTGCCGGCGCCGTTCGGACCGAGCAAACCGAAAAACTCACCTTCTTCGACCGACAGGCTGACGCCCTTGAGCGCCTGAAGCGCTTTGTAGCGCTTCTTGACGTGACGGATTTCTATGGCTGACATGACTGTGCGCGACGTGGCGGCCGCGACGCCTTCTCTGTGCTTGATACGAAAGGGGAAAAAGGGGGCCGGTTGACAGCCCCGCAAACGTTCGATTATAGGGCAAACCGAAGGGCGGGTCCGGGCGCGAAACCCGCGCCGAACCCTGACGGGAGCGTCAATGTCGCTCGGAGAGGAGCGTATCGATACCGTAGGCCTGCGCGAGGCTGGCGAGTTTGGGCGGCAGATGGATCACGTCGAGCGAGACGCCGCGCGCGCGGGCCGCGCGCTGCCATGCCAGGAGCACCGCCAGCGCCGACGAATCGAACTGCGCGAGCGCGGCGCAATCGACGGCGGTCGCCCCCGCGTCGATCTGCGCGAGACCCGCCGCGAGCGCGGCTTTCGCGCTCGCGTGGGTCAGCGTGGCGCCCGCGTTGAAAGGCTTCACGACGCCTTGCCCGACGCCAGCTGCGCGTTGCGCTGCGTGAGGAACTGGATCAGGCCGTCCACGCCGCTTTGCTGGATTTTTTCGTTGAACTGCTGCTGGTACGTCTGGATCAGCCATGCGCCCAGCACGTTCAGGTCATACACGCGCCAGCCCTGCGGCGTCTTGTACAGGCGGTAGTCGATCTGCACCGGCTGGCCGTTGTTCATCGCGACCGTGCGCACCACCACGTCCGTGTCGGCCGGATCGGCGCGGAACGGCGGGTACTGGATCTGCTGGTCCGGCTTCAACTGCGCGAGCGCGCCCGCATAGGTCCGGATCAGGAGCGACTTGAACTGCTCGACGACCTGCTGCTGCTGCGCGGGCGTCGCCGTGCGCCAGTTGCGGCCCATCGCGAGCTGCGTGGTGCGCTGGAAGTCGGTGTACGGCAGGATGTCCTTGTTGACGATCGTGGTGATCCGGGCGATATCGCCCTGCTTGATCGTCTGGGTGCGGACTTCGTCGAGCACCTGCTGCGTCGCGGACTTGATGAGCGCCTGCGGATTGCCCTGGTCGACCTGCGCGTAAGCGGCGCTGCCGAACGAGAAGAACGCGGCGGCGAGGGGGATCAGAAACAGTTTCTTCATATGTTATGTCCTGCGTCAAAGGAGTCAGTGCGAAGCTTGGAACCGGCTACGGTAGCGCAAGTTCGCGGCCGTAATCCACTGAATCGTTTCCGGCTGTAACGAATGTAAATAGCGAATCTATCGAACCATCAAGGCAAACGGATGTTCGGCAGATGCAGGCCGCCCGGCGACGGCGGCACGAACTGCTGGGCAGGCACGCTGGTCGAGCTGCCCGGGTTCGGCGCCTCTGCGGCCGCACCGCTCGCGGGCGCCGCCGCGCCGGTATCCGGCATGTCGTACTTCGGCAGCGCCTCGCCGCTGTAGTCGGGCAGGCTGTCGGCGGTGCTGCCGCTGATCAGCCCCTGGCGGCGTTGCAGGTAGGCGTTGCGCACGAACGAATACTTGTCGATCGCCGCCGCGTTCAGCACGTCGCCCGCGCCCAGCAGGTTCGCCCGGGTATTCACGAGATTCACGCCGAACAGGCCCCAGCTCACGCCGTCCGGTTTCACGTAGGTGAGCGGGTTGCCGACGTAGTCGACCGCGAGGCCGGCCGTGTCGCGCACCGTGCTCGGCCCGAGCAGCGGCAGCACCAGGTACGGGCCGGACGGCACGCCGTAGTGCCCCATCGTCAGCCCGAAGTCGGCCGTATGCTTCGGCAGTTTCGCGAGCGTCGCGACGTCGAACAGGCCGCCGACGCCGAACACCGTATTGATCACGACCCGCATGATGTCGCCGACGCCGTCGGCGATCTTCAACTGCGCGATGTTGTTCGCGGCGATGTACGCGTCGCCGATGTTCGAGAAGAAATTCGTGACGCTGTCGCGCACCGGCTGCGGCACCGCCCACGCATACCCTTGCGCGACGGGCTTCAGCGCGTAGGTATCCACGGTGTCGTTGAACTTGTACATCGTCCGGTTGAAGCCTTCGAACGGATCGCCCTTGGTCGGGGTCTGCACCGTCGCACAGCCGCTCATCGCCGCGACTGCCGCCGCCGCGAGTACCGCGTTCCTGATCCGCATCGTCTGCATGATGATCTTCCCTCTTCTCTCGTCTGTGTTTATTGCCCGGCCGTTCCGGAGGCCGCCGCCGCGGGCTTCGCACCGCCCGCGTCCGCCGCCTTGCTGTACAGGAACTGGCCGATCAGGTTCTCCAGCACGATCGCCGACTGGGTCATCGCGATCGTGTCGCCCGCCTTCAGCATCTGGGTGTCGCCGCCCGGCTCGAGGCCGATGTACTGCTCGCCGAGCAGGCCGGACGTCAGGATCTTCGCGGAGGAATCTTTCGGAAACGGATATTGCTTGTCGAGATCGATCGTGACGAGCGCCTGGTAGGTGTTCGTATCGAACCCGATGGATTCTACGCGGCCGACCACGACGCCCGCGCTTTTCACGGCGGCGCGCGGCTTCAGGCCGCCGATGTTGTCGAACCTCATCTTCACCGGGTAGGTCGCCTGGAACGACAGCGAGCTCATGTTACCGACCTTCAGCGCGAGGAACAGCAGCGCAATGAAGCCCAGCACCACAAACAGGCCGACCCAGAAGTCGAGAGCAGTCTTTTTCATCGTCATCCCAGAAAAGGCTTAGCTGAACATCAGCGCGGTCAGCAGAAAATCGAGGCCGAGTACGGCGAGCGACGCGTACACGACGGTTTTGGTCGTCGCGCGCGACACGCCTTCGGGCGTCGGCTTCGCTTCGTAACCTTGAAACAGTGCAACGAACGTCACGGCAAAGCCGAACACGACGCTTTTCAGCACGCCGTTGCCGACGTCGCTCCAGACATCGACGCCGCCTTGCATCTGCGACCAGAACGCGCCCGGATCGACGCCGATCAGGATCACGCCGACCACATAGCCGCCCAGGACGCCCACCGCGCTGAAGATCGCGGCCAGCAGCGGCATCGTGATGATCCCGGCCCACATCCGCGGCGCGATCACCGTCTTGAGCGGGTCGACCGCCATCATCTCGAGCGCGGTCAGTTGCTCGCCCGCCTTCATCAGGCCGATTTCGGCGGTGAGCGACGTGCCCGCGCGGCCGGCGAACAGCAGCGCGGTCACGACGGGGCCGAGCTCGCGCACGAGCGACAGCGCGACCAGCAGCCCGAGCGCCTGCTCGGAGCCGTAGCGGTTCAGCGTGTAATACCCCTGCAAGCCGAGCACGAAACCGACGAACAGGCCCGACACGGCAATGATCACGAACGAATAATTACCCAGGAAGTGGATCTGCTTCGTGACGAGCCGCGGCCGCCGCAGCAGCGGGAAGAATTCGAGCACGAGACGGACGAACATGCGGGCCGCATAGCCCGCCTGTTCGAGACCGCCGATCACAAAACGTCCGACCGCGCTGATCATCCGCGCCCTCCGCCGAGCCCGAAGTCCGCGTCGAGCGGCTGGCTCATGTAGTGAAATTTGAACGGACCGTCCGGCGTGCCGTCGATGAACTGGCGCACGCTCGGATCGGTCGATGCGCGCAGCTCGTCGGGCGTACCCTGCGCGAGCACGCCGCCGTTCGCGAGAAAGTACACGTAGTCGGCGATCGCGAACGATTCCGGCACGTCGTGCGTCACGAGGATCGAGGTGGCGCCGAGCGCCTGGTTCAGCGTGCGGATCAGGTTCGCGGTGATGCCGAGCGAAATCGGATCGAGGCCGGCGAACGGCTCGTCGTACATCATCAGCTGCGGATCGAGCGCGATCGCCCGCGCGAGCGCCACGCGCCGCGCCATGCCGCCCGACACCTCCGACGGCATCAGGTCGCGCGCGCCGCGCAGTCCGACCGCGTTGAGCTTCATCAGCACCAGATCGCGGATCAGATCCTCGGGCAGGTCGGTGTGCTCGCGCAGCGCGAACGCGACGTTCTCGAACACCGACATGTCGGTAAACAGCGCGCCGAACTGGAACAGCATGCCCATCTTGCGGCGCAGCGCGTACAGGCCGTCGCGCGACTGCGCGCCGACATCGGCGCCGTCGAACAGCACCTGGCCGGCGCGAGCGCGCACGAGGCCGCCGATCAGCCGCAGCACCGTGGTCTTGCCGCAGCCCGAGCCGCCCATGACCGCCACCACCTGACCGCGCCCGAAGCGCATGTTCAGGTTCGACAGGACAAGGCGGTCGCCATAGCCGAAAGCGACGTCGCGGAGTTCTAGCAGGGTCTCGGGGGAGCTCACGGAGCTGACAATCCTTTTACGCGGAACGCGGAATTATAGGGCCTGCAACGGAATGATGCCGTGACGCCCCGAATCGAGTTCCCAACAAAGATTGTCAAATTATCGGCGGAACGATTGCTGCAACGCAATAATCGCAGCCCGATAGTCCGCCGCGCCGGTCACCGCGCTCACCACCGCGACGCTGCCCACCCCCGTGGCAAGCACGGCCGGCAGCGTGCCGAGGTCGATCCCGCCGATCGCGACGAGCGGCGCCTGGCCGCCCGCGAAGCGCGCGTAGCGGGCGATCCGGGCCAGCCCCTGCGGCGGCGCGGCAACCGCCTTGGTCGAGGTCGCGAACACCGGGCCGAGCGCCAGATAGCTCGGCCGCACCCGTAGCGCATACAGCATCTCGCAATAGCCGTGGCTGGACAGGCCGAGCCGGACGCCCGCGGCGGCGAGTGCGGCCAGATCCGCGGTTTCCAGATCCTCCTGGCCCAGATGCACGCCGTAGGCGCCGGCATCCAGCGCCAGCCGCCAGTGATCGTTGATGAACACGCAGGCATCCGGGTAGCGCCGCCCCGCCGCCACGGCGCGCTCGATCTCCGCGCGCAGCACGTCCGGGGCGGCATCCTTCACGCGCAGCTGCACGGTCGTCACGCCGCAGTCCAGCACCCGCTCGACCCAGCCGGCGTCCGGCAGCACCGGATACAGGCCGAGCCGCGCCGGACAGCGCGGAAACGCGAACGCCGGCGCGACGGCGGCATCGGCGATGCGAGGAAAGCGCACCGGATCGGCCGGCCACGGATCGCCGCCACGAACTTCGTCGCCGTCGCGCCATGCGAGCGCCAGCACCAGCGCGTCCGGCGGCGCGAAACCGCAGTCGAGGAAGGCCGCGAACGCGGCGAGCCAGTCGCCGGCGAGCGGCGCGGCGCCGGCCAGTGCATGGCGGGCGCCGCCGAGATGCAGCGTCGCCGCCCGTCCCTCGATCACGACCACGCCCGCGCCGAGCGCGGTCAGGCGCCGCATGTCCGCCGCCGCGCAGGCGTCGGCGCGAACCACGATCAGGTCGCCCGCGCCGGGACGATCCGGCGGCGCGAGACAGATGCGCGAGCGCGTATCAGGCGCCGGCCAGACGCCGAGCACCGCGCGAATCCGCTCGGCAGCTTCGGTGAGTTCGTCGGCGGGCGGCCAGAACGCGCCCGACAGCGCGACGCTCACGCGCCGCCCCCGTCCTGGTGCCAGAACGGCATGCCGACCACGGGCGTACTCGCCTCCGCGGTTTCGCGCGCATCCATCGGCCCCGCGAGATACGCGGCGCGTCCGGCCTCGACGCCCTGCGCAAACGCGCGCGCCATGATTTCGGGGTGCGTTGCCTGCGACACGGCCGTGTTGAGCAGCACGCCGTCGAAGCCCCACTCCATCACCTGGCACGCGTGCGACGGCACGCCGAGCCCCGCGTCGACGATCAGCGGCACGTCCGGCAGGCGTTCGCGCAGCACGCGCAGCCCGTACGGATTGACGACGCCCTTGCCGGTGCCGATCGGCGCGCCCCACGGCATCAGCGCCTCGCAGCCGGCGTCGAGCAGGCGGCGGCCGATCACGAGATCCTCGGTGCAGTACGGCAGCACCTTGAAGCCGTCCTTCACGAGTTGCGTGGCCGCCTCGATCAGTCCGACGGGGTCGGGCTGCAGCGTGTAGTCGTCGCCGATCAGCTCCAGCTTGATCCAGTCGGTCTCGAACACCTCGCGGGCCATCTGCGCGGTGGTCACGGCCTCGGCCACCGTCTGGCAGCCGGCGGTATTCGGCAACAGCGGCACGCCGTGCCGCTTCAACAGTTCGAAGAAGCCCGCTTCGGCGGTGCCGGCGTTCATCTGGCGGCGCAGCGCGACCGTCACCATGCCCGGCCGCGACGCCGCGATCGAATCGGACAGCGACTGCAGCGACGGATAGCGCGACGTGCCGATCAGCACGCGGCTCGCTAAGGTTTTGCCGTACAGCGTGAGCGCATCGGCGGGAATCGGAGACGTCATGGGGAAAATCCTGGTTATGCCGGGGACGGGGCGGGCGGCGTCAGCCGCCCGCGACCGGATGCACGACGTCGAGCCGGTCGCCCGCCGCCAGCGCGCGCGCCGCGTGCTGCGCGCGCGCGACGAACGTGCCGTTCAGCGCGACGGCGAACGGCGGGCGCGCGCCGAAGGCGGCGAGCGCATCGGCGACCGTTGCGCCGTCGGGCACGGTCAGCGTCTGTTGATTGATCTGGATGTCCATGATGCGAAAGTCAAAGTCGGATGGGGTGGCACGCCTGCGCGGGCTCGCGCGCTTCGCCGTGTTGCAGCAGCGCCGGCCAGCGCGCGTCGGCGCGCCAGGCGGCGAAGGTATCGGCGTCCGCCACCTTGCGCTCGAGCAGCGCCTGCGCGAACCGCACCGCCTGCTCCGCCACTTCCGGCGCGATCATGAAGCCGTGGCGGTACAGCCCGTTGACGGCCAGCGTCGCACGGCCGTCCCAGACGAGCGCCGGACGATGGTCGGGCAGGGTCGGGCGGCACTGCGAATTCAGTTCGAGGATGCGCGCCTCGCCGAACGCCGGATGCACGGAGAACGCGGCGCTCAGCAGCTCCAGCGCGGAGCGCACGCTGACGGGCGACATGTCCTCGCCCTCCACTTCGGTCGCGCCGATCACGTACAGATCCTGTTCCTTCGGCGCGATGTAGAGCGGATAACGCGGATGCAGCAGCCGCACGGGGCGCGTCAGGCCGATGCCGGGCGCATGCACGCGCGCGACTTCGCCGCGAATGCCGCGCAGCGTCGGGAACACCGGCTTCGCGCCGAGCCCCCGGCAATCGATCGTGATGCGCGCGGCGGGCGCCGTCGCGGCATCGACGGCGGTATTCCAGTGCGTTTCGACGCCCCGCTCGGCCAGGCCCGCCGCGAACGCATGCAGGGTCTGCCGGTTGTCGAGCTGCCCCTCGTGCGGCAGCAGCAGGCCCCGCGCGAAGCGGCCCGCGAGCACGGGTTCGGCCGCGTCCAGCTGCGCGCCGGCCAGCGTGACGAAGCCGCCGTCGAGCAGTGCCGCGGGTGCGTTCGCGCGCACCCGGCGCTCGAACAGCGGCGCCTCGGCGCGGTCCGCGTGATGCCAGACCACGAGCGTGCCGTTGCGCTGGTAGAACACCGGTTCGGGAAGCCGGGCGAGCCAGCGCGGCCAGGTATCGAGCGACGCCGCGCCCAGCTCGGTGATCAGCAGCTCCGCGCTGGCGGCCTCGGCGAGCGGCGCGAGCATCGCGGCCGCGACCCATGCGGCGGCGCCCGAGCCGGATGCGTCGCCGCGCTCGGCCAACACGACCCGATGCCCTTCGCCCGCCAGCCGCCAGGCGATCAGGCGGCCGACGAGGCCGCCGCCCAGCACCGCGAACTCCGCTTGCGACGCGCGCACGTTCATCGGTGCGCTCCGGCGCGCATGCGCTCAAGCCCGCCAGGCGGCAACAGGGGATAAAAAACTGAAGATTGAACGGTCATCGAATCCTTCCGCAACGCGCGGCGCGCGCACCCAAAAGGACGAAACCGGCAGCTGAGGCCGGCCGGGCGGACAAGGCGCTGACGAGATGGGATGACGGCCAGCGCGGCCCGGCGGGATCGGAAACTTCCCGCGCCGGTATTACCCGGATCGGGTGCGAAGGGTCTCTCTCAGCCTCGCAGCACACCGCCCCGCATCAGATGATCGGGCAGCCGGCGCGCGAAGCACCCCTGTTTCGTCGGCGGTTATTAGACCATAAAAGCGGAAACGGCCGCAAACGGCACTCTGCGGCAAATTCGCTCGCAAGCCGCCCGCGCTGGCACAATGTCCGGCGGACCGGGCGGTTCCGGCGGCACCGCCGCGCGCCCGGACGGCATGGCGGCCCCGCATTAAGAGTCGTTTAAGACGCGGCCGCGACAATCCGCAGCACGCCTGCCCTCATGCGGCACTTTTTTCAGGCGCGCCGTGCGCGGCGCAGTGCCCGGCTTCCCGCCGGCCTCTCACCAGGATGCTCATGACCCAATCGAATCCCTCCGCCCAGCCCGCCCCGTCCCGCCCGCCGCAAGACGAGCGCCACGTGTCGGCGTGGAGCCTCATCAAGCCCTACTGGGTCTCGTCGGAATGGAAGCTTGCCTGGGGGCTGCTGGTGCCCAACATCCTCATCACGCTCTGCGTGGTCTGGATCGGGCTGCAGTTCAACCAATGGAACGGCCGCTTCTACGACGCCCTGCAAGCCAAGGACGTCAAGGATTTTCCGCACCTGATGCTGCTCTTCACCGCGCTGGCATTCGCGTACATCGTGCTCGCGGTATATGGACGCTACCTGCGCCAGATGCTCGGCTTCCGCTGGCGCCAATGGCTCACCACGGAGTACATGAGCGAATGGCTCGGCGATCACGCGTTCTACCGGATCGAGCGCGACCGCCTCGCGGACAACCCCGACCAGCGGATCAGCGACGATCTGCAGTCGTTCGCGGGCACGACGCTGTCGTTGACCCTCGACCTACTGTCGAACATCGCCACACTCTTCGTGTTCGTCCCGCTGCTCTGGCAACTGGCGGGCGCTATCACGTTCACGGTGTCCGGCAGCCCAATGACCATCCCCGGTTACATGGTCTGGGCGGCGATCATTTACGCGCTCGGCGGTTCGCTGCTGATACGGAAGATGGGACACCCCCTCGTCTCGATCAATTACCAACAGCAACGCGTCGAAGCGGATTTCCGCTTCGGCCTGATCCGAATCCGGGAAAATGCCGAACAAATTGCGTTCTACGATGGCGAGGACATCGAGAAACGCAACGCCCAAAGTACGTTCCAGCGCATCCGCGACAACTGGTGGCGCGTGATGAAATACACAAAGCGCCTGACCTTCGTGTTGAGCTTCTACGCACAAATCGCCATCATCTTCCCGCTCGCGGTCGCCGCACCGCGATACTTCGCCGGTGCATTCTCGTTCGGCATCTTGATGCGCATCTCCCAAGCCTTCGGCACCGTCAGTGACTCGTTCTCGTGGTTCATCAACAGCTACGGCACCCTGGTCGAGTGGCGCGCGACCGTGAACCGGCTGCGCGAATTCAAGCGCGTGACGCACGCGTCGCATCTGAAGGAGTCGCTGTCGCCCGCGACCGAGCACGGCGGCATCAACCTGCACTACATCGACGCGAACCAGGTGACGACCACGGGCCTCAAGCTCGCGCTGCCGAACGGCCACGCGCTTTCGGCGATCGACGACGTCGCGATTCAGCCGGGCTCGCGCTGGCTCGTGCGCGGCGCCTCCGGCGCCGGCAAGAGCACGCTGATGCGTGCGCTCGCCGGTCTGTGGCCGTTCGGCGACGGGGCGATCGACGCGCCGGTCGGCGCGCGGATGATGTTCGTCCCGCAGCAAAGCTACCTGCCGATCGGCACGCTGAAAGCGGCGCTCGCCTATCCGGCCGCCGCCGACGCATTCACCGACGACGCCTGCCGCGACGCGCTGCGCGCCTGCCGGCTCGAAGGCTACGCGGATCGCCTCGATGAAACCGGGCACTGGACCCGCATCCTGTCGCCCGGCGAGCAGCAGCGTCTCGCGGGCGCCCGCGTGCTGCTGCACAAGCCCGACTACCTGTTCCTCGACGAAGCGACGAGCGCGCTCGACGCCGACAACGAGGCGCGGCTGTACCACCTGTTCAACGAACGCCTGCCGAAGGCGGCGATCGTCAGCGTCGCGCATCGCGAATCGCTCGCGCCGTTCCACGAACGGACGCTCGACGTGCGCCGCAGCGGCGACAAGGTCGCCGCGTGAGCACGGCGCTCACGCGCGTGGTGCTGATCACGGGCGCGGGCAGCGGCATCGGCGCCGCGCTCGCGCGCTCGCTGGCGGCGCCGGGCGTCGGGCTGATGCTGCACGCGCGCGGCGCGACCGATGACGCGCAAGCGCGGCTCGACGCCGTGGCCGCATACTGCCGCGCGGCGGGCGCAACCTGCTCGACGCTCACCGGCGATCTCGCCGCGGCCGGCACGGCGGCACGCTGCGTCGCCGCCACGCTCCACACGTTCGGCGCACTCGACCAGTTGGTCGCGAACGCGGGCCATGCGGTGCGGCAACCGCTCGCCGGGCTCGGAGCCGATGCGCTCGCGGCGTCGTTCGCCGCGATGCCCGGCGCATTCGCCGCGCTTGTCGATGCGGCCCGGCCCGCGCTCGCGGCATCCCGGCAGCCCAGGGTGGTTGCCGTCAGTTCGTTCGTCGCGCACCGCTACCGGGCGGATACCCCCTTCGCCGCCACCGCCGCGGCCAAGGCCGCGCTCGAATCGCTGGTAAAGACCGCCGCGGCCGAGCTGGCGGCGCAGCAGGTGACCGTCAACGCCGTCGCGCCGGGCTACACGCGCAAGGAGCGGGGTCCGAGCACGGCCAACGCCGCCGCCTGGCGGCATGCGGCGCAGATCACCCCGCTCGGGCACATCGCCGAACCGGACGATGTCGCGGCGCTGATCGCCTTCCTGCTGTCCGATGCCGCGCGTCACATCACCGGCCAGGTGATTCACGTCGACGGCGGCCTGACGCTCGGCTGACGGGCGGCGGAACGCTCCCGCCCTTTCACGCCCGACGGGCGGCCGACCGATCGGCATCGCGCCTTTTTGTCCATCCGCCGCGCCTCGTACAATAGCCGCGAGATGCGCGGCGCATCGGACGACGAGACAGGAGAAGCGGCACGCATGCGGGCATTCCAGTGGTTTCACGACCTGTCGACGCGCGAGCGCCGCACGCTGTACGCGGGCTTCGGCGGTTACGCCGTCGACGCGTTCGACTTCATGATCTACGCGTTCCTGATCCCGACGCTGATCGCCGCGTGGGGCATGTCGAAAAGCGAAGCGGGGATGATCGCGACCAGCTCGCTGATCTCGTCGGCGGTCGGCGGCTGGCTCGCCGGCATCCTCGCGGACCGCTACGGCCGGGTACGCGTGCTGCAATGGACCATCGCCACTTTCGCGGTGTTCACGTTCCTGTCCGGCTTCACGCATACGTTCTGGCAGTTGCTCGCGACCCGCACGCTGCAGGGCTTCGGCTTCGGCGGCGAATGGTCGGTCGTGACGATCATGATGGCGGAAACGATCCGCTCGCCGCAGCACCGCGCCAAAGCAGTCGGCACGGTGCAGAGCAGCTGGTCGGTCGGCTGGGCCGCCGCCGCGATCCTGTACTGGGCGTTCTTCGCGCTGCTGCCCGAGCACGATGCGTGGCGCGCCTGTTTCTGGGTCGGCATCGTGCCCGCGCTGTGGATGCTCTACATCCGCCGCAACGTCACGGACCCCGATCTCTACATCGCCGCGCGCCGCGCGCGCGAAGCCGGCACGGTGCGCGCACACTTCCTGCAGATCTTCAGCGGCCCGCACCTGAAGGCCACCGTGTTCGGCAGTCTGCTCTGCACCGGCATGCTCGGCGGCTACTACGCGATCACCACCTGGCTGCCGACCTACCTGAAAACCGTGCGGCACCTGTCCGTCTTCAATACCAGCGGCTACCTGATCGTGCTGATCGCCGGATCGTTCGTCGGCTATCTGGTCGGCGCGATCCTGTCCGACCGGATCGGCCGCCGCGCGTCGTTCATCCTGTTCGCGATCGGCTCGTTCTCGCTCGGCATGGCGTACACGATGCTGCCCATCACCGACGCCGCGATGCTGCTGCTCGGTTTTCCGCTCGGCATCGTGGTGCAGGGGATTTTCGCGGGCGTCGGCGCCTATCTGTCGGAGCTGTATCCCGGCGCGATCCGGGGCTCGGGCCAGGGCTTCTGCTACAACCTCGGGCGCGGGCTCGGTTCGTTCTTCCCGATCCTGGTCGGCTCGCTGTCGCAGTCGATGTCGCTCGTGAAGGCGATCGGCTACGTCGCGGGCAGCGGCTATCTGCTTGTGATCGTCGCCGCGCTCGTGCTGCCCGAGACGCGCGGCAAATCGCTCGCCGACCCCCTCGAATCCGCCGGCTGAACGCGGCGGCCCACTTCCCGGAACCCTCATGCACACGATCGTTCTCGGCGCCGGCGTGATCGGCGTCGCCACCGCGTTCTATCTGCGCGAGGCCGGCTGCGACGTCACCGTGATCGAACGGGAGCCGGACGTCGCGCTGGCCACGAGCCGCGGCAACGCGGGCATCATCGCGCCCGGTTACGTCACGCCTTGGGCCGCGCCCGGCATGCCGTCGAAACTGCTCAAGTACCTGTTCAAATCCGAGTCGCCGCTGATCTTCCGGCCGACGCTCGACCCCGCGCAATGGCGCTGGATCGCGCGCTGGCTACGCGAATGCGAGCTCGCCCGGTTTCGCGTGAACAAGCAGCGAATGCAGCGCATCGCGTACTACAGCCGCGCGTGCCTGCACGCGTTCCGCGATCGGCACCCGTTCGACTACGGCGCGAGCCAGGGCTATCTGCAGCTGTTCCGCAGCGAGTTCGACATCGAGATGGCGCAGCCCGCGCTGGCGGTACTGCGCGACGCCGGCATCGCGCACCGCGAGGTGAACGCGGCGGACTGCGCGAACCTCGAGCCGGGGCTGCGCTGGGCGAACGTGCAGCCGGTCGGCGGGCTGCATCTGCCCGACGACGAAGCCGGCGACTGCGCGCGCTTCACCCGCGAACTGAAGGCGATCTGCGCGGCGAACGGCGTGCGGTTCCGGTTCGATACCGAGGTGCGCGCGGTGCAGGTCGACGGCGGCGCCGTCCGGAGCGCGCGTCTCGCGCGCGTGGGCGGTGCGCCGGCACCCGACGGCGCCCCCTCCGAGGACACGCTCGCAGCCGACGCGGTCGTCGTCGCGCTCGGCGTCGACAGCGCCGCGCTGCTCGCGACGCTGGGCGTGGGCGTGCCGCTGTATCCGGTCAAGGGCTATTCGGCGACGCTGCCCATCGTCGACGCGGAGAAAGCGCCGCGCGGCGCGTTGATGGACGAGTCGCTGAAGACCGCGATCACGCGCTTCGGGCCGACCTTGCGGGTGGCCGGAACCGCCGAGCTGGGCGACCGGCGCGCGGTGCTGCGCGAGCGGGCGCTCGCGACACTGATGAAGGTGCTGCACGACTGGTTCCCGCGCGCCGCCGAGCCGTCGACCGCGCAATTCTGGGTCGGCCGCCGGCCGATGGTGCCGGACGGCGCGCCGCTGCTCGGGCCGTCCGGCATCGACGGCTTGTGGCTGAACCTCGGACACGGTTCGACCGGCTGGGCGATGTCGATGGGATCGGGCAAGGTCGTCGCGGGGCTCGTCACCGGGCAGCCGCCGGAAATCGATCTCGACGGTCTGACGCTGGCGCGATATGGATAGCGGCGAGCGGTGCGCGCCGATCGAGGCGAAGGCGGGTGACCGGCAAATGCGATCGAACGGCTCGCCGCGCGTCGCCGCCGGCGGCCCGGCGCACGGATTCACCCCGGCAACGGTACGGAGGCGAGCACGCGATGCTCGGCGCCGAGGTGCGACAGGATGCTTTCGTAGAGCGTGAGCGTATCGAAACGCAGCGCAACCGCCGGCGTCGCGCCCTCCGGCTCTACAGCAAGCGGATCGGCGTCGCGCGGCAGGCGCGCGAGCGTCACGTGCGGCCGGAACGCGCGGCTATCCGGCGGAAGGCCCAGGCCGCGCAGCACCTCGGTCAGGCGGGCGCTCATGGCCATCACCTCGACCGGCTGCGCCAGTTCGGCCACCACGAGCCGCGCATGCGCGGTGCTCGGCCAACGGGCGATGCGCGTGACGTCGAGCGCCGGCATCGCGTCATACGCGGCCAGCTGCGGCAGCCGCTGCGCCAACCGTTCCGTGCCAGCACGCTCGACCGGACCGAGAAACGCAAGGGTGAGATGCAATTGCGCGCGCGGCGTGCGCCGCGCCCCGTTCGCGACCGGCAGCCCCGCCAGCACGTCGCGCGAGCCCGGATCGGGCGTCAGCGCGACGAAGCAGCGGGGCCGGTCGCCGGTCATGGTCAGCGCGCCGCCGACCCTGCCGAGCGCGCCGACGGCGCACGCGACGCCGCCAGCCGCTCGCCCTGCGGCAACGGCCCCTGATCGCCCCACACATCGTCGGGCAACACCTTGTCCAGCTCGGGAATCGTCTTGCGCGTGAATACCGGATCGGCGACGCCCGCCGAACGCTGCCGCTGATAATCGCGCCACGCGGCAAGCGCGTACTTGCCGAGCGCGAGAATCGCGAGCAGGTTGATGAGCGCCATCAGGCCCATGCTGGTGTCGGCCATCGCCCACACGAGCGGCAACTGGCCGACGCTGCCGAACATCACCATCCCCAGCACCGCGAGCCGGAAAATCAGCACCGCGCCGCGCCGCTTCGTAATGAATTCGACATTGCCCTCCGCATACGCGTAGTTGCCGATCACCGACGAAAACGCCAGGAAAAAGATCGCCACCGCCATGTAGATGCCCCCCCAGTCGCCGACGTGACTCGAAATCGCGCGCTGCGTGAGCGCCGCGCCTTCCATGGTCTTGCCGAATTCGTACTGGCCGGACAGCAGGATCACGAACGCGGTCGCGCTGCAGATCACGATGGTGTCGACGAACACGCCGAGCATCTGGATCAGCCCCTGCGTGACCGGATGGCGGGTGCTGGCCGTCGCCGCCGCGTTCGGCGCGCTGCCCATCCCCGCTTCGTTCGAGAACAGGCCGCGCTTCACGCCGATCGCCACGGCCTGGCTGACCGCATAGCCGGTCAGGCCGCCCGCCGCCTGCTCGAGGCCGAATGCGCTTTTCACGATCAACACGATCACCTCCGGCACCATCGTCAAGTGCGTCGCCACGGCATACACGGCAAGCGCGAGGTAGCCGATCGCCATCAGCGGCACGATCACCTGCGCGACGTGCGCGATCCGGCGAATGCCGCCGAAAATGATCGGCGCCGTCAGCAGCACCAGACCGAGGCCGACCGCCGCGCGGCTCCATCCGAACGACGTGTTGAACGCCTCGGCGATCGCGTTGGCCTGCACCGCGTTGAACACGAAGCCGAACGCGAGTATCAGCGACAGCGAGAACAGCACGCCGAAGCCGCGCGAACGCAGCCCGATCTGGATGTAGTACGCGGGACCGCCGCGATACGTACCGTCATGATGCGAGACTTTGAAGATCTGTGCGAGCGTCGCCTCGACGAACGCCGACGACATCCCGACCAGCGCCGTCATCCACATCCAGAAAATCGCGCCGGGGCCGCCGACGGTCAGCGCGACCGCGACACCCGCGATGTTGCCGGTGCCGACCCGGCTCGCCAGCCCGGTCGCGAACGCCTGGAAGGACGAAATGCTGCCCGGCTCGCCCTTGCTGCCGACCAGCTTCATGCTGAGAAACAGCGCCCTCAACTGGATCATCCTGAAGCGCAGCGTGAACCACAGGCCCGCGCCCAACAGCAGCGCGATCAGCACGTAGCTCCACAGAATGCCGTTGATGCCGTCGATCAACGCATGCACATATCCTTCCATCCACTAGCCTCCTGATCAGGGTCAGATTGTCTTTTGCCCGAGGTCATCGCCGGGCAAGGGGCGTCATGATATGACAGGTTGATCGGATTCTTACGAAATCGAAAGAATTGAGATGAAAATTGCAAGGTGGGTATGTGCGATTGGATGTGTGTTGCGCGACGATGCCGTCATGTTGCGCGAGACCCGGCGAAACCGGCACCCCATGAAAAAACCGGGCGTCCTGTCGGACGCCCGGTTTTTCGGAACGAGGCGGAACCCGCGCCGGCTTCAGCGCGGCAGCTCGGAGCGACCCATCAGATAGGCGTCGACGGAGCGCGCGCATTGGCGGCCTTCGCGGATCGCCCACACGACGAGCGACTGGCCGCGCCGCATGTCGCCCGCCGCGAACACCTTGTCCACCGACGTGTAGTACGCGCGCTCGCCTTCGGTCGACGCGCGCGCGTTGCCGCGCGCATCCTTCGCGACGCCGAACGCCTCGAGCACCGGCGCGACCGGCTGCGTGAAGCCCATCGCCAGCAGCACGAGATCGGCCTTGATCTCGAACTCCGACCCGGCGACCTCCTGCATCTTGCCGTCCTTCCACTCGACGCGCACCGCGATCAGCTTGTCGACCTTGCCGTTCTTGCCTTCGAAGCGCTTCGTCGCGACCGCCCAGTCGCGCTCGCATCCTTCTTCGTGCGACGACGACGTGCGCATCTTGATCGGCCAGTACGGCCACACGAGCGGCTTGTTCTCTTCCTCGGGCGGCTGCGGCAGCAGTTCGAACTGGGTGACCTGCTTCGCGCCGTGGCGGTTCGACGTGCCGACGCAGTCGGAGCCGGTATCGCCGCCGCCGATCACGACGACGTGCTTGCCCTTCGCCACCAGTTGGTCGACGATCTTGTCGCCCGCGTTCACCTTGTTCTGCTGCGGCAGGAACTCCATCGCGTAATGAATGCCCGTCAGCTCGCGGCCCGGCACCGGCAGATCGCGCGGCGTTTCGGAACCGCCCGCCACCACCACCGCATCGAACTCGTCCTTCAGCGCATCGGGCGAGATCGTTTCCTTCGCCGTCGAGCCGATGGTCTCGGGCAGCGGATCCTTGCCGATGAACACGCTGGTGCGGAACGTCACGCCTTCCGCCTCCATCTGGCGCATCCGGCGATCGATCAGCCACTTCTCGAGCTTGAAATCGGGAATCCCGTAACGCAGCAGACCGCCGACCCGGTCGTTCTTCTCGAACACCGTCACGTCATGCCCGGCGCGCGCGAGCTGCTGCGCGGCGGCGAGCCCGGCCGGGCCCGAGCCGACCACGGCGACCTTCTTGCCGGTCTTGTGCGCGTTCGGCTGCGGTTCGACCCAGCCTTCCGTCCATGCCTTGTCGATGATCGCGTGCTCGATCGACTTGATGCCGACCGGATCGTCGTTGATCCCGAGCGTACAGGCCGCCTCGCACGGCGCCGGACAGATCCGGCCCGTGAATTCGGGGAAATTGTTGGTCGAGTGCAGCACCTCGATCGCGGTACGCCAGTCCTGCCGGAACACCAGGTCGTTGAAGTCGGGAATGACGTTGTTGACCGGGCAGCCGTTGTTGCAGAACGGAATGCCGCAATCCATGCAGCGCGCGCCCTGGACCTTCGCGTCGTCGTCGGTCAGCGCCGCGACGAATTCCTTGTAGTGCTTCACGCGCGTGAGCGGTGCTTCGTACGCCTCGTGGCGGCGTTCGAACTCCAGAAAACCGGTTGCCTTGCCCATAAGGTTCTCGTCTGAATCTGTGTATCGGAGTGAGGGGAGCCGCGCCCGCCGTTCGCGGCGGGCGCATCTGCGATGTCGTCGGGTCGGTCGTGGATCAGGCTGCGAGCACTTCCTTCGCGGCCTTCTTCGCACCGATTTCGCCGAGCGCGCGCTTGTATTCGTGCGGGAACACCTTCACGAACTGGCGCCGCGCCGCGTCCCAGTTTTCCAGCAGCGACTTCGCGCGCGGCGAACCCGTGAACTGGAAGTGACGTTCGATCAATCCCTTCAGCAGCGCTTCATCGGTGGCGCCCGCATGCCACAGCGCGCGATCGACGGTGCGCTCCTGCTCCGCCAGCTGCAGCACCGGCTCCAGCGCGACCATCGCCTTGTTGCACTTCGCCGCGAACGACCCGTCCGGGTCGTACACGTACGCGAGGCCGCCCGACATGCCGGCCGCGAAATTCCGGCCGGTCTCGCCCAGCACGACCACCGTGCCGCCCGTCATGTATTCGCAGCCGTGATCGCCCGTGCCTTCCACCACGGCCGTCGCACCCGAATTGCGCACGCAGAAGCGCTCGCCCGCGACGCCGCGGAAGAAGGCTTCGCCTTCGAGCGCGCCGTACATCACCGTGTTGCCGCAGATGATGTTTTCCTCGGACTTGCCGCGGAAATCGTTGGTCGGACGGATGATGATGCGGCCGCCCGACAGACCCTTGCCGACGTAGTCGTTGCCGTCGCCGACGAGGTCGAGCGTCACGCCCCTCGCGAGGAACGCGCCGAAGCTCTGGCCCGCCGTCCCCTTCAGCTGGATGTGGATCGCATCGTCGGCCAGGCCGTCGTGGCCGTGCTGCTTCGCGATCACGCCCGACAGCATCGCGCCGACCGTCCGGTTCACGTTGCGCACCGGCTGGATGAACGACACGTGCTCGCCGCGATCGATCGCCGCCTTCGCCTTCTCGATCAGCGTGTGGTCGAGTGCGCGCTCGAGGCCGTGATCCTGCACGTCGACATGGCGGGTGGCCACTTCGTCGGCGACTTCCGGCTGATAGAACACGCGCGAGAAATCGAGCCCCTTCGCCTTCCAGTGTTCGACGCCCTTGCGGGTGTCGAGCAGGTCGGCGCGGCCGACCAGGTCGTCGAACTTCGCGATGCCGAGCTGCGCCATGATCTCGCGCACTTCCTCCGCGATGAAGAAGAAGAAGTTGACGACGTGTTCCGGCTGGCCCGAGAACTTCGCGCGCAGCACCGGATCTTGCGTCGCGACGCCGACCGGGCAGGTGTTCAGGTGGCACTTGCGCATCATGATGCAGCCTTCGACGACGAGCGGTGCCGTCGCGAAGCCGAATTCGTCGGCGCCGAGCAGCGCGCCGATCACGACGTCGCGGCCCGTCTTCATCTGGCCGTCGGCCTGCACGCGGATACGGCCGCGCAGGCGGTTCAGCACCAGCGTCTGCTGCGTTTCGGCGAGACCCAGCTCCCACGGAGTGCCCGCGTGCTTCACCGACGACAACGGCGACGCGCCCGTGCCGCCGTCGTGGCCGGCGACCACGACGTGGTCGGCCTTCGCCTTCGCGACGCCCGCCGCGACCGTGCCGACGCCCACTTCCGACACCAGCTTCACCGAGATGCTCGCGACCGGGTTCACGTTCTTCAGGTCGTGGATCAGTTGCGCCAGATCCTCGATCGAGTAGATGTCGTGGTGCGGCGGCGGCGAGATCAGGCCGACGCCCGGCACCGAGTAGCGCAGCTTGCCGATGTACTCGGACACCTTGTGGCCCGGCAGCTGGCCGCCTTCGCCGGGCTTCGCGCCCTGCGCCATCTTGATCTGGATCTGGTCGGCCGACGCGAGGTACTGCGCCGTCACGCCGAACCGGCCCGACGCGACCTGCTTGATCTTCGAGCGCAGCGAATCGCCGTCCTGCAGCGGGATGTCGCGCACGATTTCGTCGCCGATGATCGACTTCAGCGTGTCGCCCGTCTTGATCGGAATGCCGCGCAACTCGTTGCGATAGCGGTTCTCGTCCTCGCCGCCCTCGCCCGTGTTCGATTTGCCGCCGATCCGGTTCATCGCGATCGCGAGCGTCGCGTGCGCTTCGGTGCTGATCGAACCGAGCGACATCGCGCCCGTCGCGAAACGCCTCACGATCTCCTTCGCCGACTCCACTTCGTCGATCGGAATCGCCTTCGCCGGATTGACCTTGAACTCGAACAGGCCGCGGAACGTCATGTGACGGCGGGTCTGATCGTTGATCAGGTTCGCGTATTCCTTGTACGTCTGATACGAATTGCTGCGGGCCGAGTGCTGTAGCTTCGCGATCGTGTCGGGCGTCCACATGTGGTCCTCGCCGCGCACGCGGTATGCGTACTCGCCGCCCGCGTCGAGCATGCCGGCCAGCACCGGATCGTCGCCGAACGCATCGCGATGCAGGCGGATCGCTTCCTCCGCGACATCGAACAGGCCGATACCGCCGACCTTCGACGCCGTGCCCTTGAAGTACTTCTCGACGAGATCGGTCGACAGGCCGAGCGCCTCGAAGATCTGCGCGCCGGTGTACGACATGTAGGTGGAGATGCCCATCTTGGACATCACCTTCTGCAAGCCCTTGCCGACCGCCTTCGTGAAGTTGTAGATCGCCTTGTCGGCCGACAGGTCGCCGGACAGTCCGTCCGCCATCTTCGCGAGCGTTTCCATCGCGAGGTACGGATGGACGGCCTCCGCGCCGTAGCCGGCGAGCAGCGCGAAGTGGTGCGTTTCGCGCGCCGAGCCGGTTTCGACGACGAGGCCCGAGCTGGTGCGCAGGCCCTGGTGGACAAGGTGGGTGTGGATCGCCGCGGTCGCGAGCAGCGCGGGGATCGCGACATGCTCGGCGTCGGTCCTGCGGTCCGACACGATCAGGATGTTGTAGCCGGACTTCACCGCGTCGACGGCTTCCGCGCACAGCGAGGCGAGGCGCGCCTCGATCCCTTCCTTGCCCCACGCGACCGGATAGCAGATGCTCAGCTCGTACGCGCTGAACTTGCCGCCGGTGTACTGGTCGATCGCGCGGATCTTCGCGATGTCCTTGAAGTCGAGCACCGGCTGCGACACCTCGAGCCGCATCGGCGGGTTGATGTTGTTGGTGTCGAGCAGGTTCGGCTTCGGACCGATGAACGACACGAGCGACATCACCATGTTTTCGCGGATCGGGTCGATCGGCGGGTTCGTCACCTGGGCGAACAGCTGCTTGAAATAGTGGTACAGCGTCTTGTTCTTGTTCGACATCACCGCGAGCGGCGAGTCGTTGCCCATCGAGCCGACCGCCTCTTCGCCCGCCTGCGCCATCGGCGCCATCAGGAACTTCAGATCCTCCTGCGTATAGCCGAACGCCTGCTGGCGGTCGAGCAGCGCCGCCGACTCGCGGCGCTCGGCCGCGACGTCCTCTTCCTTCGGCTCGATCTCGTCGAGCTTGATGCGCACCGCATCGATCCAGCTCTTGTACGGCTTCGCGTTCGCGAGGTTGTCCTTCAGTTCCTTGTCGTCGATGATGCGGCCGTGTTCCATGTCGATCAGGAACATCTTGCCCGGCTGCAACCGCCACTTCTTGACGATCTTCGATTCGGGGATCGGCAGCACGCCCGATTCCGACGCCATGATGACGAGGTCGTCGTCGGTGATCAGGTAGCGCGCGGGACGCAGGCCGTTGCGGTCGAGCGTCGCGCCGATCTGGCGGCCGTCGGTGAACGCGATCGCGGCGGGGCCGTCCCACGGCTCCATCATCGCGGCGTGGTATTCGTAGAACGCGCGGCGGTTGTCGTCCATCAGCGTGTGCTGTTCCCACGCCTCGGGAATCATCATCATCACCGCGTGGACGAGCGGATAGCCCGCCATCACCAGCAGTTCGAGGCAGTTGTCGAACGACGCCGTATCCGACTGGCCCGGGTAGATCAGCGGCCACAGCTTCGGCAGATCGTCGCCGAGCACGTGGCTCGCGATCGCGCCGGTGCGGGCGTTCAGCCAGTTCACGTTGCCCTTCACGGTGTTGATCTCGCCGTTGTGCGCGATCATCCGGTACGGGTGCGCCAGCTCCCAGGCCGGGAACGTGTTGGTCGAGAAGCGCTGGTGCACCAGCGCGAGCGCCGACACGACGCGCTCGTCCTGCAGGTCGCGGTAGTACACGCCGACCTGGCCCGCGAGCAGCAGCCCCTTGTAGACCACCGTGCGCGCCGACATCGACGGCACGAAGTATTCCTTGCCGTGCTTGAGCTTGAGCGCCTGGATCCGGTGGCTCGCGGTCTTGCGGATCACGTAGAGCTTTCGCTCGAGCGCGTCCGTCACCATGATGTCCTTGCCGCGTCCGATGAAGATCTGGCGGATGATCGGCTCGGTGGCCTTCACGGTGGGCGAGATCGGCATGGCGGCGTCGACCGGCACGTCGCGCCAGCCCAGTACGACCTGCCCCTCGGCCTTCACCGTGCGCTCCAGCTCCTGCTCGCACGCGATCCGCGACGCGCTTTCCTTCGGCAGGAAAATCATACCGACCCCATATTCACCGGCAGGCGGCAAGGTCACGCCCTGCTTCGCCATTTCCTCGCGGTAGAACGCGTCCGGGATCTGGATCAGGATACCCGCGCCGTCGCCCATCAACGGATCGGCGCCCACGGCGCCGCGGTGATCGAGGTTCTCCAGGATCTTCAGGCCCTGCTCGATGATCTCGTGGCTTTTCTTGCCCTTGATGTGAGCGACGAAGCCGACGCCGCAGGCGTCGTGCTCGTTTTGCGGGTCGTACAGACCTTGCGCGGCGGGAACCGCGCGGTGCGGCTGCTGGTGGTCGTTCATGGGGACACCGTCTGTAAGGGGCCTAGGGCCGTTAACCGTTTTGTTGTTGCCCGTCGCTGCGCCTCCCGGCGAACTGCGACGCGGCTGGCCGAGGACGGGCGCCGTGCGCCCGGGACCGCCGGAATTCGGAATATACGCGACGAATCAAAGGAATAGCAAATAAATGCCATTGATAGATCCCCAATTATCAGCTTGGTGCACGGTCAGCACTTTTTATTAGTTCCGCATCAAAATGGGGCAAAAAGAAGCGGCATCCTTGGATGCCGCTTCCGCGTCCGCCGGTCACGCGATCACGCTGCGCTCACTGCTGGATCGGCGGGGTGTTCTCGCGCACCTTGCGCGGCCGTCCACGCGGCAGCGGCGACACGCGCCGGTTCGCCGTGCGGGCCGCCCATTCGCGATAGGTCTCGCCGCCCAGCACCCAGCCCTTCAAGGTGGCCTGCTGCAGCTGATCGGCCTGCCGCTCGTCGAGCGGCTGCTCGCACAGTTCCTTGTACGCGCGCTGTCGCTCGAACGGCGTATTGCCGAGCGCCCAATAGAGCGGGTGATCGGTGATCAGGCTGTCGACGGTCAGGCCGATGTGGTGCCGGTAGCTCGACCAGCGATAGGCCTCCGCCGTCGCGACGAGCTGCGCGCGCACCGGACTCAGCTCCACCACGCGGCTCGCCAGCAGGAAATAGCGCTCGCCTTCGATCACGGTCGCGCGGTAGCGCCCTTCCCACAGCGTGCCGCGCCGCGAATAGCGCCGGTTGAAATGCGCAACGTAGCGCCTGCCGACCGCCTGCATCGCCTTCGGCAGGCTCGCCTCGTCGCTCGGCGTGACGAGCAGCTGCACCTGGCGCGGCAACAGCACATACGCATGCACCGCCAGGTGGTGATCGCGCGCCGCCGCCTTCAGGCAATCGATGAAGAGTTCGTAATCCTGGTCGTCGACGAACGCCGGTTGCTGATCGAGGCCGCGCAGAATCACGTGCTGCGGCTGATCGGGAACATAGAGTCGTGCTAGCCGTGCCATGCTGAATGTCCGTTTGATCGCGTTAGGAGATACCCGAAGGCTCGAGTTGGTGCATCCGCGCAAAGCCCGGCGCGGTGCGGGAAACAGTACGGTCGTGCGAATCCTAGGGAGAAAACTCTAACTTACAACTCTGTTCTGTTTGAAACGTCGTGGTCATAATGGGCACGCCTTTATTGGAGGAGACAAAGGATGAAACAAAAACTGGCCATTACGGGGGCCGTAGCGCTTGCATTCATGGCGGCTGCCACAGCCGCCCAAGCGCAATCGGCAGGAAGCGTTTACGTCACCACGGGCTGGTTCCACCTTGCCCCCCAAGACAGCAGCAAGCCGCTGAAAGTTCTGAGCGTGGGCGGCAGCCCCGTCAACCACGACGTACCCAACACCGGCGCCGGCATCGACAATGCCGACACTATCGGCCTCGCGGCCGGTTACTTCGTCACCGATCACATCGCTGCTGAATTTGTCGCCGGGATTCCGCCAAGGTTCAATTTGAACGGTGAAGGCGCCTTCCAGCAATTCGGCGTGCTCGGTCATGCATACCAATGGAGCCCGGCGCTCCTGCTCAAGTACTACTTCAACGGCGCGGATGCGAAGTTCCGTCCGTACGTCGGCGTCGGCGCGACCTACATCTGGTTCACGGGCGCGAAGATCACCAACGGCGCGTTCCAGCAGGGTGTGCTCGGCGGCCCGACCAAGGTCGAAACGAGCAATCAGTGGGCGCCTGTTTTCAATGCCGGCTTCAACTACAACTTCAACAAGCACTGGTTCGCCGGCCTGTCCGTGTCGTACATCCCGGTGAGCCTGCTGGCCACGCTGACGACCCAGCGCGCCACCCAGGTCGGCACGCTGACGCAAGTTGCGCAGGCGAAGATCAACCTGAACCCGATCGTCACCTACCTGAACGTCGGCTACCGCTTCTAAGCGTAGTCGAATATTTGGGGAATGGTTAATTCCGCTGCAATTTGTAGCGGAATTTTCCAGGCGTTACGAGACGGTCACACTCTCGCGCCCCGTCGGGCAACCGACGGGGTTTTCGCACGCGCGTCGCGCGCGTGGCGCCGGATCATGCGGGGGAATCGAGGAAATGCGGGCCGATCAGGTCGATCCGGTCGGTGCAGACCAGGTCGACACCCCAGCCCGCCAGTTCCAGCGCCCGCTCGGGATCGTTGACCGTATAGACGAGAATCCGCAGCCCCGCGTCGCGGATTTCCTGCACCAATGCCGCGTTGAACTGCGCGTGATGCGCGTGCAGCGCCACGCAGCCCAGCGCGTCGATGGTTTCCTCGCGCCAGTTGGCCGGCAATTCCTCGTACAGCATCCCGCGCGGCAGTGCCGGCGCGGCCGCCCTGGCCGCCTCCAGCGCCGCGAACGAGAACGACGACAGCAACGGCGGCACCGCGGCGTCGCGCCAGCGCAACGCCGCTTCCTCGGCAACGAGCCGCCCGGTCTCGGCTTCGCGCCCCGGACACGGCTTGATCTCGACATTCGCGAACAGCCCGAGCTGCAGGCAGCGCGCCGCTGCCTGCTCCAGCGTCGGCATCCGCTCCCCCGCGAAACGCGCGTCGAACCACCCGCCCGCGTCGAGACCCGCCAGTTCGGCGTAGCGTTTTTGCAACGCCGGGCCGGTACCGTTCGACGTTCGGTCGACCGTATCGTCGTGCAGCAGGAACGCGATATCGTCCGACGACAGCTTCGCGTCGAACTCCACCATCCGGTGCCCGCGTCGCGCGCCCTCGTCGAGGGCGGCCAGGGTGTTCTCGGGCGCCAGCTTGCCGCCCCCGCGGTGAGCCACCACGCGGGGATAAGGCCAATCGGTCAGTGTCGTCATGGGGTCCGTCCTGCGTCAGTCGGCGCGCTTGCCGGTCTCTGGGTCGAAGAAATGCAGCCGGTGCGCCGGCAGCGCGGCCGGCAGCAGATCGCCGCGCGGCGGGCGGTCGCCGTGCGGCAGACGCACCGCGACGTCGTGCTTGCCCCAGCGGCCGTGCACGAGGTTGTCCGCGCCCAGCAGCTCGCACGAATCGACGACGAGCGGCGCCTGCGCGGTACCCGGCTGCGGCGTCATGTGCTCCGGACGCACGCCGAGAATCCAGTCGCGGCCGGTCGCGATCCCGGCGCCGATACCGGGCGCCCCGGCCACCGGCAGGCGCGGGCCGCCGTCCGCCACCTCGAAGCGCGCGCCGTCCTCCGACAGCCGCCCGTGCAGCAGGTTCATCGCCGGCGAACCGATGAACCCCGCGACGAAGGTGGTCGCCGGCTTCTCGTAGACGTCGACGGGCGCGCCGATCTGTTCCGCGTAGCCGCGGTTCATCACGATCACGCGCTGCGCGAGCGTCATGGCCTCGATCTGGTCGTGCGTCACGTAGACGCTGGTGGTCGCGAGCCGCGCGTGCAGCCGCTGAATCTCCAGGCGCATCTGCACGCGCAGCTTCGCGTCGAGATTCGACAGCGGCTCGTCGAACAGGAACACCGCCGGCTCGCGCACGATCGCGCGTCCCATCGCGACCCGCTGCCGCTGGCCGCCCGACAGCTCGCGCGGCCGCCGCTGCAGCAGCGGCTCGAGTTCGAGGATCTTCGCGGCCGACGCGACGCGCGCGTCGATCGCCGCGCGCTCGATGCCGCGGATCTTGAGTCCGTAGCCCATGTTCTGGGCGACCGTCATGTGCGGATACAGCGCGTAGTTCTGGAACACCATCGCGATGTCGCGATCCTTCGGCTCCAGCGTGTTCACCACCCGCTCGCCGATCGAAATCTCGCCGTCCGACACGGTCTCGAGGCCGGCGATCATCCGCAGCAGCGTCGATTTCCCGCAGCCGGAAGGCCCGACCAGCACGATGAATTCCCCGTCGGCGACCTCCACGTCGATACCGTGCAGCACGTACTGCTTGCCGTCGTAGGTCTTCCTGACGCCCTTCAAGCTCAGCGCAGCCATTCGTCGAAAATCTCCAGTAACGTTTATTTTTCCGAGTCCACGAGGCCGCGCACGAACCAGCGCTGCATCGCGAGCACCACAACCATGGGAGGCAGCATCGCGAGCAGCGTCGCCGCCATCACGCGATGCCATTCGGTCGCGGTGTCGCCGCTCGCGATCATCGTCTTGATTCCGACCACGGCCGTCGACAGCGATGCGTCCGTCGTGATCAGGATCGGCCACAGATACTGATTCCAGCCGTAGATGAAGGTGATCACGAACAGCGCCGCGATGCTGGTCCTCGACAGCGGCAACACCACGTCCCAGAAGAAGCGCAGCGCGCCCGCGCCGTCGATGCGGGCAGCGTCCATCAGTTCGTCCGGCAGCGTCATGAAGAACTGGCGGAACAGGAAGGTGGCGGTCGCCGACGCGATCAGCGGCAGCGTCAGGCCGGCGTAGGTGTTGGACAGATGCAGCGTCGACACCACCTGCACGGTCGGGAAGATCCGCACCTCGACCGGCAGCATGAGCGTGACGAAGATCAGCCAGAACGCGGTGTTGCGAAACGGGAAGCGGAAATACACGATCGCGTAGGCGGACAGGATCGACACCGCGATCTTGCCGACCGCGATCGCGAACGCCATCACGAAGCTGTTGAACAGCAGCACGCCGAACGGCGTCGTGGTGCCGCCGCTGCCGTGGCGCCAGATGTAGGCGATATTCTCGAACAGGTGCGTGCTCGGCACCAGCGACATCGGCACCGTGAACACTTCCTGCGCGTTCATCGTCGCCGCGCAGAAGCCGACGTACACGGGGAACACGATCAGCATGATCCCCGCGGCCAGCACCGCGTGGCAGAAGAAGTCGAAACCCTTGCGATTCTCGATCATGCGTATTGCACCTTGCGTTCGACGAAACGGAACTGCACGACCGTGAGGCCCACCACGATCACCATCAGCACGACCGACTGGGCGCCCGAGCTGCCGATGTCGAGCCCCTGGAAGCCTTCGGCGAAGATCTTGTAGATCAGGGTCTTGGTGCTTTGCGCCGGACCGCCCTGGGTGGCGGCATCGATCACCGGGAAAGTGTCGAAGAACGCATAGACCAGGTTCACGACCAGCAGGAAGAAGCTGGTCGGCGACAAGAGCGGCAACGCGATGTTGAAGAAGCGCCGCACCGGGCCCGCGCCGTCGATCGCGGCCGCCTCGATCAGCGAGCGCGGGATCGCCTGCAGCCCGGCATAGAAGAACAGGAAGTTGTAGCTGACCTGCTTCCAGACCGACGCGAGCACGACCAGGAACATCGCCTGGCCGCCGTTCAGCGCATGGTTCCAGACGATGCCGTACTTCGCGAGCCCATACGTGATGATGCCGATGCTCGGATTGAACAGAAACGCCCACAGCACGGCGGCAATGGTCGGGGCGACCGCGTAAGGCCAGATCAGCAGCGTGCGATAAACCCGCGCGCCGCGTATCACGCGATCGGCGCACGCGGCGAGCAGCAGCGATACGAGCAGCCCGCACACGGTCACGAGCGTGCTGAACACGAGCGTCGTCTTGAAGGAATCGAGGTACAGCGGATCGGCGAACAGGTGCGCGAAGTTGTCGAAGCCGACGAACTCGCTGGACGTGCCGAATGCATCCTGCGACTGGGTCGACTGCCACAGCGCCTCGCCGGCGGGCCACAGGAAGAACAGCGCGGTGATCGCGAGCTGCGGTGCGATCAGCAGATAGGGCAGCACGCTCGTGCCGAAGCGGGAACGGGATTGCATCGAAAGGACTCCGATCGAGCGTCAAACGAAACAGGCCACCGGCCCGCGCCGCCGCGCCTCGTCACCGACGCAGGCGGGCGGCGCCGCGGCGCGGCGGCGGGCGGGTTCAGCTGCCGGACTTCTCGAACCGGCGCAACAGGTCGTCGCCGCGCGACACCGCGGAATCGAGCGCGGCCTTCGGCGTCTTCTTCTGCGCCCAGACCTGCTCCAGCTCCTCGTCGATGATCGTGCGGATCTGCGGCATGTTGCCGAGCCGCAGCCCCTTCGTGTAAGGCAGCGGCGGCTTGTTCAGCATCTGCTTGATCGCGGTGTCGGTGCCCGGATTCTTCGCGTAGAAGCCCTGTTCGCGCGTGAGGTCGTAGGCGGCCGTCGTCACCGGCAGGTAGCCCGTGTCCTGGTGCCACTTCGCGGCCACGGCGGGCGAGCTCAGGTACGCGAGGAACTTCGCGACGCCCTTGTAGGTGGCCGGATCCTTGCCCGCCAGCACCCACAGGCTCGCACCGCCGATGATCGCGTTCTGCGGCGCGCCCTTGACGTTCGCGTCATACGGCATCATGCCGGTGCCGAACTCGAACTTCGCGTACTTGCGGATCGTCGCGAGCGAACCCGACGAGCCGGTCATGATCCCGCAGTCGCCGCTGTAGAACTTCGAGGACGCCTCGTCCTTGCGGCCCACGTAGGTGAACGTGCCGTCCTTCGCCATGTCCTGCAGGAACTGGATATGCGCGATCTGCTGCGGCTTGTTGAATTCGAGCACCGCATCGGTGCCGTCGAAGCCGTTGTTGCGGCTCGCGAACGGCAGCGCATGCCACGCGCTGTAGTTCTCGAGCTGAATCCAGCCTTGCCAGCCGGTCGTATAGCCGCATGCGTAACCCGCCTTGCGCAGTTTCTCGGCATCGGCCTTCACGTCCGCCCAGGTCTTGGGCGGCTGGTTCGGATCGAGGCCCGCCTTCTTGAACGCGTCCTTGTTGTAGTACAGGACGGGCGTCGAACTGTTGAAAGGCATCGACACCAGGCGGCCCGTCTTCGCATCGCTGTAGTAGCTCGAGATCGTCGGCACGAAGGTCTTTTCGTCGAGCGGCACGCCGGCCTGCTTGAACACGTCGGAGACCGGGAGGACCGCCTTCTTCGCCTGCATCATCGTCGCGGTGCCCACTTCGTACACCTGCAGGATCGCCGGCGCGTTGCCGCCGCGGTACGCGGCGATGCCGGCGGCCAGCGCCTGGTCGTAGGTGCCCTTGTAGACGGGCACGATCTTGTAGTCGCTTTGCGACGCGTTGAATTGCGCGGCAATATCGTTGACGCGCTCGCCGAGCGCCGCCTCCATCGCGTGCCAGAACTGGATCTCGGTTGCGGCGAGGGCGGCATGCTGCGCGCCGAACCACATGGCTGAGCCCAGCGCGAGCGAGCGAACCAGCGTCTTGTATTTCATCGACCTATCTCCTTCCTTGGTGGCGGTGCGGGCGCGCATGCGCCGCACCGGTTATGCGCCCGTGGCGAACAAGACCGGGCAGTTTAGTTATCGTCCATGACAAACAGGCGTTGATACTCCTTCAACGCGAAGCGATCGGTCATCCCGGCGATGTAGTGCGCGACGAGGCGCGGCTGCTGCACCGCATCGGACGCGCCGGATGCCTGATAGGCGGGCGGCAGCAGACGCGGATCGCCGATGAACGCGTCGAACAGCCCCTTGACCACCCGCTGGGCCTTGTTCGCCATCCGCATCACGCGGTAATGCCGGTACAGGTTCTTGAACAGAAAGCGCTTGAGCGCCGCCGCCTGGCCGGCGATCTGCTCGCTGTGCGCGACGAGCGGCGGCGCGGCGCGCACGTCGTCGAGCGACGCCGGCGCGGCGCGGGCGAGATTGCGGGTGGTCGCGTCGATCAGATCGACGATCAGCGCATTGATGATCCGACGCACCGTCTCGTGCACCAGACGGCGGCCTTCCAGGTGCGGGTAGTCGACCAGCGCCGCCTCGTAGTGGCCCTGCCACAGCTCGACTTCGGCGAGCTGTTCGATCGAGATCAGCCCCGAACGCAGGCCGTCGTCGACATCGTGGTTGTTGTACGCGATTTCATCGGCGATGTTGGCGATCTGCGCCTCGAGCGACGGCTGCCGCCCCTGCAGGAACCGCTCGCCCAGCTCGCCGAGCTGGCGCGCATGCTCTCGCGAGCAGTGCTTGAGAATGCCCTCGCGGGTCTCGAAGCACAGGTTCAGGCCGTTGAACGCCCCGTAGTGCTCCTCCAGTTCGTCGACGACGGCGAGGCTTTGCAGATTGTGCTCGAAGCCCCCGTGATCGCGCATGCATGCATTGAGCGCATCCTGGCCCGCATGGCCGAACGGCGTATGGCCGAGGTCGTGCGCAAGCGAGATCGCTTCGACGAGATCTTCGTTCAGCCGGAGATTGCGCGCGACCGACCGGGCGATCTGCGCGACTTCGAGGCTGTGCGTGAGACGCGTCCGGAACAGGTCGCCCTCGTGATTCACGAACACCTGGGTCTTGTATTCGAGCCGCCGGAACGCGGTGGAATGGACGATGCGGTCGCGATCGCGCTGGAATTCGGTACGGGCGGCGGGCGGAGCTTCCCGATATCGCCTGCCGCGCGACTGCGACGAGTGCGCGGCATACGGCGCGAGGTGCGCCTCCAGCGCGGCGATGGTCGGCGCGGCCACGGGGCCCGCGGCCGGCGCGCCGGATGCGGCGGCGCGGGTCTGGCGTGGCAATTCGCTGGATGTGTCGCTCACCGTCTCCTCCACGTCTAGGGTGCCGGTCCGGCGGGTGCCTGGATTACCGGATGCTGGCGTCCAGGGTTGCGTAGACCGCGTCGTCCGGTGCCGGGGTGATGATCGTCTCGCCCAGGCGTTTGAGCAGGATGAACTTGATCGAGCCCGCCTCCGCCTTCTTGTCGACGCGCATCAGATCCATGTAGCGCGTCTGCCCGAGTTGCGGGGCCCGGGTCGGCAGGTGCGCGGCCGCGATCACGCGGTTCAGGCGCTCGCGCGACGCTTCGTCGAGATGACCGACGCGCACCGACAGATCGGCCGCCATCGCCATTCCGCAGCCGACTGCCTCGCCGTGCAGCCATTCGCCGTAGCCGAGCCCGGCCTCGATCGCATGGCCGAACGTGTGACCGAAATTGAGGATCGCGCGCAGGCCGCCTTCGCGCTCGTCGGCCGCCACCACGCTGGCCTTGATCTCGCACGAGCGCTTGACCGCCTCGGCCAGCGCGGCCGGCTCGCGGCGATTCAGCGCGGCGACGTTCGCCTCGATCCAGTCGAAGAAATCGGCGTCGGCGATCGCACCCGTCTTGATCACTTCGGCGAGACCCGCCGCCAGCTCGCGCTCGGGCAGCGTGCGCAGCACGCCGATGTCGGCGATCACGGCCTGCGGCTGGTAGAACGCGCCGATCATGTTCTTGCCGAGCGGATGGTTGATGCCGGTCTTGCCGCCCACCGACGAATCGACCTGCGACAGCAGCGTGGTCGGTACCTGGATGAACGGCACGCCGCGCATGTAGCACGCGGCGGCAAAACCCGTCATGTCGCCGACGACACCGCCGCCGAGCGCGATCAGCGTCGTCTTGCGATCCGCGCGCTCCGTGAGGAGACCGTCGAAAATGAGGTTGAGGGTGGCCCAGTTCTTGTGCGCCTCGCCGTCCGGAAGCACGACTGTCGACACCTGTTTGCCCAGCGGGGCCAGCGCCGCGCGCAGCGCATCGCCGTACAGCGGATCGACGGTCGTGTTGGTGACGATCGTGACGGACGCGCCGGCGATGTGCGGGGCGAACAGTTCGGTGCGGCCGATCAGATCGGCGCCGATGTGGATCGGGTAGGCGCGCTCGCCCAGGTCGACATTGACAGTAATCATGCTTGTAGTGGCTTGGCGACGATGCCCGCCATCTCGAGCTGCATCAGCACCATGTTGACGAGCCCGTTGACGGACGGCCGGCCGGTTTCGATGACGAAATGCGCGCATTCGCGATACAGCGGATCGCGCGCTTCGTAGAGCGCCTCGAGCTTCGCTTTCGGATCGTCCGTCTGCAGCAGCGGGCGATTCTTGTCCTTGCGGGTGCGCAGCCAGAGATCGTGCGGATTGGCGCGCAGATAAACGACGAGGCCGCGCGAATTCAGGTATGTGCGATTTTCCTCGCGCAGGATCGCGCCGCCGCCCGTCGCAATCACGACGTTCTCGCGTTGCGTCAGCTCATCGATCATCTGCGCCTCGCGCTCGCGGAATCCGGCTTCGCCCTCGAGTTCGAAGATCACGGGAACGCGCGCGCCGGTACGGGCCTCGATTTCGTGATCGGAATCGAAGAACGGCCTGTCGAGACGGCGCGCGACCGCCCGGCCCACGGTGGTTTTACCCGCCCCCATGAGTCCGACGAAAAATACGTTTGCGTGTGAGTCCCGCGCTTGCAACGGCTTCCTCTGCTTCAATTCTTACTGGTGTGGCGCAGCTTACTGGCAAAGCGGCCGCCTTGTCGAGCCTGGGTCGATCGGGTTTCAGGGGCCCGTTACCACCCTCGGCGTGATGTAAACCACGAGTTCGCCACGTTGCTCCCGTTGTGCCCGATGCCGGAAAAGCGCGCCCAGAATCGGTATTTTGCCCAACAGCGGCACCCGAGTCAGATCGTCGCGGACGTCACTCGCGTAGATGCCCCCGATCGACACCGTTCCGCCATTTTCCACCTCCACGCGGGTTTGCACATGCTTCGTGTGAATGGCCGGTCCGGAGGCCGTCTGCTCGCCGACGCTGTCCTTCGCCACGTCGAGATCGAGGATTACCCGCCCGTCGGGCGTGATCTGCGGCTCCACCTCCAGCTTGAGCGTCGCGCGGCGGAACTGGACGCCCGACATGCCGTTGCCGACCTTGGCCTGGTAAGGCAGTTCGGTCCCCTGTTCGACGATCGCCCGGGTCCGGTCCGCCGTGACGACCCGCGGACTCGACACGATCTGCCCGCGTCCATCCGCCTCCAGCGCACTCAATTCGAGATCGAGCACGCGGCTCGCGCCGGCCGCAAAAAGCGTCAGACCCGCCGTCGCCGCATCGAACCCCGCCAGCGGCCGGGCGGACAGGTCGACCAACGATCCGCCGTGCGCGGCGCGCAGCGCGAGCCGCACGCCGAGGTGGCGGGAAAAGCCCCGCTCGCCTTCGACGATCCGGGCCTCGATCAGGACCTGGCGCGACGGCTGGTCAAGCTGAGCGACGAGATCCGCGATCTGCGCGACGCGCGCCGCCACATCGGTGACGAACAGCAGGTTGGTCCTCGGATCGGCCAGCACGGCGCCGCGCTTCGACAGGATCCGCTGCCCGCCGGCGCCGGACAGCAGGCGCTGAACCTCGGCGGCACGTGGGTAGTGCAGCAGGAAGGTGCGGCTCACGAGCGGCTCGAGTTCGGCCGCCCGGGCATGCGCCTCGAAACGCTGACGCTCGCGGGCCGCCAGCTCCGCGACCGGCGCGACCCAGATCACCCGCCCGCGCCGCGCCATCGCCAGCCCGTTGGCATCCAGCAGCGCATCGAACGCGCTGCGCCACCCGACATTATTCAGACGTAACGACACGTTGCCGCGCACCTGTTCGCTGACGACGATGTCGAGACCGGTGAAGCGGGCAAACGCGTCGAATGCGGCGGCAAGGCTCGCGTCATGCAGATGCAGCGAGATGGGGCGATCGTCGTCCGACGAGCCCGCCGCGGATTCGCCATCGCGCCCGCCGAGCGAATCGCTCATCCGCGCCGCCGGCGCCAGCGGAACCGGCGGCCCTTCCAGCATCTCCGTGCCGGCGCCGCCCGAAGCCGCCGCGGCTCCATCGCCGGCCAGGCGCGCGGCGGAGTCATCGACCGACGTCGCGGCCCCCGGCAGACCGCCGCCCCGCCCGACCGGCGCGGCATCGACGTCCGCTTCGTTCGAGTACGGCGCGAGCCCCGCCGAGCCGAGCGCACCGTCGACCGGCATGCCGGCCGGCAACGGCGGCAGCCCAACGGCGAAGACCTCCGCAGCGCCCAGCGCGCACCCGATCCAGATCAACAAGCGCACCCGGATCATCCCGCCTCCGCCATCGACACCCGTCGCGTGCTGCCCGGCTTCGCCAGCGTCACCCCGCCGATATCGATCCTCGCGATCCGTTCGTCGCCGAACCGCTGGCCTTCCGCGATCAGCCAAGCGCTGTCGTCCAATTCGAACATCGCCAGACCGAGGCGTCGATCCCGCAGCACGCCGACCAGCCGTGCCGAGGGGCCCGCCCCCGTCGACGTGTCGGCGAACGGATCGACGTGACCCAGACCGCCCCGGTCCGCCACGACCTCGCCCCTCCCCGGCGGCAACGCCGCAAACACGGCCAACCGGACCTCGATGACGCCTGCCCGCCCCCCACGTTGCACGGTCAGGGCGGCGGGCACGACGAGCACCGGCAACGACGCCAGCCCGGCGACGAACCGCTGAATCGCCGTAAAGTCACCTTCCGCACTCAATTTCAGCCAATCCGCGCGGGGACCGTCGGCCGGTCCGCCGTCATGCGAGACCGCCAGTCGATCCAGTTCGCGTATCCGCAGGCCGCTCGCTTCCGCGAGGTCCGCGAGACGCAACACGAGGCGCGCGAGCACATCGCCCGCCTCGACGGGGCCGGTGCGCCTCGCCGACGCCCGATTCGCCGACGCCGCCGCAAGCAGCCGCCTCGCCTGCAGGTCGCGCACCGCCACTTCGCCCAGCGCGGCGCGGCTGCGCGCAGCGCCACCCCAATCCGCCCGGTTCGCCACGAGCAGGCCACACACGAGCACACCGCACGCGATCGCCGCGCACGCGGCACTACGAACCACGATCTCGACAGGCACGGCGTACCGACCGGCGCCCACGCGGCGCTGGGCAAGCATCGGATTCATGCTCCCTCCCGCGCCACGCCGGCCGCGCGCGCCGGACCGGGCGACGGCCAGCGAATCCGGACCGAAAACGCGAGGGCTCGGCGCTGCCCGGACTCCCTCGCCGACACGGCATGGACGGCTTGCAGCCCCGCCACCTCGAACGTCCAGTCGCCTCGCTCCATCTGGATTTGCCGGAGCCAATGCGTGGCGGCGGCGGGGTCCGCCGCGCTGACCTCGATCGACGCTTCGGATTCGCCCGCGCGAATCGACCGCAACCGCACGCCGTCGTAGCGCACGCGCCGCAGCAGGTCGAACAGATCGAGCACCCGCCGACGCGGCGCGGCCCGTTCAAGCGCCTGCGTGCCGCGCATCTGCTCGTCGCGGAACAGACGGGCCGCCTGCTCCGCCGCGACCAGCTGCGGCGCCCATGCCGCGAGCCGCTGCTCGACCTGCCGGCGCTGCGCGTCGAACCGCGCACTTTGCACCGCCCGAGCCGCGCTCCATATCGCCATGGCGGCCAGCCCGACCAGGGCGGCCACCGATATCTCGCAAACGATGCGACGGCGTACCCGCCGCGTATCGCGCGCCCGGTACGGCAGCAGGTTGACCCCGCCGAGCGCCGAACGCCGCTGCTGCAATGCGCGCCTTACGCCATGCCACGGATGCCAGCTCACTCGAACACCCCGCGCAGCGCAAGACCGACCGCGACCGCAAAAGCGGGGGACCGCGCCAGCGCGTCGCCGGCCGGCCGGGCCGGATGACACAGTCCCGCGCATTCGAACGGCAGCACGACGCAGCCCAGCAGATCGGCGACGTCGGCCAATGAGATCCGTGCGCCCCCAAGCAGCTCGGCGTCGCCTGCAACGAACGCGCAACGCGCCGCCCCCGTCTGCGCAAGCCCGCGCAATGCATCCGCCAGATCCGCGTGCTCGGGCGCCGGGTAACAGATCTCGCGCTCCACGCGGCCGGCCGCGACCAGCCAGCCATGCACGCCGCCACAGCCGACCCAGATCGCGAGGTAGGGTTCGCCGACGCTCGCTTCCCGCCGTGCGACGTGGCGAATCGCGCGCAACGCCGCGTAAGGCTCGCCGTCGATCGCGACCAGCGCGACCCCGGCCGATGCGGCCGCCTCCACCCGCGTATCGACATGCGCCCGCGCCGTGGCCACGACCGTCGCCGCGCCCGGCCCCTCGACTCGCCAGTCCAGCGCAAGCGCATCGCGCGCCTGCCCCGTGGCCCGCTCGGCCGCCGCGAGCGCCGCCGGCTCGACATGCGCATGCGCGCCGTCGCGCAGCGCCATGCGATGCAGATCGAGCGACGCGAGCGTCAGCGCGGCGCGAGGCAGCGCCATCACGCCATGCAATGCGCTTCGGCACCGCGCGCTCCGCACCCGGTCCATCGCCGCGGACAACGCGCGCGCCACCGCCGCCCAATCCCCGTCGCCCGTCACGGCGAACGCCCCGGCGGGCAGCGGCTCGACCGCGAGCGCATCTACCCGCACCCGGCTGCGCGACACACGCCGCCGGCTCAACACCGCGACCCGCACCGCACGCGGACTCACGTCGATCCCCGCCGCGAAACGGCGGCCGACCGACAATAACGAACGTCGCTCTCGCATTCCTTCCCTCCGATTCGCGCCCCCTCGGATGGGGGCGCCGCATGAAGGCAATTCTGCGAAAACCGGGCCACGGCGGGCAGTCGGCCGAACGGCCAACGCGCGCCGATCCGCACGGGAACGCGCTACATTGGCCGCATACGCGATGCCGCCCCGCCGAAATCCGGCGGGGCGGCCGGCCGTCGGGAGCGCTCGGACCGGACGGCTATAATCGCGGGACTGTTTTTTGGTGTGCCTATGCAATCCACGACTCCTACGTCCCCGCCTCCCGCGCCCGAACCGCGCAAGCGCCCGCTATGGATGAAGCTGCTGCTCGGCTTTGCCGGCGTGTGCGTCGCGCTCGGCGTCTGCGCCGGGCTGGTGCTCGGCTACGCGCTCGTTGTCGCGTCGCCGAACCTGCCGTCGCTCGATGCGCTGACCGACTACCGTCCGAAGGTACCGCTGCGCATCTATACGGCCGATCACGTGCTGATCGGCGAGTTCGGCGAGGAACGGCGCGACATCGTCCATATCCAGGACGTGCCCGACTCGCTGAAGAAAGCCGTGCTCGCGATCGAGGATGCGCGCTTCTACGATCACGGCGGCGTCGACCTGACAGGCATCCTGCGCGCGGGCTTCGTCGCGCTGACGAACGGCCATGCGACCCAGGGCGCGAGCACGATCACGATGCAGGTCGCGCGCAACTTCTTCCTGTCGAGCGAAAAGACCTATACGCGCAAGATCTACGAAATGCTGCTCGCCTACCGGATCGAGCGCGCGCTGACAAAGGATCAGATTCTCGAGGTCTACATGAATCAGATCTATCTGGGCCAGCGCGCGTACGGCTTCGCGAGCGCCGCGCGCGTGTATTTCGGCAAGGATCTGAAGGACCTGACGCTCGCGGAGGCGGCGATGCTCGCCGGGCTGCCGAAGGCGCCGTCCGCGTACAACCCGGTCGTGAACCCGAAGCGCGCGAAGGTGCGGCAGGAATACATCCTCCAACGGATGCTCGAACTGAACTTCATCACCCGCGACCAATACGACGATGCGATCAAGCAGCCGCTGGTCGTCAAGGGCGCGAGCCGCGAATACAGCGTGCACGCTGAATACGTCGCGGAAATGGTGCGCCAGATGATGTACGCGCAGTACAAGGACGAGACCTACACGCGCGGCTTCAACGTCGTGACGACGATCGACTCGGCCGACCAGACCGTCGCCTACCGCTCGCTGCGCAAGGGCCTCATGGACTACGAGCGCCGCCACGGCTATCGCGGGCCGGAAGGGTTCATCGAGCTGCCCGCGAGCACCGACGACCGCGAGCAGGCGATCGACGACGCACTGCTCGAACACCCGGACAACGGCGAGCTGATCGCGGCCGTCGTCACCGACGCGAACCCGCGCCAGATCCAGGTCACCTTCGTCGACGGCAGCACCGCGACGATCGACGGCGACAACCTGCGCTTCGCGTCCGGCTCGCTGTCGGCCAACGCGCAGCCGAGCCGGCGGATCCGGCCGGGCGCGATCGTTCGCGTCGTGAAGAACGACAACGGCCAGTGGGCGATCACGCAGTTGCCGCAGGTCGAAGGCGCGTTCATCTCGATCGTGCCGCAGGACGGTTCGATCCGCTCGCTGGTGGGCGGCTTCGACTTCAACAAGAACAAGTTCAATCACGTCACGCAGGCGTGGCGGCAGCCGGGTTCGTCGTTCAAGCCGTTCATCTACTCGGCGTCGCTCGACAAGGGGCTCGGGCCGGCCACCATCATCAACGACGGCCCGCTGTATTTCAGCGCGGCCGAAACGGGCGGTCAGCCATGGGAGCCGAAGAACTACGGCGGCGGCTTCGAAGGCCCGATGTCGATGCGGACCGCGCTGCAGCGCTCGCGCAACCTCGTGTCGATCCGGATCCTGAATCACATCGGCACGAAGTATGCGCAGCAGTACATCACCCGCTTCGGCTTCGACGCCGATCGTCATCCGGCCTATCTGCCGATGGCGCTCGGCGCGGGTCTCGTCACGCCGCTGCAGATGGCCGGCGCGTTCTCGGTGTTCGCGAACGGCGGCTACCGGGTCAATCCGTATCTGATCGCCGAAGTCACCGATCCGAGCGGCAACGTGGTCGTGCGCGCGCAGCCGCTCGTCGCCGAACAGAACGCGCCGCGCGTGCTCGACCCGCGCAATGCCTTCGTGATGAACAGCTTGCTGCAGAGCGTCGCGCAGCGCGGCACCGGCGCAAAGACGAACGTGCTGAAACGCACCGATCTGGGCGGCAAGACCGGCACGACCAACGATTCGCGCGATGCATGGTTCGCGGGCTACCAGCACACGCTCGCGGCCATCGCCTGGATCGGCTACGACAGTCCGCGCAGCCTCGGCGACCGCGAAACCGGCGGCGGTCTCGCATTGCCGGTGTGGATCGACTACATGGCCCCGGCGCTGAAGAACGTCCCGGAATACCGGATGCCGACGCCGGACGGTGTCGAAACACTCGGCAACGAACTGTATTTCAGCGAGTTCACGCCGGGCCATGGATTCGTCGCGACCGTCGGCGTGAGCCAAGCGGCGTCGCCGGACGATGCGTCGGGCCCGGTTCCCGAGCATGTCGGCGAGCAGGAAAAGCAGGACATCATGAACCTGTTCCGCGGCAACTGACGCCGCCCCGGAAAACGGAAAAAGCGGCCCGCGGGCCGCTTTTTCTTTCATGACCGCCATCACGCGCGCCGCCCCCGCTACCGGAGGCCGGCTTCACGCAACTCAGGCGCCGAACTTCACCGGCATGCCCGCCTGCTGCGTCGCATAGTCGGTCATCGCCGCGTAGAACTCCCGGCCGCTGCGCGTATCGTGCCAAGCGCCCTCGGTGTAGCGGAAATGGAAACCGCCCGCCTTCGCGGCGATCCATACCTCTTTCATCGGCGGCTGAAGATTCACGATGATCTTCGAACCGTTTTCGAACGTGAGCGTCAGCACGCTGCCGTTACGCTCCAGGTCGATATCGGCGTCGCCTTCGTTGGCATCGTCGACCGCGCGCTCGACGGCGGCCAGCACGGCCTCGGCTCGGGTCAGGTATTCAGTGTCGGACATGCTAAACTCTATCGATTCAATTGTTTAGGGACGATCATGCGAGTCGTTTTCCAGATGAGCGCGATTGTAGCGGCTTTGGCGCTTGCCGGCTGCGGTCAAAACGGCGCGCTTTACCTGCCCACCGTGCCGCCTCTGCCGCCCAAACCGATCGAACAGATGCAGCCGTCGCCGTCCGATGTGGCGCCCGACGCCGAAACGGCCTCGGCCCGCAGCGGCACCGCTCCCGATGTATCCGGCACGCCGCTCACGCTGTCGCCCGAACTGGCGCCGCAAGGCGTGCTGCGCACGGCGCCCGCCCCGGCCTCCGATGCCACCCCCGCTCAATAATCGCGCATGACTCAAGCCGCTTTTGATTTCGTCGACGGCACGCTGCACGCCGAAGGCATCCCTGCAGACAAGCTCGCCGAACATTTCGACACCCCGCTGTTCGTCTATTCGCGCGCGGCGCTGACGGCCGCTTACCGTGCTTACGCCGATGCATGCGAGGGTCGCCGCGCGGCCATCCACGTCGCCGTCAAGGCAAACAGCAACCTCGGCGTGCTGAACGTGTTCGCCCGGCTCGGCGCAGGCTTCGACATCGTGTCGGGCGGCGAGCTGGCCCGCGTGCTGGCAGCCGGCGGCAAGGCGGAACACACGGTGTTTTCCGGCGTGGGCAAGAGCGCCGACGAAATGCGCGTCGCGCTCGAAGCGGGCGTCAAATGCTTCAACGTCGAATCGATTCCCGAGCTCGATCGCCTGAACGCGGTCGCGGGCGCGCTCGGCAAGCGCGCGCCGGTATCGCTGCGCGTGAACCCGGATGTCGATCCGAAAACCCACCCGTATATCTCGACCGGTCTCAAGGCGAACAAGTTCGGCGTCGCGTTCGGCGATGCGCGCGCCACCTATCGTGCCGCCGCCGCGCTGCCCAATCTGCACGTCGTCGGCATCGATTGCCATATCGGTTCGCAGATCACCGAACTCAGTCCGTATCTCGACGCGATCGACAAGCTGCTCGATCTCGTCGAACAGATCGAAGCCGACGGCGTGAAGATCCATCACGTCGATGTCGGCGGCGGCCTCGGCATCGCCTACGACGACGAAACGCCGCCCGAGATCGGCGCGTTCGTACGCGCGTTGCTCGAACGGATCGACGCGCGCGGCCACGGCCATCGTGAAGTGTTCTTCGAACCGGGCCGTTCGCTGACGGGCAATGCAGGCATCCTGCTGACCCGGGTCGAATTCCTGAAGCCGGGCGAGGACAAGAATTTCGCGATCGTCGACGCCGCGATGAACGATCTCGCCCGTCCGGCGATGTACCAGGCGTTTCACGCGATCGAGGCCGTGAAGCCGCGCAGCGACCTCGCGCCGACGGTGTACGACGTGGTCGGCCCCGTGTGCGAAAGCGGCGACTGGCTGGGCCGCGACCGCGCGCTCGCGCTGGAGCCGGGCGATCTGCTCGCGATCCGCTCGGCGGGCGCGTACGGTTTCACGATGAGTTCGAACTACAACACCCGCCCGCGCGCGGCCGAAGTGCTGGTCGACGACGCGAACGCGTACCTGGTGCGGCCGCGCGAGACGATCGAAAGCCTGTTCGAAAACGAAGCGATCCTGCCGGACAACGAGTAGGCGCGCCGCCGCATACGACGGCCGGCACAGGAAAAGGCGATGCCCCTCAAGGTCATCGCCTTTTTTCATTGCCGCGTCGGTAGCCGCTAGATGCGCCGCGTGCGCTGCCGCGCCCATCCGATCATCCGCCATCCAAGCAACACGAGCACGATCGCGCCGTACAGCTTCGGCAGCGCGAGATCGTGCTTGCCGGCCTTCATCCACCAGAAATGCAGCACGGCGAGCAGCGCGATCGCGTAGATCGTCTGGTGCAGCGTCGACCAGTGGCGCCCCAGACGCCGCACCATCGCGCGCGGCGAGGTCGCGGCAAGCGGAATCAGCAACACGAACGCGGCGAATCCCACCGTGATGAACGGCCGCTTCACCACATCCTTCGCGATCGCCAGGATGTCGAACCACTTATCGAACCAGAGATAGGTCGTGAAGTGGAGCGTCGCGTAGAAAAACGCATAGAGCCCCAGCATGCGCCTGAATCGCAGCAGTGCCGGATAGCCGGTCAGACGCCGCAGCGGCGTGACGGCCAACGTGATGCACAGAAACACGAGCGTCCAGAGGCCGGTCGAGCGGGTCACGAATTCCACCGGATTCGCGCCGAGCCGGTCGGTCGCGCCGAACAGCACGACACGGGCGAGCGGATACAGGCACGCGACGAATACCGCGATTTTCGCGGGCACGACCCAGCGCGGCGCCGTGCCGGAACGTACCGATGCGCGGCGGGGCGAAGCGGGGTCCGCCAGCGCGGACCGTTGCATATCGTTCTGCATGCGCCGCCCTCAGAAATATGTCTTCAGGTCCATGCCCTGATACATCGACGCGACCCATTCCCCATAGCCGTTGAACATCAGCGTCTTGCGCTTCGGCGTGAAAAAACCGTCGTCGCCGATGCGCCGCTCGGTCGCCTGGCTCCAGCGCGGATGATCCACATTCGGATTGACGTTCGAATAGAAGCCGTATTCCTTCGGGGCATAGCTATTCCAGCTCGTCGGCGGCTGTTGCTCGACGAAGCGGATCTTGACGATCGACTTCGCGCTCTTGAAGCCGTATTTCCACGGCACGACGATCCGGATCGGCGCGCCGTTCTGGTTGGGCAGCACCTGGCCATAGACGCCCATCGTCAGTAGCGTCAACGGATTCATCGCTTCATCGAGGCGCAGCCCCTCGGAGTACGGCCAGTCGAGAATCGGCGTCGCCAGCCCCGGCATCCGCGACGGGTCGGCGAGCGTGATGAACTGCACGTATTTCGCGTTGCCGGTCGGCTGCACGCGCTTGATCAGCTCCGCGAGCGGCACGCCGATCCACGGAATCACCATCGACCAGCCTTCGACGCAGCGCAACCGGTACACCCGCTCCTCCAGCGGCGCGAGCTTCAGCAGTTCGTCGAGATCGTAGACCTTCGGATTCTTCACCGCGCCTTCGACGCTCACGCGCCAGGGCCTCGGACGCAGCGTGCTCGCGTTCTGCGCGGGATCGCTCTTGTCGGTGCCGAATTCGTAGAAGTTGTTGTAGGTGGTGATGTCCTTGTACGGCGTGACCTTATCGGCGACGACGAATTTCGGATTGGTGCGCGCCGCGAGCTTCTGGGCGCTCGCGTCCGGCGAACCGTACGCGGCGAACGCTCGCCCGCTCGCGCCGAGCAGGCCGCCGGCCGCCATGGCGCCCGCCGCCTGGACGATCCGGCGGCGCTGTTCGAACACGGCCTGCGGCGTGATTTCGCTGCGGGGGATGTCATCGCCGGCCATCGCCGAGCGCTGCGTATGCTTGATCAACATGCTGATGCTCCATTTTGCCCGGTTCGGCGGACTGCCTCGTCGAGCGTTCGACCCACTCTCGCGCCAGCCGTTCTGCAGCGTCACGCCGAACCCGGCCGTGCAAGAAAAAACCGCCGGGCACGAAGTGCGGCGGCGGTTCTTGGTCGGTCGAGCGCGACGGATCTTACAACTTGCCGTAGCTATGCAGGCCCGACAGGAACATGTTGACGCCGAGGAACGCGAAGGTCGTGACGAGCAGGCCCGTGAGCGCCCACCATGCGGCAACGCTGCCGCGCAGCCCCTTCATCAGACGCATGTGCAGCCACGCCGCGTAATTCAGCCAGACGATCAGCGCCCAGGTTTCCTTCGGATCCCAGCTCCAGTAGCCGCCCCACGCTTCGGCGGCCCACAGCGCGCCGAGAATCGTCGCGATCGTGAAGAACGCGAAGCCGACTGCGATCGACTTGTACATCACGTCGTCCAACACCTCGAGCGCCGGCAGCCGGTCGGCCAGCACGCCGCGCTCCTTCAGCAGGTACGCGACGCTCACCATCGCCGACAGCGCGAAGCTGCCGTAGCCGATGAAGTTCGCGGGTACGTGGATCTTCATCCACCAGCTTTGCAGCGCCGGCACGAGCGGCTGGATCTGCTGCGCGTCGCGCGCGATGGAGTACCACATCAGGAAACCCACGGCCGCGCTGATCACGAGCAGTACGAACGCGCCGAGCGCGCGGGTCCCGTAGTGGCCTTCGTAATACAGATAGAGCAGCGCGGTGATCAGGCTGAACAGCACGAACACTTCATACAGATTCGACACCGGGATATGGCCAACGTCCGCGCCGATCAGATACGACTCGTACCAGCGCACCATCAGGCCGGTGAAACCCATCAGCACGGCCGCCCACGTGAGCTTCTGGCCGATCGCGCTGCCCGTCTCCGAGCGCGACAGCATCCCGATCCAATAGAACACCGTGGCCAGCACGAACAGCGCGCTCATCCACAGAATCGCCGACTGGCTCGACAGGAAGTACTTGAGGAAGAACGCCGAATCGGCACGCGCCAGGTCGCCCTGGTAGATCTGGATCGACAGCAGCGACGCGGCGGCGATCGCCGCCATCAGCAGCCGCGCGGGCTTCCAGCGCCAGCCGAGCACGACGAGCGCGGGCACCGTGCCGACCAGCACCGCCTTGTCGTAGTAGTTCATGTGCGCGTGATAGTGCATCAGCGCATAGCCCGCGCCGACCACCAACGCCAGCGCGAAGATCCAGTCGGTCAGCGACAGACGCTGGATGAACGGCCGCTCGTCGAAGAGCGGATTCGCGCTCGGAGCTCGCGAAGAGGGGGAGGAAGAAACTTGGGTCAGATCCATGATATTACCGGGTGGATTCCTCGGAACCGGCGCCGTCGGGCGCTCGGGCAGCAGGCGCGCCGCCGGCGTCGCCTGGTGCGACACCCAATACGGCGCCCGCCGCATCGCGCGTCTGCACGAACTCTTTCTCGAAATCGAAGGTCTTGCGTGCGGTGGACATCGCCATCACCACGCTGACGCCCGCGCTCGTATCCTTGAGCCAGAACCACAGCCGCCGTTCGCGCACATAGAACATCGAGAAGATGCCCAGCACCAGCAGCAGGCTGCCAAGATACACCAGATTTTTGCCGGGTGCGCGCGTCAGCTGGAATACCGAAGCTTGCACCTGCTTGAAGGAATCGAGCTGCAAATAGACCGGCGCGCCGTACAGAAAACTGTCCGACAGCGCGTTGATCGCATTCTGGACGAAGCGGACCGTATCGGCGCTCTGCTGAACGGCGGGCTCGTTCGCGCGCTCGCGCGAGATTTGCCAGACCTCCCACATCGAGCCTTCCAGCATGCGCAGCAGCAGTCCGGCCGCCTTCTCCTGCTCGGCCTTCGGCACCGAGCGGTCGATGAACGTCGCGACCGCCTGGAAGCCGCCCATCGTCTTGCCGTCCGGGCCGACGCCGATGCTGCTGTCGTCCGCAGCGAACAGGGTCAAAACCCGCAACGCGCTATCGTTCAGGCGTTCACGCAATCCCGCCTCGGCGCCCGACAGCGAACGCTGCGCAAAGCGGTGAGCCGCCTCGGTCCGTACGGCAGGATCCTCGAGCGCGGCGCGCAGGCGCATCCACTCGCCGAGCGAGTCCTGGCTGTCGGCCGGGATCCGCAGGTAGCGGAACGGATCGTTCGGGCTCGCGCGCACGCCGGCGAGGAACATCCGGTCGCCGCTCACGTCGACGGGCAGCATGTAGTTGTTGAACTCGCGCGCCTGGCCGTCCTTGCCGCGCACCTTGTATTGCACCGACGGCCCGACGTTGTGCAGGTCGAGCGGCTTCGAGGTCTTCGCGCCGGAACCGAGCCGCTCGTCGAATGCTTCGCGCAGCGTGCGGGTCGTCGCGACGCCGCGCGTGTCGGTCTTGCCGCTGGCGTCCGAGATGTTCTCGACGTTGATCGCGCGGAAGTCGGAAAACTCGACCGTATCCCCGTCCGGGCCCGGCAGCGGCACGGCATTGCCGATTGCGCCCTTGAACGGGAAGGTCTTGAGGCTGTCGCCCGTCATCGGATAGGCGGTCATCTCCATCAGCGAGCCGCCGTCCTGGAAGCTCGACTGATAGATCGACACGCCCTTGTACGTGAACGGCTTGTTCACCTCGACGCGCGCCGGAATCTTCTGCCCCGTCTCGCGATCGATCACGACGATGTCGCTGGCGAACAGTTTCGGCATGCCCGTCGAGTAGTAGTCGACGATGAACTTGTTGAGCTGGATCGAGAACGGCAGATCCTGAATCAGCGAGCCGTTCGGCTGGTTGAGGATGGCCGTCGACACGAACTGGCCTTCCGGCACCCACGCATAGCCGCGGAACGTCGGATTCGATGCGGACAGGCGGTGATCGGCCGAGATCTCGCTGATCGTCGCGCTCGTGTTGACGGGGCTCTTGCCGAACATCCACATCTGGAATTTGATCGGCAGGTTGCTGTCGAGCAAGCCGCCGATGCAGATCACGACGATCGCCACGTGCGCGGAGATGTAGCCGAACTTCGTCAGCGCGCCGCGCTTCGCCGCGATCAGCGTCGCGCCGTCCGATTCGCGCACGACGTGCTTGTAGCCCGCCTTCGTCACGAATGCCGCGAGCGTCTGCGCGGTGCGGGCGCGCGCGCCGTGCACCGCGAATTCGGCCTTGTGATGGAACGCGCGCAGGCTGCCTTCGCGCACCTTGTCCTTCCAGCTTTTCGCGTCGGCCAGCATCTTCGGCGCATTGCGGATCACGCACAGCGAGATCGATACGACGAGGAAGATCAGGATCAGCATGAACCACCACGCGCTGTACACGTTGTACAGGCCCAGCGAGCGGAAGATGTCGGCCCAGAAGGGGCCGAACTGGTTCACGTAGTTCGGATACGGGTCATCCTGCGTGAGGACGGTGCCGATGATGCTCGCGATCGACAGGACCACCAGCAACGCAATGGCGAAGCGCATCGAACTCAGCAATTCGACCGCGCGCTTCGCGGCTCGCTGGCCCGACTTCGACTGCAACCCCGATGTGGTAACGCTCATTCAAACTCCGACTGACAACAAAAAAGGGCAAGGCGGCCGCTGGACAGCGGCGCCCCACCCTTTTCTTGTTCTTGCCGCCGACGGGCCAGATGGCAGCCGGCTATCTCCATTCGACTCGCGAATCGCGTTCAGCGCAGGCCGGCGATGTAATCGGCCACGGCCTTCACCTCGCTGTCCGACAGGCGCGATGCGATCTGATGCATCGGCTCGTTGTTGTTGCGAGCGCCAGCGCCCTGCTGGAACGCGGTCAACTGGGCGACGGTGTAATCCGCCCACTGCCCCGACAAACGGGGATACTGAATCGGAATCCCCTGCCCCGTCGGCCCGTGGCAGCTTGCGCAGGCCGGCACGCCCTTTTCAGCGATGCCGCCGCGGTAGATCTTCTGGCCGACAGGCACGGTGGCCGCGTTGCGCGCCGTGCCCGGCTTGGCCGTCTGCGACCCGTAATAGGCGGCGACGTTGCGCATGTCCTGCTCGTTCAGCGCGCCGGCAAAACCGACCATCACGGCATTGTGGCGCACCGGCCCCTTCGCGCCCGGTTGCGTCTTGAAATCGTTCAACTGCTTGACCAGATACTCGGGATGCTGGCCGGCAAGCTTGGGGAACGCGCCCGTCGCACTGTTGCCGTCGACGCCATGACACGACGCGCAGACCTGGCCGGCGATCGCCTTGCCGCGGTCCAGATCCGGCTTGGCCGCGTCCGCCGCCTTTGCTTCTGCCATCAAACCAACGAACCCTGCTGCAACCTGAAGCACCATCAGAGACTTGCACAGTCGATTCATTCGCACACCCTGTTTCGTCTTGTGGGAATTAGAGGTTCTGCAAAAAACGACGGTAACCAGTCTACCGCAGAAGCGCCTGCGCGGACTCTACTGGCCTCGGTAAAACCGCCGTATTGTACAATATCGCGATGAAAGCTCCGCCGGCTATCCGGGCTACCTCGGAGCTGTCCCGCCTCCACCGCGCGGCCCGTGCCGCCCCTCCCCCCGCTCCCATGGCCTTCCTGCTCCATCAAGCCCGCTTCTATACGACCGTCAACCACCTGCGCGACCTGCCGCCCACGGTGCAGCCGGAGATCGCCTTCGCCGGACGCTCGAATGCGGGCAAATCGACGGCGATCAATATCCTTTGCAATCAGAAGCGCCTCGCTTTCGCGTCGAAGACGCCCGGTCGCACCCAGCACATCAACTATTTCTCGGTCGGTCCGGAGGCGGAGCCCGTCGCGAACCTGGTCGACTTGCCGGGCTACGGCTACGCCGAGGTGCCGGGGGCCGCGAAAGCCCACTGGGAGGCGCTGCTGTCGAGTTATTTGAAGACCCGGCCGCAGTTGCGCGGCATGATTCTGATGATGGATTCGCGCCGGCCGCTCACCGAACTCGACCGGCGCATGGTCGAGTGGTTCGCGCCCACCGGCAAACCGATCCACACGCTGCTGACCAAATGCGACAAATTGACGCGCCAGGAAAGCATCAATGCGTTGCGCGCGACCAAGAAGGAACTCGATGCGTATCGCGCCGCCGGCTACGCCGGGGAGCTCACCGTGCAGCTGTTTTCGGCGCTGAAGCGCACCGGCCTCGACGAGGCGCACACGCTGATCGAGAGCTGGCTGCGACCGTCCGCCGCCAGCGAAGAAGGCGACGCTGTAGCACAATAACCGCGCACCACGCCCTTCGGGGCGCGCACCTGACGGCTACTGCCATTCGATGGGCACATAAAAAAACCCGCCGTTGAACGGCGGGTCAAACAGCCTAATCGAAAAACGACAGGCACCCGCTCAGGGAGGAGAAGCGGGGAACGTCGCGCAACGCGCGCCGCTCGATCGCTATCATATACCATTGTCTCAAATAATTACCGAAGGGAACCGTAAGCTCCCTTTTAGACCGGATTCCTCCCATTTCGCCATGAGCATCCATCCTCTGCACCGCCCGCGCCGCATGCGACGCGACGACTTCTCGCGCCGCCTGATGCGCGAAAACATCCTCACCACCAACGACCTGATCTATCCGGTGTTCGTCGTCGAAGGCACCGGCGAACGCCAGGCCGTGCCGTCGATGCCGGGCGTCGAGCGCGTGTCGGTCGATTTGCTGATGGGTGTCGCCGAACAATGCGTCGAGCTGGGCGTGCCCGTGCTGTCGCTGTTCCCCGCGATCGAGCCGTCGCTGAAGACCCCCGACGGACGTGAAGCGGCCAATCCGGAAGGGCTGATTCCGCGGGCGGTGCGCGAGCTGAAGCAGCGCTTCCCAGAGCTCGGCGTACTGACCGATGTCGCGCTCGATCCGTACACGAGCCACGGCCAGGACGGCGTGCTGGACGAAGCCGGCTACGTGATCAACGACGAAACGGTCGAGATCCTGATCGAGCAGGCGCGCGCGCAAGCGGAAGCGGGGGTCGACATCGTCGCGCCGTCCGACATGATGGACGGCCGCATCGGCGCGATTCGCGAGATGCTCGAGAGCGAAGGCTACATCCATACGCGCATCATGGCGTATTCGGCGAAATTCGCCTCCGCCTTCTACGGTCCGTTCCGCGACGCGGTCGGCTCCGCATCGAATCTCGGCAAGGGCAACAAGATGACCTACCAGATGGACCCGGCCAACAGCGACGAAGCGCTGCGCGAAGTGCGGCTCGACATCGAGGAAGGCGCGGACATGGTGATGGTGAAACCCGGCATGCCGTACCTCGATATCTTGCGTCGCGTGAAAGACGAATTCCGCTTCCCGACCTACGTGTATCAGGTCAGCGGCGAATACGCGATGCTGAAGGCCGCGGCGCAGAACGGCTGGCTCGACCACGACAAGGTCGTGCTCGAATCGCTGCTCGCGTTCAAGCGCGCCGGCGCTGACGGCATCCTCACGTACTTCGCGTTGGACGCTGCACGGCTGCTGCGCGCTCAAAAGTAAGCGGCAACCCCATGGCGCCGAATCGGCGCGCACACAAAAACGGCGAGACGCATTGCGGACCTCGCCGTTTTTCCTTTCCGCCGCTTGCCGCGGGTGCCGCGCACCGGCTACGACGACGCGGGCGGCTCGGCGCGATCGAGGCTGCGCAGAAATCGGTCGGCGGCCTGGTAGCCGACCACCCGGCCGATCTCCTGCCCGTTCCGGAAAATGATGATGCCGGGCGGCCCGAACAAGTTGAAGCGTTTCAGCAATGCCTGATCGTCCGCATTGTTCGCGGTGACGTCCGCACGCACCAGTTGCATCTGCGCGAGCCGGGCGGCAACGCGCGAATCGGTGAACGTGAAATGCTCCATCTCCTTGCAGCTCACGCACCAGTCCGCGTAGAAGTCGAGCATCACCGGCTGCGTCGCGGTCTTGAGGATCTGGTCGAGCTCATCGCTGGAACGAACCCGCGCGAACATCAGACCTTCGTGCGCGCCGGCCGCTGCCGAGGCACCACCCGGCGTCGCGCGCGCGGCCAGCACCGCAAGCGGGCGCAGCGGATCCGACGAACCGGCCGCCAGGCCGACGAGCAGCGTCGCGGCCCAGATCGCGAGCGCCGCGCCGATGCCGCGACCGAGTCGCCGCCAGATCGACGGAGAACCCGCCGGAGAAAACAGGCCGAGTGCGGCCGCCGCAACCAGCAGCCACAGCGCGCCCAGTCCCATCTGCAGCACCGTGCCCAGCACCGGCCAGACGATCCACAGCGCCGCCGCGAGCAGGACCACGCCGAAGAACACCTTGACGCCGTCCATCCATGCACCCGCACGCGGCAGCAGCGTGCCCGCGCCAAGACCGATGATCAGCAGCGGCACGCCGAGCCCCAGCCCCATCGCGAACAGCGCGGCGCCCCCAAGGAACGCGTTGCCGGTATGCGCGATGAACGCCAGCACGGCAAACAGCGGCGCGGTCATGCACGCGCCCACGACCAGCGCGGACAGCGCGCCCATCACCGCCACCGCGGCGAAGCGTCCGCCCGAGCGCCGGCTCGACGCCTGCGATGCGCTGTCCTGCCAGCGTTGCGGCAGGACGAGATCGACGCCGCCGATCAGCGTCAGCGCGAACGCGGTGAGCAGCACGCCGAATGCGCCCAGCACCCAGGGATTCTGCAGCCACGCGCCGAGGCTCTGCCCGACCAGCGCCGCCGCGATGCCGAGCACCGTGTAGACAAGTGCCATGCCGATCACGTAAGTCAGCGACAGCGCGAAGCTGCGCGAGCGCGTCGCCTTCGTGCCTTCGCCGATGATGATCGCCGACAGAATCGGAATCATCGGATACGAACAGGGCAGCAGGCTCAGCACCATGCCGGCGACGAAATAGAGCGCGATGATCGTCAGGAAGCCATGGCCCGCGAGCAGCGATTGCGCGTAGTCGGCGCTCGTCACGCGCTCGTACCAGCTGCCCTCGTCGGCAGATCCGGCGCCAGCGACCGTACCGGCACCGACAACCGCGGGCGACGCGGCGGGAGCACCCAGCGCGGCGCCCTCGATCCGCACGACGTGCTCGGCAGGCGGATAGCAGATGCCTTCGTCCGCGCACCCTTGCGACGTCACCGACAACTCGAACGGCCCAGACGCCTGCTTGACGGGCACATGGATGACCAGATCGCCGCGGTAGGTCTCGACATCCTTCTGGAAGGTCTGATCGAACTTCACGTGGCCGGCGGGCATCTGCGGTTCGCCGAGGGTCGCCGTGCCGCTCTTCACCGCGATGATGAAGCGCTCGCGATACATGTAGTAGCCGTCGGCGATCTTGTAGTGAAGATCGATCTGCCCCGGCGCCTCGCTTGAGCTGAACTTGAACGCGACCGCCGGATCGAGGAAATCGTCCGCCGCGCGCGCGGCGGACGACAAGCCCAGCAGCATGCCGAGCAGGACGAAACAGGCAAGCAGGCATCGCGCGCCGTGCAGGGCGCGGGTGGCCTGCTTGCCTGTTTCGTCCTGCTCGGCATGCTGCTGGGCTTGTCGTCCGCCGCGCGCGCGGCGGACGACAAGCCCAGCAGCATGCCGAGCAGGACGAAACAGGCAAGCAGGCATCGCGCGCCGTGCAGGGCGCGGATCGAAGTGCGATTAAACATGAAATAGACGTTGAGTTTCGGTGGCGACCCATTGGCCGTAGGCAACCGACGCGGCCGCCTGCCATGACAGGATTTCCGGCGTGTCGTAGGGATGATGCGCCTGGATGTAGCGCTCGAGCTCCAGCGCGCGAACCGCGCTGGTCTTGAATAGCAGTTGGATCTCCTCACCCGTCTCGATCTTGCCCTGCCAGTGATAGCTCGAGCGGACCGTGCCGAGTTCGGACACGCAGGCGGCCAACCGCGCGGCCAGCGCGCCATCGGCCAGCGCACGCGCGGTCGCCCCATCGGGTACCGTCGTCAGCATCAGAATCACTACCATCCGCGCGCCCTCCGATGGAATCCGGGTTGAAACGTGACATCGTATCGCACGCGCGCGATGCTCGCCGAGCACGCTACCGCGACAATCGGGCACACGGCACGCGTGCCCAAAACAAAAAGGGCCAAGCAAATGCTCGGCCCTTTCATGATGTGTCGTGAAGAAGCGCTTATTCGGCTTCTTGGACGTTTTCCGTTTCGTCGACTTCCGGACGGTCGAGCAGTTCGACCAGTGCCATCGGCGCGTTGTCGCCGACGCGGAAACCGAACTTCAGGATGCGCAGGTAGCCACCCGGACGGTTTGCAAAGCGCGGGCCGAGCACGTCGAACAGCTTCGTGACCATGTCACGATCGCGCAGGCGGTTGAACGCCAGACGGCGATTCGCCAGCGACGGCTTCTTGCCGAGCGTGATGAGGGGCTCGACGACCTTGCGGAGTTCCTTGGCTTTCGGCAGCGTCGTCTTGATGACTTCGTGCTCGATCAGCGAGTTGGACATGTTACGGAGCATAGCCAGACGGTGGCTGCTCGTGCGGTTCAGTTTCCGCAGACCATGACGATGGCGCATTTCAGTTTCCTTGATTCAAAGTTTTGATCCAGCTCTTCTATCGCGCCTGACATCAGGCGCACGGGCCGGTAACGAAAAAAGCAAGATGCGGATTTTAAAGGAAAATCCGCATCTTGACCAGCTACAGCTACAACCGGGAATTACTTGTCGAGACCAGCCGGCGGCCAGTTTTCGAGCTTCATGCCCAGCGTAAGACCGCGCGAAGCGAGCACTTCCTTGATCTCGTTCAGCGACTTGCGGCCGAGATTCGGCGTCTTCAGCAGCTCGTTTTCCGTGCGCTGGATCAGGTCGCCGATGTAGTAGATGTTCTCGGCCTTCAGGCAGTTCGCCGAACGCACCGTCAGTTCGAGGTCATCCACCGGACGCAGCAGGATCGGATCGATCTGCGGCGCGCGCGACGGTGCTTCCGCAGCCGTTTCCGTGCCTTCCAGCGCAGCGAACACCGACAGCTGATCGACCAAGATGCGGGCCGACTGGCGGATCGCTTCTTCCGGGGTGATCACGCCGCTCGTTTCGATGTTCATCACGAGCTTGTCGAGGTCGGTACGTTGCTCGACGCGGGCGCTTTCAACGGCGTAGCTCACGCGGCGAACCGGCGAGAACGACGCATCCAGCACGATCCGGCCGATGATCTTGGCCGTTTCCTCGCCGTAGCGGCGCACGTTGCCCGGCACATAGCCGCGGCCCTTCTCGATCTTGATCTGGACGTCGAGCTTGCCGCCCTTCGACAGATGCGCGATCACGTGATTCGGGTTGATGACTTCGCAGTCGTGCGCGAGCTCGATATCGCCCGCGGTCACGACGCCTTCGCCTTCCTTGCGCAGCGTCACCGTGACTTCGTCGCGGTTATGCAGCTTGAACACCACGCCCTTCAGGTTCAGCAGCAGGTTGACGACGTCCTCTTGCACACCATCAAGCGTCGAATACTCGTGCACCACGCCCGCGATCGTCACTTCGGTCGGCGCATAGCCGAGCATCGACGACAGCAGCACGCGGCGGAGCGCATTGCCCAAGGTATGGCCATAGCCGCGTTCGAACGGCTCCATGACCACTTTCGCATGGTTCTCGCCCAGCGATTCCACGGCGATGATCTTGGGTTTCAACAAACTGGTTTGCATAGGTTTTCCTTTTCAATACCCTCGGCTCGTTACACCGATAAGGCTGACCGGTAACAACCTGAAAATAAACAGCCGAGGCCCTGCCTTGCGCAACGCAATCAGGATGCCTCGGCCATCAATCGGTTTAACGCGAATACAATTCGACGATCAGGCTTTCGTTGATGTCGCCCGCGATGTCGGCGCGCTCCGGCACTTGCTTGAACGTGCCTTCGAACTTCTTCGCATCGACCGCGACCCAGCTCGGCATGCCGCCTTGCTCGGCCAGCGACAGCGCTTCGACGATACGCGCCTGCTTCTTCGACTTCTCGCGAATCGAGATCACGTCGCCCGGCTTCACTTGCTGCGACGGGATGTTCGCGACGACGCCATTCAGCGTGATGGCCTTGTGGCCCACGAGCTGACGCGCTTCAGCGCGGGTCGAGCCGAAGCCCATGCGGTACACGACGTTGTCGAGACGCGACTCGAGCAGTTGCAGCAGGTTTTCACCCGTGTTGCCCTTGCGGCGGTCTGCATCGGCGAAGTAACGGCGGAACTGACGCTCGAGCACACCGTAGATACGCTTGACCTTCTGCTTTTCACGCAGCTGCGTACCGTAGTCGGACGTGCGCGCACCGGAGATGCGGCCGTGCTGACCCGGCTTGCTGTCGAGCTTGCACTTGTCGGCGAGCGAGCGGCGTGCGCTCTTCAGGAAGAGGTCGGTGCCTTCACGGCGGGACAGCTTGGCCTTGGGGCCGGTATAACGTGCCACGTTGCATTCCTTTATCTAACGTCACGCGGAGTTGCATCCGCGCTAGTTCGCACCCTTTGGGGCGAACGGTGGGCTTAGTCAATCAAAAAAGCACTGCCCGTCGACGCTGAGCGGCGACAGGCATTGCGCCAGCGCATGGTTAGATGCGGCGACGCTTCGGCGGACGGCAGCCGTTATGCGGAATCGGCGTCACATCCGAAATCGCGGTGATCTTGATGCCGAGACCGTGCAGTGCGCGCACTGCCGATTCGCGACCCGGGCCCGGGCCCTTGATCCGCACTTCCAGATTCTTCACACCGTATTCCATCGCCACGCGACCGGCCGACTCGGCGGCGACCTGAGCAGCGAACGGCGTCGATTTGCGCGAGCCCTTGAAGCCCTGACCGCCCGACGTCGCCCACGCCAGCGCATTGCCTTGGCGATCGGTGATCGTGATGATCGTGTTGTTGAACGACGCGTGAACGTGAACCACGCCTTCAGCAACGTTCTTCTTTACCTTCTTGCGAACGCGTTGCGCCGCCGAGTTGGAAGCCTTAGCCATTACGTTTTCCTGTAACTGTCAGTGCCGCTTATTTCTTCAGCGCTTGCGCTGCACGACGCGGACCCTTGCGAGTACGGGCGTTCGTACGGGTACGCTGGCCACGCATCGGCAGACCCTTACGATGACGCACGCCGCGGTAGCAGCCGAGATCCATCAGGCGCTTGATGTTCATCGTCACTTCACGGCGAAGATCGCCTTCGACGACAAACTTGCCTACTTCTTCACGCAGCTTTTCGAGGTCTGCGTCGGTCAGATCCTTGACCTTCTTCGAGACAGCCACGCCAGACGACGCGCAGATGCTGCGCGCGCGCGTACGGCCGATACCGAAGATCGCCGTCAGGCCGATTTCGGTATGCTGGTGATTCGGGATGTTAACCCCTGCGATACGAGCCATTGTTTTTCCTCAAACAAAAAGCGCAAACAAACGCGCGGTCAGCCTTGACGCTGCTTATGGCGCGGATCCGAACTGCAGATCACGCGAACCACGCCCTTGCGCTTGATGATCTTGCAATTGCGGCAAATGCGCTTAACCGATGCCATCACTTTCATGATATTACCCTTTTTTCAAATCACTTCGCCCGGAAGACGATCCGCGCACGCGACAGATCGTAAGGCGTCAACTCAACCGTCACCTTGTCGCCCGGAAGGATCCGGATGTAGTGCATCCGCATCTTCCCGGAGATATGTCCCAATACGACATGGCCGTTTTCCAGCTTCACCCGGAAGGTCGCATTCGGAAGGTTTTCGATCACCTCACCCTGCATCTGGATCACATCGTCTTTGGCCATAAGTCCTTTCAACGCATTGGGATGTTGCCGCCGCCTTTGAAATTGGCTTTCTTCAGCAGCGACTCATACTGTTGCGACATAACGTACGACTGCACCTGCGCCATGAAGTCCATTGTGACGACGACAATGATCAGCAGTGACGTACCACCGAAGTAGAACGGCACATTCCAGCGCAGCACCAGAAATTCCGGCAGCAGACATACGAAGACGATATAGATCGCACCGGCCAGCGTCAGACGCGTGAGGATACGGTCAATATATCGCGCGGTTTGGTCGCCCGGGCGAATGCCAGGAACGAAGGCGCCGCTTTTCTTCAGGTTGTCCGCAGTTTCCCTGCTGTTGAACACCAGTGCGGTGTAGAAGAAGCAGAAAAACACGATCGCCAGCGTGTACAGCAGCACGTACACCGGTTGACCCGGCTTCAGTGCTTCCGACACGTTATGGAGCGTGTCGGAGAACCAGCTCTTACGTTCACCCGAGCTGAACCAGCTCAGGATGGTTGCCGGGAACAGAATGATCGACGATGCGAAGATCGGCGGGATCACGCCCGACATGTTCAACTTCAACGGCAGGTGCGACGACTGCCCACCGTAAATCTTGTTGCCGACCTGGCGCTTCGCGTAGTTCACGAGGATCTTGCGCTGACCGCGTTCGATGAACACGACCAGGTAAGTCACGGCACCAATCAGGACGACGATGATGATCGCCGAAATGATGCTCATCGAACCTGTACGCACCAGCTCGAACAACCCACCCACGGCATTCGGGAACCCAGCTGCGATCCCGCCGAAGATGATGATCGAGATACCGTTACCCAGACCCCGTTCGGTGATCTGCTCGCCCAGCCACATCAGGAACATCGTGCCCGTCACCAGCGTAACGACCGTGGTCAGACGGAACACCATGCCGGGATCGGTGACGAGCCCCGGTTGGTTTTCCAATGCGGCGGCGATACCGAACGCCTGGAAGGTCGCGAGCACGACGGTAAAGATCCGTGTGTACTGCGTGATCTTCCGTTGTCCGGCCTGCCCTTCCTTCTTCAACGCTTCCAGCTGCGGCGAAACGATCGCCAGCAGCTGCATGATGATCGACGCCGAAATGTACGGCATGATCCCCAGCGCGAAGATCGTGAAGCGGGACAACGCGCCACCCGAGAACATGTTGAACATGCCCAGGATGCCGCCCGCCTGGCTCTGGAACAGCTTCGCCAGTTCATCAGGATCGATGCCCGGCACCGGGATATGCGCGCCGATACGGTAGACGATCAGCGCCAGCAGCAAGAACATTGCACGCCGGCGCAGATCGCCGAACTTCGCCGTGCTTCGACCGGGTTTTGCGAGACTCGGGCTGTTAGCCAAGTACCTTCTCCGATGCAAATGCTAGTGACGGCACGCCTTGCGTGTCACTCGGCAAACGAACCGCCGGCCGCTTCGATCGCCGCGCGCGCACCCTTGGTGGCGCCGAGACCCTTCACGACGATCTTGCGCTTCAGTTCGCCCGTCGCGATGATCTTCGCGCTGCGCGTCAGCTCGCCGACCAGGCCGGCTTGCTTCAGTGCGAGCAGATCGATCTCGTCGACCGGCAGCTTTTCGAGGTCGCCCAGACGCACTTCACCGACGAATTCCTTCGTCAGCGACGTGAAGCCGCGCTTCGGCAGACGCCGTTGCAGCGGCATCTGACCGCCTTCGAAGCCGACCTTGTGGAAGCCGCCCGAACGCGATTTCTGACCCTTGTGACCCCGGCCGGCCGTCTTGCCCAGACCAGAACCGATGCCGCGGCCGACGCGACGCTTTGCGTGCTTCGCGCCTTCTGCCGGCTTCAGGTTATTCAATTCCATATCAACTCCTTGATCCGTAGTCGGCGGCTTAACCGATGACCTTGACGAGGTACGAGACCTTGTTGATCATGCCGCGCACCGCCGGCGTATCCTGCAGCTCGCTGACCGAATTGAGTCGACGCAGACCCAGACCGCGCACGGTGGCGCGGTGCGTTTCGCGGGTCCCAATCAGGCTCTTGACGAGCTGAACCTTGACAGTTTTTTCAGACATGGTGACCACCTGGGCTTAGCCCAAAATATCTTCGACGGACTTGCCGCGCTTCGCCGCGATATCACCCGGCGTCGACTGCTTGCGCAGACCGTCGAGCGTTGCACGAACGAGGTTGTACGGATTCGTCGAACCGTGGCTCTTCGCCACGACGTTCTGAACGCCCATCACGTCGAACACCGCGCGCATCGGGCCGCCGGCGATCACGCCAGTACCGTCCTTCGCCGGGGCGAGGAGGACTGCCGATGCGCCGTGCTTGCCGTGCACTTCGTGTTGCAGCGTGCCGTTCTTGAGCGGCACCTTGAACATGTTGCGGCGAGCTTGTTCCATTGCCTTCTGGACAGCGACCGGTACTTCCTTGGCCTTGCCCTTGCCCATACCGATCCGGCCATCGCCGTCGCCGACCACGGTCAGTGCGGCGAAGCCGAGAATCCGGCCACCCTTCACGACCTTGGTCACGCGGTTGACCGAAATCATCTTTTCGCGAAGGCCGTCGTCGCGCTCGTCAGCCTGAACTTTCGCTTGCATCTTTGCCATGACGAATTCCTTCCTTAGAACTTGAGCCCAGCTTCACGAGCTGCCTCAGCCAGCGCTTTCACGCGGCCATGGTAGCGGAAGCCCGAGCGGTCGAAGGCGACGGATTCGATGCCGGCGGCCTTGGCCTTCTCGGCAATACGCTTGCCGATCAGCGTCGCAGCATTAACGTTGCCACCCTTGCCCGACTGGTCGGCAAGCTGAGCGCGCACTTCGGCTTCGAGCGTCGACGCGCTGGCGAGCACTTTCGTGCCGCAAGGCGAGAACACCTGAGCGTAGATGTGCGTGTTCGTGCGATGCACGGCGAGACGCGCGACCTGCAACTCGGCGATCTTGATACGCGTCTGGCGAGCGCGGCGCAGGCGAGATTGAGTCTTATCCATGATTGCGCACCCTTACTTCTTCTTCGTTTCTTTGAGGATCACAACCTCGTCGGCGTAGCGCACACCCTTGCCCTTGTAGGGCTCGGGCGGACGGTAGCCGCGCACTTCCGCAGCGACCTGGCCGACTTGTTGCTTGTTGATCCCCTTGATCACGATTTCGGTTTGCGTCGGGGTTTCAGCCTTGATGCCTTCCGGCATCTGGTGCACCACCGGGTGCGAGAAACCCAGCGACAGATTCAGCTTGTCGCCTTGCGCTTGCGCACGGTAACCGACGCCAACCAGCGTCAGCTTGCGCTCGAAACCCTTGGTCACGCCGTGCACCATGTTCGCGATCAGCGCGCGCATCGTGCCCGACAGTGCATTTGCTTCGCGGCTATCGTCGACCGGCGCCAGATTCAGCGTGCCGTTGTCGTTCGCCACGGCCACAAGCGGATTCACCGCTTGCGAAATCGTGCCCAGCGGACCCTTGACGGTGATGTTACCGTCGGCCAGCTTGACTTCCGCGCCTTGCAGCGCGATCGGGCTCTTACCTACTCGAGACATGTTCCTCTCTCCTTTCGGTTAAGCGACGTAGCAGATGACTTCGCCGCCGACGCCGGTAGCGCGCGCCTTGCGGTCGGTCATCACGCCCTTCGGCGTCGACACGATAGCCACACCCAGGCCATTCATGACCTGCGGAATGTCGTTACGGCCGCGGTACACGCGCAGGCCAGGCTTCGACACGCGCTCGAGGCGTTCGATAACCGGACGGCCGGCGTAGTACTTCAGCGCGATATTCAATTCAGCCTTCGCACCTTCCGCCTTCACGGCGAAATCGTCGATATAACCTTCGTCCTTCAGGACTTGCGCGATCGCAATCTTGACTTTCGACGAGGGCATCGACACCGAAACCTTCTCCACCATCTGCGCGTTGCGGATGCGGGTCAGCATATCGGCGATAGGATCACTCATGCTCATTTACGTTTCTCCTATTACCAGCTCGCCTTGGTCAGGCCAGGAATCTCACCGCGGAACGCGATTTCACGAATCTTGTTACGCGCGAGGCCGAATTTACGGAACGTGCCACGCGGACGGCCCGTGATCGCGCAGCGATTACGCTTGCGGGTCGGGTTCGAATTACGCGGCAATTGTTGCAGTTCGAGACGAGCGGCATAACGCTCTTCGTCCGACTTGCTCTCGTCATCGATGATCGCCTTCAGCTCAGCACGCTTGGGAGCGTACTTTTGCGCGAGACGAGCACGCTTCTTTTCACGTTCGATCAGTGCCAGTTTAGCCACGGTAACCTCAGTTTCTGAACGGGAACTTGAAGCTGGCGAGCAGAGCCTTCGCTTCGTCGTCGGTCTTCGCGGTCGTCGTGATGCTGATGTTCAGCCCACGCAGCGCGTCGATCTTGTCGTAATCGATTTCGGGGAAAATGATCTGCTCTTTCACACCGATGTTGTAGTTGCCGCGACCGTCGAAAGCACGACCCGACACGCCGCGGAAATCGCGCACGCGGGGCAGGGCAACCGTCACGAAACGATCGAGAAATTCGTACATCGCGCGGCCGCGCAGCGTGACCATCGCACCGATCGGGTAACCCTGACGGATCTTGAAGCCAGCGATTGCCTTGCGAGCCTTCGTCACGACCGGCTTCTGACCGGCAATCTTGGTCAGGTCGCCAACCGCGTTTTCGATGATCTTCTTGTCAGCGACGGCTTCGCCAAGACCCATGTTCAGGGTGATCTTGGTGATGCGCGGCACTTCCATGACCGACTTGTAGCCGAACTTCTCGATCAGGCCGGGAACAACCTTCTCTTTGTAAAACTCTTGAAAACGAGCCATTTCTATACTCCGCTGCGTCAGGCGCTCAGCACGGCACCGGTCGTCTTCAGGAAGCGAACCTTCTTGCCTTCCTCGACCTTGATGCCAACACGCGAAGCTTTGCCATTCGCGTCGACCAGTGCGACGTTCGAAATATGCAACGGCATCGTCTTCGCTTCCACGCCGCCCGTCGTACCCTTCATCGGGTTCGGCTTCACATGCTTCTTGACGAGGTTGATGCCCTCGACCGTCACATGCTCCGCACCGACGGCCAGCACGACACCGCGCTTGCCTTTGTCTTTGCCGGTAACGACGATGATTTCGTCACCCTTGCGAATCTTGTTCATCGCGACTCCTTACAGCACTTCCGGCGCCAGCGAAACGATCTTCATGAATCGTTCGCTACGCAGCTCACGCGTGACCGGCCCGAAAATACGGGTGCCGATAGGCTCGAGCTTGTTATTCAAAAGCACAGCGGCGTTGCCGTCGAACTTGATCAGCGAACCGTCTTGACGACGGACGCCCTTGGCGGTGCGAACCACCACGGCGTTGTAGATTTCGCCTTTCTTCACACGCCCGCGCGGCGTTGCCTCTTTGACGGTCACCTTGATGATGTCGCCAATGCTGGCATAACGACGCTTCGAGCCGCCGAGCACCTTGATGCACATGACTTCACGCGCACCCGTGTTGTCGGCCACTTCAAGCCGAGATTCGGTCTGGATCATGGTTTGTCTTTCCCAACTTAATCCGGTCGCACCACCATGGCGCACCCGGTCAGTCTTGGTCCCGTCAGCCAATCGGCTGCTTGGGTTTGAACAGCAGCGACGGCAAACGAAACCCGCCATCGCAATTCGGTGAATCCTCGGAGCAGGCTGAACGCCTATCCGCTTCCCCCACCAATTTCGCCCGCGACGGGGCTCCCATAACGAGGGAAGACCGGGATTATAACAAATAACCCCGGTCACGCAAGCAAAAACTTTGCGATTTCAACTACTTCTACTGCTTTGTCGCTTTTCCGCTCAGATGATGCGGGCAGCTTCGACGAGACGCGACACGGCCCAGGCCTTCGTCTTCGAAACAGGACGGGTTTCCTGGATTTCGACGAGATCGCCTTCGTTGCACGTGTTCGCTTCATCATGCGCGTGGTACTTCTTCGAGCGCACGACATACTTGCCGTAGATCGGGTGCTTGACGCGGTGCTCGACCAGCACGGTAACGGTCTTGTCCATCTTGTTGCTGACGACCTTACCGACCAGCGTCCGCTTCAGCGAGGTTTTCACGCTATCGTTCATTTCTGGTTCGCCTTCTGAGTCAGGACGGTCCGCACACGTGCGATGTCGCGACGAACCTTCTTCAGCTGGCTCGTGTTCGTGAGCTGCTGGGTCGCGAGTTGCATGCGCAGGCCGAATTGCGCCTTCAACAGGTCCGACAGCTCCTTGTTGAGCGCGGCCTGATCTTTCTGGAGAAGTTCGGAAGCCTTCATGTTTTCTCCTTAGGCGCCGAGCTGACGCACGATGAACGTCGTCTTCAGCGGCAGCTTCGCTGCAGCCAGACGGAACGCTTCGCGTGCCAGTTCTTCGGTTACGCCATCCATTTCGTACAGCATCTTGCCCGGTTGAATCTCGGCGACGTAGTACTCAGGGTTACCCTTACCATTACCCATCCGCACTTCGGCCGGCTTCTGCGAAATCGGCTTGTCCGGGAAAATGCGAATCCAGATGCGGCCACCACGCTTGATGTGACGCGTCATGGCACGACGCGCCGCTTCAATTTGACGTGCGGTCAAACGACCGCGACCGATCGCCTTCAGACCGTACTCACCGAACGACACTGCGTTGCCGCGCGTCGCCTTGCCGGTGTTACGGCCCTTCTGCTCCTTGCGATACTTCCTGCGTTTCGGTTGCAGCATCGTTATTCTCCAGTCTTGCCGTCTTCCGGCTTCGCTGCGCGACGCGGTGCGCCACGACGAGCACCGGGAGCACCGCCTTCGCCATCACGACGCGGGCGACGATCGCCCGGGCGTGCGTTGCGACGCGGACGCTTGTCTTCGGCAACTTCTTCCACGACCGGCGCATCGTTGCGGCCGAGCGTGTCGCCCTTGTACACCCACACCTTGACGCCGATGATGCCGTACGTCGTCTTCGCTTCCGAAGTCGCGTAGTCGATATCAGCACGCAGCGTGTGAAGCGGAACGCGACCTTCGCGATACCACTCCGTACGGGCGATTTCGATGCCGTTCAAACGGCCTGCGCTCATGATCTTGATGCCTTGAGCACCCAGACGCATGGCGTTTTGCATCGCACGCTTCATCGCGCGGCGGAACATGATCCGGCGCTCGAGCTGTTGCGTGATCGAATCGGCGATCAGTTGCGCATCGGTTTCCGGCTTGCGGATTTCTTCGATGTTGACGTGAACCGGCACGCCCATGCGGCGTTGCAGCTCCGTCTTCAGCTGTTCGATATCCTCGCCCTTCTTGCCGATGACCACACCCGGACGCGAGCTGTAAATCGTGATGCGCGCGTTCTTCGCCGGACGCTCGATGACGACGCGGCCAACCGAAGCGTTCTTCAGCTTCTTCTTCAGGTATTCACGGACACCGATGTCTTCCTGCAACATCGCCGCAAAATTGTTGTTGTTCGCGTACCAACGCGAAGCCCAATTGCGGCTGACGGCCAAACGGAAGCCAGTCGGATGAATTTTCTGTCCCATCGTATGACCCCTTAATTCCCGACCGTCACAGTGATGTGACAGGATTGCTTCTCAATGCGGTTACCGCGGCCTTTGGCGCGCGCGGTAAAACGCTTGAGCGATGCAGCCTTGTCGACGTAGATGCTCGTGATCTTGAGCTCGTCGATATCGGCGCCTTCGTTGTGCTCCGCATTCGCGATCGCCGACAGCACGACCTTCTTCACGATGCCAGCCGCCTTCTTCGGCGAGAACGTCAGAACGTTCAGCGCCTTGTCGACCGGCAAACCGCGGATCTGGTCAGCCACAAGGCGCGTCTTCTGCGCCGAGATGCGGGCACCGCGATGAATTGCTTTCACTTCCATCTTGATAGCCCCTTATTTCTTGGCCTTCTTGTCGGCTGCGTGACCCTTGAACGTACGGGTCAATGCAAACTCGCCAAGCTTGTGGCCGACCATGTTTTCCGAGATGTACACCGGAACGTGTTGACGGCCGTTATGCACGGCGATCGTCAGACCGATGAAGTCCGGGAGGATCGTCGAACGACGCGACCAGGTCTTGATCGGCTTCTTGTCACGCGAAGCTGCAGCCGCCTCAACTTTCTTCAGCAAATGGGCGTCGCAGAACGGACCTTTTTTAACAGAACGTGCCATTGCCTACTCCTTAACGCTTGTGACGGCGCTGGACGATCATCGTCGTCGTGCGCTTGTTGCTGCGGGTGCGGTAACCCTTAGCCGGCGTACCCCACGGGCTCACCGGGTCACGACCTGCAGCCGTCTTGCCCTCACCACCACCGTGCGGGTGGTCGACCGGGTTCATCGCAACGCCTCGGACCGTCGGGCGGATGCCGCGCCAGCGGTTCGCGCCAGCCTTGCCGATCTGGCGGAGGCTGTGCTCTTCGTTACCGACTTCACCAATCGTTGCACGGCACTCGATGTGCACGCGGCGGATTTCGCCCGAACGCAGACGAACCTGCGCGTAGACGCCTTCGCGCGCCAGCAGCATGGCCGACGTACCGGCCGAACGCGCCATTTGCGCGCCCTTGCCCGGCAGCATCTCGATGCAGTGGATCGTCGTACCGACCGGAATGTTGCGAATCGGCAGCGTGTTGCCTGCGCGGATCGGCGCTTCCGAACCGGACATCAGTTGCTGGCCGACGGTCAGACCCTTCGGAGCAATGATGTAGCGACGTTCACCGTCGGCGTAAAGCACCAGAGCGATGTTCGCGCTGCGGTTCGGGTCGTATTCGAGACGCTCGACCTTTGCCGGAATGCCATCCTTCGTGCGACGGAAATCGACGACACGATAGTGCTGCTTGTGACCACCGCCCTTATGGCGCGTGGTGATGCGGCCGTTGTTGTTACGGCCGGCGGTCGAGCTCTGCGTGTCGAGCAGCGCCGCGAACGGCTTGCCCTTGTACAGATCCTTGTTGACCACCTTGACCATCGCGCGGCGACCCGGCGAAGTCGGCTTAACTTTAACGATTGCCATGATTACTTGGCCTCCGCTTCAAAGTTGATTTCCTGGCCGGGCTTCAGGCACACGTAGGCTTTCTTCACGTCCTTGCGGCGGCCCATCGAACGGCCAAAGCGCTTTTGCTTGCCCTTCTGAACCAGCACGTTGACGGAATTAACTTCCACCTTGAACAGCAGCTCGACCGCTGCCTTCACTTCCTGCTTCGTGGCATCCGGTGCGACTTCGAACACGACCTGCTCGTTCTTGTCGGCAACCAGCGTCGCCTTTTCGGAGACCACCGGCGCGAGCAGGACCTGCATCAAACGATGATCGTTCTTGCGAATCTCGCTCATGACAGCAACTCCTCGATCTGGGCGACCGCAGCCTTCGTGACCAGCACTTTCTTGAAGTAGATCAGCGACAGCGGGTCAGCGTAGCGCGGCTCGACAACTGCCACATGCGGCAGATTGCGCGACGCGAGGTACAGGTTCTCGTCAACCGTGTCGGTAATGATCAACACGGACTCGAGACCCATGGCCTTGAATTTTTCAGCCAGCAGCTTGGTCTTCGGCGCCTCGAGGACGATGTCCTCGACCACCGACAGACGGCCTTCGCGAGCCAACTGCGAGAAGATCGAGCAGAGACCTGCGCGATGCATCTTCTTGTTGACCTTGTGCGAGAAGTTTTCGTCCGGCGAGTTCGGGAAAATCCGACCACCGCCACGCCACAGCGGGCTCGACGACATACCGGCACGAGCACGGCCCGTACCCTTCTGGCGCCACGGCTTCTTGGTGGTGTGCTTGACTTGCTCGCGATCCTTCTGCGCGCGGTTACCCTGGCGAGCGTTCGCCTGGTAAGCCACCACGACCTGATGGATCAGCGCTTCGTTGTAGTCACGGCCGAACACGACGTCCGACGCGTTAACCACCGAACCTTCCTGACCATTGGCATTCAGGAGCTTGAGTTCCATTATTTCGCCCCCTTCACGGCACGCGTCTTCACGGCCGGCGTCACGAAAACCTTGCCGCCCTTCGCACCCGGAACTGCACCCTTGACGAGCAGCAGCTTGCGGTCAGCGTCGATACGAGCGATTTCGAGGTTTTGCACCGTCACCGTCTCATCACCCATGTGACCGGTCATGCGCTTGCCCGGGAACACACGACCCGGATCCTGCGCCATACCGATCGAACCCGGCACGTTGTGCGAGCGCGAGTTACCGTGCGTGGCACGGCCGGAGGAGAAGTTGTAACGCTTGATCGTACCGGCGTAGCCCTTACCGATCGACACGCCTTGCACGTCGACCTTCTGGCCTACTTCGAAAAGATCCGGACCCACCACTGCGCCGTTCGACAGCTCGGCAGCCTTGGCGGCATCGATGCGGAATTCTTTGAGGACTTCACCGGCTTCGACACCGGCTTTGGCGAGATGACCTGCCAGCGGCTTCGTCACGCGCGAGGCGCGGCGGGAGCCGAATGCAACCTGAACGGCCGTGTAGCCGTCGGTTTCAACAGTCTTGATCTGCGTCACGCGGTTGTCCGACACGTCCAGCACGGTGACGGGAATCGAATCCCCTTCAGCCGTGAAAATACGGGTCATGCCAACCTTGCGACCTACGAGTCCAAGGCTCATCGTTTTCTCCATTCCCGACTGCGATTGGTCGGGGCTAATTTACAAAACGCCAGGGCCTGCGGCGACGCAGACCAACCAGCTTTTTTACGCTAATACGCGAAAAGCCTTGCATTATAGCGAGGCTTTTCGTTTTTCGCAAGCAATCAAAGACTTAGCGTTGTCTGCCGAGGCAAAAACGCTGGAAGCCTTACTGCAGCTTGATCTCCACGTCGACGCCTGCCGGCAGATCGAGCTTCATCAGCGCGTCGACCGTCTTGTCGGTCGGATCGACGATGTCCATCAGGCGCTGGTGGGTGCGGATTTCGAGCTGATCGCGCGACGTCTTGTTGACGTGCGGCGAACGGAGGATGTCGAAACGCTGGATGCGAGTCGGCAGCGGCACCGGGCCACGGACGATTGCACCAGTCCGCTTTGCCGTGTCGACGATTTCGGCAGCCGATTGATCGATCAGACGATAGTCGAAGGCCTTCAGGCGAATGCGGATTTTCTGTTGCTGCATGACGATTCCTTGAAAAGAGCGAGGCGATATTGCATCGCCAGATCATAAAAAGAACGTGAGGCCGGACATCTGCTGAGCGCAGGCGCCCGGCCCCGGGCGCTGAATATTACTACAAACGGCCGATCGTCGAAATTACTCGATGACCTTGGCGACGACGCCGGCGCCGACGGTACGACCGCCTTCACGGATGGCGAAGCGCAGACCTTCTT